>JAAYMC010000127.1 GCA_012521555.1 Clostridiales bacterium
ATTGGCGCGTCTTCCTGCGCGACATTGCATTTGACGGCGCGGTGTATTATCATTATTGTTAACCGTTCCCATTGGCGAAAAGGAAGTGGGCGTTATTAAAATCAAAATTTTGAAAAACGGCCCGTACCTCGTCACAGGCGGCGTCCCCCTGCATGAAAAGCGCATCGTGGAAGACGGCGGCTACTATCACTATGAGGATGGCCGCGCGCTCCCCCAGCAGGAGACGTACGCCCTGTGCCGCTGCGGGAAAACAAAAAACAGCCCGTTTCGCGACGGGACGCACACCGCGTGCGGGTTTGACGGCACGGAAACGGCGGACAAAACGCCATATCCCGCGCGCGCCGAGCGGATAACCGGCCCGCGCCTTGAGCTTCTCGACGACCACCGCTGCGCTCTGGCGCGCTTTTGCCACCGCGGCGGCAAGGACGCGTGGGAGCTTGTGGAGCAGTCGGACGACCCAAATTGCTGCCGCGAAGCCGTCACCGCGGCCGACGAGTGCCCCGCCGGGCGGCTGACCGCCGTCCTTCCGGACGGCACGCTCCACGAGCCGGAGTACGAGCCGGCCATCGAGGTGCTGCAGGATAAGGAGCTGGGAGTGAGCTGCGGGCTGTTCGTCAAGGGCGGCATTCCCATCGAGTCGGCGGACGGGACGATGTACGAAACGCGCAACCGCGTCGTGCTCTGCCGGTGCGGGGAGAGCAAAAACATGCCGTTTTGCGACGGGACGCACGTTAAAAAACAGTTTAAAGACTAAAAATCCCCCGGCTATAATAATGCCGAGGGATAACATGCCGGTGACCGGAATCGAACCGGTACGAGGGTCGCCCCTCACAGGATTTTAAGTCCCGGGCGTCTGCCAGTTCCGCCACACCGGCGCAAAAGCGCTTTTTCTTCTTTGATTCATGTTCCCGCAAAAAAGGAACATAGAGTATACTAGCACCTTGCCATAGCCTTGTCAAGAAGCAGACAAATCCATCGCGCAAGGCGCATTTTCCCGAAAAACAATGAGTGGAGGCCGATTAATGGACGGAAAACTGAGCGTATGCCTGCTCAACGACTCCTTTCCCCCGGTTCTCGACGGCGTAGCCAACACCGTCCTGAATTACGCCATGCTCATTCAAAAAAACCACGGCGCCGCCGTGGTGGGGACGCCGAGCTACCCCGGCGCGCAGGACGACTTCCCCTTCCCCGTCGTGCGCTACCCGAGCATCGACATGACGAAGATCTTCGGATACCGCGCCGGGCTGCCGTTTGCCCCGGCCACGATACAAAAGCTCGCGTCCTACCGGCCCGATATCATCCACGCGCACTGCCCCATGATTTCCACGCTCCTCGCCCGTTCCCTGCGCACGGCCGCAAAAGCCCCCGTCGTCCTCACCTACCACACGAAGTTCGATGTGGACATCGCGCAGGTCTTTGACTCGGAGCTGCTTCAGTCGGCCGCCA
The DNA here is from genome assembly GCA_012521555.1 of Clostridiales bacterium. Classification (GTDB taxonomy): domain Bacteria; phylum Bacillota; class Clostridia; order Oscillospirales; family Oscillospiraceae; genus Sporobacter. Next base: position 1,447 of record JAAYMC010000127.1, read on the forward strand.
TCAGGATGATGCTCGGCAACGTCAACGCCTGCGACGAGGTGTGGACGGTCTGCCGCGGCAGCGGCGAAAACCTGCGCAAAATCGGCTACAAGGGCGAGTACGTCGTGATGACAAACGGCGTCGATTTCCCGCGGGGCAAGGCCCCGAAGGAGGCGGTCGGCGCCCTGCGGAAAAAGCTCGGCCTTTCGGAGAGCGACCGCGTCTTCCTCTTCGTCGGCCGGATGCGTTGGTACAAGGGCATCCGGATTATCCTCGACGGGCTGACACGCGCCGCCCGCGACGGGTACGATTTCAAAATGGTGTTCGTCGGCGAGGGCGTCGATTTCGAGGAGATAAAGTCCTACGCCGCCTCACTCCCCATCGCCAGCCGCTGCATCTTCGCCGGCCCCGAGCGGGACAGGGAGACGCTTCGCGCCTACTACAGCCTCGCGGAACTCTTCCTTCTCCCCTCCACGTTCGACAACCGCCCCATCGTGGTGCTGGAAGCGGCCGCCTGCGGCCTTCCGAGCGTCCTCGTGCGCGGCAGCTCCGCGGCCGAGGGGATGACAGACGGGCAAAACGCGCTTCTCATCGACGAAAACGCCGACTCCCTCGCAAGGGCCGTGACAACGGCGCTCAAGGATCCCGCCCTCGCGCCGCGTCTCGGACAAAACGCGATGCGGGAGGTCTACGTCTCATGGGAGGACGCCGTGGCGGCGGCCGTGCGGCGGTATGACATCGTCATTGAAAACTACCGCAGAAAGCAGGAGGAACTGCGCCTGCACCGGCGCTCGTTCCACATGCGCCTGCGCAAGTCCAAGCACTATTAGGCGCAGCGGCGGTTTAGTCAAATCTTTCATGTTCTATAGGGCAAAAAGAGCACGGTGTACATCCGGAAAAACGAAAAGCGGCGCGGCCGGACGGCCGCGCCGCTTTGTTTTCCTTTCTATAACCCGAACCCGCCGTCGACGCCGATGACCTGCCCGGTGATAAACGCCGCTTTGTCCGACGCGAGGAAGGCCACAAGCTCCGCCACGTCCTCGGCGCGCCCGACGCGCCCGAGCGGCGTCTCTCCGCAAAGCGCCGCCATATCCTCCGGCGAAAAGCAGGCGTTCATATCCGTGTCAATCACGCCCGGCGCCAGGCAGTTGACGGTGATGCCCGAGGGCCCGAGCTCCTTTGCCAGCGCGCGGGTCAGTCCCACAAGCCCCGCCTTGGACGCGGAATACACCGCCTCGCAGGACGCGCCGCACACGCCCCACACCGAGGAGATGAGGATAATCCGCCCGCTCTTGCTGCGCACCATATAGGGGACCGCCGCGCGGCAGCAGGCAATCGCGCCGGCGAGGTTTACGTCCAGCACGCGCCGCCAGCTCGTATCGTCCCCGTCCGTCACAAGCCCGCTCATCGCCACGCCGGCGTTGCAGACGAGCACGTCCGCGCCCCCGAACTGATCAAACATCGCGCGCACCGCTTCGGGGTCGGCCACGTCGCACGCGAGCGCGACGCCGCCGATTTCCTCCGCCAGGCGCTGCGCCTTCTCTTTCGACTGAAGGTAGTTTATGCCGACGAAGTACCCGTCGCGATGGAGCGCCCGCGCGCATGCCGCGCCGATGCCGCGGGAGGCGCCCGTCACAAGCGCCCGCTTCACGAAAGGCCCTCCAGCCTGAAGGCGCGCGCGGAGACGCACCGCCCCGTCTCCGTATCGATAGTGAAGACGGCTCCCTCCATCTTCCCCGGCCCGTCCGCCGCCTCGAACCGCTGCGGCGGGTTGCCGAGGTACATGGACACGGACTGGTCCGGCCGGATCCCGATTACGGAGCGCGCCGCGCCCGTCATGCCGAGGTCTGTGATGTACCCCGTTCCGCGGGGGAACACGCCGGCGTCGGATGTCTGCACGTGCGTGTGGGTGCCCCACAGGGCGGTAACGCGCCCGTCGAGGTAGTACGCCATGGCGAGCTTTTCGCTCGTGGCCTCCGCGTGGAAATCGAGGAGGATAAGGGGCGTGCTCACTTTTTTCAGGATGCGGTCGGCTTCAAAGAACGGGTTTTCCGGGCCGAAGGGCATATTGCAGCGCCCGATGAGGTTGATGACGCACACGTCGCCGAACGCCGTCTCGAACACGCCCCAGCCCCGCCCCGGCGTCTGCGGGGCGAAGTTGGCCGGGCGCAGGATGGAGGGGGACTTGTCGAGATAGTCCAAAATCTCGCGCCGGCCCCACGTGTGATTGCCGAGCGTGATGACGTCCGCGCCCGCGCGGAAAATCGTCTCGGCGTTTTCGGGCGTCAGGCCCGTGTTCGCCGCGTTTTCCCCGTTGACGACGGTAAAGGCGATTTCGTTTTCCTCAATGAACGGGCGCAGGCTCCGGCTGAGAACCTTCAGGCCCGGAGCGCCGCAGATATCCCCTACGGCCAGAATGTTGACGGTCATTTTCATAAACTCCGTTTCTAATCTGCCTCTTACAAAACGGTTCACAGCTTGAGGCTGTGAACCGCTTGAGAGGCTAGAGCATCATTTTTATCGCCCGAGGGTTGTTGACGATGCGCAGCGTCCTGTGCACGCCGCCGTCCTCCCCGTCGCGCGTCCACTCCACGTCTTCGTCAAAACGGAACACGACTTCTTTCGCGTGGAAGAGCAGGACGTTGTCGTTGTTGTACGTCTTTTTGACGATGCTGTCGATAATACCGGCCAGGTCCGCCGCCGTGACGGGCCGGCGGACGAGGATGATTTCAAACACGCCGTCGGCGAGGTCCACCTGCCTGTTGTCCAGCCGCACGAATCCGGCGATGGACGTGGAGTTCGTGACGGCGCCGAAGAGAAAATCGCCCTCAATCGTCCCGCCTTCGTACTCGACAACCGTGTGCCGCGGCTTGATCTCCTCCTTCACGCTGGCCAGTCCCCCGAGGACGTACGCCAGGTGACCCAGCGCGCGCTTGGCGCTCTGCTTCGTCTTGTAGGAGACGCCGGTGAAGGCGCCGAAAGCGGCCACGTAAGTAAAATACTGCTCGCCCATGCGCCCGACGTCAATCGGCGTCGGCTGCCCGTTGATGACGGAGGCGACGGCAATCCTGGGGTCCCGCGACAGCGCGAGGGTGGTGGCCACGTCGTTTGCCGTCCCCGACGGGATATAGCCCACGGGCGGGCGGTTTTCCACTTTCATCAGGCCGGAGACGACGTTGCTGAGCGTCCCGTCCCCGCCGACGCAGACGACGAGGTCGAATTCCGGCGCGTACTTTTCCGCAAGCTCCGTGCACGAGCCGCTGTGCGTCGTATACACGGACACGCCGTATCCCGCCTCGCAAAACGAGGAGACGATGACGCCGAGCGCGTTTTTGGACAGTCCTCTTCCGGAATGGGGGTTTACGATTAAGAGCACGTTTTTCATGGAAACCCCTCCGCTGGTTCTGACCAGCTCTGTTATCGGATTGTGCGGACGCGCACCACGCCTTCCACGGCGCGGATTTTATCCTCCAGGCCGGCCGGGATGGCCGGCACGTCGATCATTGTGTAGGCGAAGGCGCGGCCCTTCGTCCCGGCGTTGATCATGTTCTCGATATTCAGCCCCGCGCCGGAGACGGCGGCCGTGATTTTCGCGATCATGTCGGGCACGTTTTTATGGATGACGCAGATGCGCTTATCGCCCGTGCGCGGCAGGTAGGCCGCGGGCATGTTGACGGAGTTGATGATGTTCCCGTTTTCGATGTACTCCTTGATTTCCTTGGCGGCCATGTAGGCGCAGTTGTCCTCGCTCTCGGGCGTCGAGGCGCCAAGGTGCGGGATGGGGATAACCTTCGGGTGGCCCGCCGTTTTCCCGTTGGGGAAGTCCGTCACATAGCAGGCGACGTGGCCTTCGTCGAGCGCTTTGATGATGTCGTCGTCGCAGACGATTTCGGCGCGGGCCAGGTTGATGATGCGCACGCCCCTCTTCATCTTGTAGATGTTCGACGCGCAGATCATGTGGTGCGTCGACTCAAGGTAGGGGACGTGGATGGAGATGTAGTCGGAGTTTTTGAGGATGGTGTCGATGTCCTTCGCGTGGCGCACTTCGGACGACATCCGCCACGCCGCGTCGACGGAGAGGTACGGGTCGTACCCGTACACCGTCATCCCCAGCGCGACGGCCGCGTGCGCCACCTTCGCGCCGACGGCGCCGAGGCCGATGACGCCGAGCGTCTTGCCTTTAATCTCAGGGCCGACGAACTGCGCCTTGCCCTTTTCCACGAGGGCGGCGACTTCGTCGCCCTTGTCCGCGATGCTCCTGACCCATTCGATGCCGCCGACGATGTTGCGCGAGGCGAGCAGCAGGGCGCAGATTGCCAGCTCCTTGACCGCCTCGGCGTTGGCGCCCGGCGTGTTGAACACGACGATGCCCATCTCGGCGTACTTTTCCACCGGGATGTTGTTCGTGCCGGCGCCCGCGCGGGCCACGCACAGAAGCTCGGGATTGACTTCGTAGTCGTGCATTTTGGCGGAACGGACCAAAATGGCGTCCGGGTTTTCGATTTCGTCGGATACGACGTAGCGCGTTTTGTCAAGCGCTTCAAGCCCCACGTGTGAAATGCTGTTGAGCGTCTTTATCTTGTACATGGTCATACTCCCAGCTTATTTTTTACCTCAAAATCCTTCATAAACTCGACGAGAGCCTTCACGCCCTCAACCGGCATGGCGTTGTAGATGGACGCGCGCATGCCGCCGACGCTGCGGTGCCCCTTGAGGTTTTCAAAACCGGCCTGCGCCGCTTCCTTGACGAACTTTTCGTCAAGCTCCTTCGACGCGGTGCGGAAGGTGACGTTCATGTCGCTGCGGGCTTCCCGCTCGGCGCAGCCGATGAACATGGCGCTTTCGTCGAGGAAGTCGTAGAGAATCCTGGCTCTCTCAATCTTGAGCTTCTCCATGCCTTCAACGCCGCCCTGCTTATCCAGCCATTTGAGCACGAGGCCGAGCATGTAGATGGTGTAGCACGGGGGTGTGTTCGGCATCGAATCCTCGTCAACCATCACCTTGTAGCTCATCAGCTTCGGCGTAATGGGCAACTCATTGCCGAGAAGGGCCTTGTCGATGATGACGACGGCCATGCCCGCCGGGGCCATGTTCTTCTGGACGCCCGCGAAGATGACGCCGTATTTCGACACGTCGACGGGCTTGGAGAGGATGTTCGACGACATGTCGCACACCAGCGGAATGCCGCCCGTCTCGGGGACGTATTTCCACTCCGTGCCGTAGACGGTGTTGTTGGCGCAGTAGTAGAAATACGACGCGTCCGGCGAGATGATCAGCTGGTCCTGCGAGGGGATGTAGGTGTGGTTTCTATCCTCGGAGGAAGCGGCGATATGGACTTCGCCGTACTTTTTCGCTTCCTTCATCGCGTTCTTGGCGAAGTTGCCCGTGATGGCGTAGTCGGCCTTGCCCGTTTTGCCGATGAGGTTCATCGCGACGGCCGCAAACTGCAGCGTGGCGCCGCCCTGCATGAAGATGATTTCATGCGTGTCGGGCACCTTCATCAGGCGCTTTAAGTCCGCCTTCGTCTCCTCGAAAATCGAAATGAACATTTTGCTCCGGTGGCTCATTTCCATGACGGACATGCCGCACCCGCGGTAATTGGTCATCTCAGCCGCCGCCTGCTCAAGAACGGGCAGTGGCAGGACGGACGGCCCCGCGGAAAAGTTGTATATTCTCTCGGTAAACATCGTTGCACCAACCCTATCTGATAAAAAAATTCACTGTACTGTAAGGTTTTACCTTAAAGTATTTAATAATTATAGTATAACGGTTTTCCGATGTCAAACGCGCTTTTACAATAATTCTCCCGATAATACGCCGCCGTCCGTCCCCGTGACGCGCACGCGGCGCAGCGAACCGGCAAGTCCCGTGCCCAAAACGCGCACTTCGGCATAAAAATCCGCGTGGCCGGATGAATACCCGCCCTCCTCCGTCTCGAAGAGCACCTGCGTCTCGGCGCCGACGCAGCTTCTCAGAAACGCCTGCTTCATCTCATCGGCGACCTTGGCGGCAATCTGGGCGCGCTGTTTTTTCGTCTTCCTGTCGAGCTGGCCCGGCATCGACGCGGCGGGCGTCCCCGGGCGGCGCGAGTAGGGGAAGATGTGCATGCCCGAAAAGGCGCAGCGGCGGATAAAGCCGAGCGTCTCCCCAAATTCCTCCTCCGTCTCGCCGGGAAAGCCGACGATGAGGTCCGCCGTGACGCCGCAAAGCGGAAAGGCTTCGCGCAGCCTCTGAACGGCATCGTAAAACTGCGCCGTGGTGTACCGCCGCCTCATGCGGCGCAGCGTCGCGTCGCACCCGCTCTGCAGGGAGAGGTGGAAGTGGCGGCACAGGTTGGGCAGGCTCTTTGCCGTCTCCACAAATTCCGGCGTGACCGTCCTTGGCTCGAGCGAGCCGAGGCGCACGCGCGCGGGAGAAGCGGCGCGGCAGATGGCTGTAAGCGCGTCCAGGAGCGAGACGCCCTGATTGTCATCACTGTATGACGAGATTTCTATGCCTGTTACCACGATTTCGCGGTAGCCTTCGTCGCGCAGCCGCCGCGTCTCGCGGATCACCTGCTCAAGGGGCATCGAGCGCGCCGGCCCGCGGGCGTACGGGATGATGCAGTAGGCGCAGAAATTCGAGCAGCCGTCCTGAATCTTGAGCATCGCGCGCGTGCGCCCGAGGCCCCCTCCGGCGGGGAGGGACTCGAAGGCGCGGCGGGAGAGGGCGTCGTCGAGGTACTCTGCCGGCGCGCGCTTTTCCTCTTTCGGCGCGAGGACGGCTTTTTCCAGCGCGTCGACAAGCCCCGCGCGGTCGCCGCTTCCGGCGATAATGTCCACGCCCAGCGCGCGGATTTCCTCGGGGCTGACCTGCGCGAAGCACCCGCAGACGGCGACGACGGCGTTCGGCTCGATCTGCCGCAGCCGCCGGACGGCCTGGCGGGACTTGCGCCCGCTCTCCGCCGTCACCGCGCAGGTGTTGACGACGATGGCGTCACACCCCTCCCCGGGCTCCGCGATGGTGTGCCCGCGCTCGCGCAAAAGCGCGGCGATGGCCTGCGTCTCATATTGGTTGACCTTGCATCCGAGCGTTTCAAAGCAAACCTTGATTGTCCTCGCCCTCCCCTTGCGTGGGTATGCTCAAGCGGTTTATAATGAATGAGATTAATTTTTAACTATACCACCGGCGCTGCAAAGCTGCAAGCGCAAGTGTCTTAAGAAGGTATCGCCATGACCGTTTATTTTGACAACGCCTCCACCACGCGCGTCCACGAGCGGGTGGCCGCCGTGATGACCGACGTGATGCTCAGGGACTTTGCCAACCCTTCCTCGTCCCACTTTTTAGGCCGCCGCGCGCGGCGCCGCCTCGACGACGCCCGCGAGACCATCGCCGCCGCCCTCGGCGCAAGCCCGAAGGAGCTGTTTTTTACGTCAGGCGGCACGGAGGCGGACAACTGGGCCATCCTCGGCGCCGCCCGGCTCATGCAGCACGCCGGGCGGCACATTATCTCCTCCGCCGCCGAGCACGACGCCGTCCGCCGCCCGCTCGAGCACCTCAAGGCGCAGGGGTGGGATGTGACGTTCCTCTCCCCGGGTAAGGACGGGCGCATCTCCGTCGACGATTTCTCCGCCGCTTTGCGGGAGGACACGGTCCTTTGCAGCTTCATGCTCGTCAACAACGAGACGGGCGCGATAAACCCCATCCCCGAGATGGCGCGCGTCCTTGCCGCGCGCCGGTCAAAGGCGCTGCTCCACTGCGACGCCGTCCAGGGCTTTATGAAAATCCCCTTTACGGCGCGCGCCCTCGGCGCGGACCTTATCACCATAAGCGCCCATAAAATCCACGGCCCGAAGGGCGCGGGGGCCCTGTACGTGAAAAGCGGCGTGCGCCTGCCGCCCCTGTTGCGCGGCGGCGGGCAGGAAAACGCCATGCGCCCGGGCACGGAGTCCCTCCCCGCCATCGCCGGCTTTGCCGAAGCCGTCTCGCTCGCCCTCGAGCGGAAAGACGAAGCTGTCGCGCGCGCCGAGGCGCTCTACAGCCATGCCGCCCGGCGCCTTCAGGAGGCCTTCCCCGACGCCGTGATTATCTCGCAGGGCGGCAGCCCCTATATTTTAAGCTTTTCCCTCCCCGGCTATAAGAGCGAGGTGCTCCTCAACGTCCTTGACGCGGCGGGCATCTGCGCGTCGAAAAGCTCGGCGTGCAAAAAGGGCGCGCGCAGCCACGTCCTCGAGGCCATGCGCCTGCCGCCCGCCGTCATCGACGGGGCTCTGCGCGTGAGTTTTTCTTTTGAGAACACCATCGAGGAGGTCGATTACTTCGTCGACACCCTCGCGCGGGAGGCCAGGAAGCTGCGGCGCGGCAGGGTGTGATATGCCCCGCCCGGATGTCAAATCCTGCCGCCGCATAGTGCATACCCGCGCGGCCGGCGACAGCCCCGCGGCGATATGCAGGACGAGCGCTCAAAGGGAAACAGCCTTTGAACCCAGCCTCATACCCGTTTCCAACAAAACTTACGCCGCCGCTTTGCGCCATCCCTGACGGCAATTCAGTTGCCGCGCGGCGCTTTCTGAATGGTCGGGCTGAGTAAGAAGCCGGCGCTCGCGCGTTTGAGCATAATGCTGCCGCCGCCTGGGATGTTTTTCCCGGCAAGGTACTTTTGTCCTTGTTTTGCCGCCTTAAACGCTGTATAATACATCCGGTGGAGTTTTTCTCCAACGGATGTTTTTTTTGCCTATTTCCTCGCGGAGCGCGCGCTTCGCGTTTGCCATAGATTCGGAGGAACGGACATGTTCAAGCGCCTTGCTGTCTTTTTTGTGGCGGCCGTCGCCGCCGCCGCTCTCATTCCGCCCGCCCGGGCGGCGGCCAAAACCGAGGAAACGGCCGCGCCCGAAGCGTTCGAAATCGTATCCGTCCGCGCGTATACGACGGGCCAGTTTCAGGACGTCTCCTACACGGATTGGTACGCCATGTCCGTTCAGATTGCCTACGAATTTGCCCTGATGGACGGGCGCGGAGGCGGCCGCTTCGCGCCGGACGGCGTCATGTCGGTCGCCGAAGCGGCGAAAGTCGCGTCCATCCTCTCCTCTCTGACGCGCACCGGCAAAGCCGATTTTCCCGCCGCGGACCCGTGGTATAAGCCGTACATAGACTACGCCGTCGAAAGCGGCATTTTCTCGGCCGCGCCGCAGCAGCCCGGCCTTGCCGTCACCCGCGCGGCCTTCGCGGAGATGATCTACCGCGCGCTGCCCGCCTCCTGCCTTGCGCCGGTCAACGCGGTCGCGGACGGCGCCATCCCCGACGTCAGCCTCGACGACGCGTACGGCCCCGCCGTCTACGCGCTCTACCGCGCCGGCGTCTTTACCGGGCGGGACGAATTCGGGCGCTTTGACCCGCACGCACCCCTA
>JAAYMC010000128.1 GCA_012521555.1 Clostridiales bacterium
GATTGTCGCTATTTTGCTGATTCTTGTCATTTTCGCGCCGCTGTTTACAAAGCACGACCCGGCCTATCAGGACTTGACGAACAAGTTTGCGTTCCCGAGCGGCGAGCACATCATGGGCACGGACAATTTCGGGCGGGACATCTGGAGCCGCCTGCTGTACGGCGGGCGCATCTCGCTGCTGATTGCCTTTTTCAGCACGGTTTTGTCCTGCGTCGCGGGCCTGGCCATCGGCGCCATATCGGGGTATTTCGGCGGGAAGCTCGACATTATCATCAGCCGGATTCTCGACGTGGTAATGGCGATTCCCGGCCTCCTGCTCGCAATCGCCATCTCGACGGCGCTTGGCACCGGCCCGTTTAATACGGTCCTTGCCATCTCCCTTGCCGGCATCCCGCCAAGCGCCCGGCTCATGCGCGCGACGGTGATGTCCATAAAGGGCAACGAATACGTCGAAGCCGCCATCGCGACGGGCTCCAGCAACCTGCGGATTATCTTCAAGCACATCATTCCGAACGCAATCGCGCCGCTGCTGCTGACGGCCACCATGTCCATCGGCGGCGGGATTATGCAGATTTCCGGCCTGAGCTTCCTCGGGCTTGGCGTTCAGCCGCCGACGCCCGAATGGGGCTCCATCTTAAACGCGGGGCGGCCGTTTATCCGCGACTTCTGGCCCATTATCGTGTTCCCGGCCTTGTTCATCACGCTGACGGTTCTCGGCTTTAACCTTTTCGGGGACGCGCTGCGGGACGCGCTCGACCCGAGACTGAAAGATTAGGGGTGGTGACGATATGAGTCTGCTTGAAATAAAAGGGCTTCACGTCCAGTACACCACCCGCAGGAGCGTCATCCGCGCCGTCAACGGCATCGACCTTAAAATCGACGCCGGCAAGACCGTCGGCCTCGTGGGCGAAACGGGCGCCGGGAAGACGACGACGGCGCTGAGCATCATGCGCCTGATTTCGACGCCTCCCGGGAAAATTGCCGCGGGGGAAATCCTCTTTGAGGGCAAGGATCTCCTGAAGGCCACAGACCACGACATGCGGCTTCTCCGCAGCAGCGAAATCTCCATGATCTTCCAGGACCCCATGACGGCGCTCAACCCCATCATGCGCATCGGGCAGCAGATTGCCGAGGTCATCTACGAGCATGGGGGCTGCAGCAAGAAGGAAGCCATGGAGCGCAGCAAGGAAATGCTCGAGATGGTCGGCATTCCCGCGGCAAGAGGCAGCGAATACCCCCACCAGTTCTCCGGCGGCATGAAGCAGCGCGTCATCATCGCGATGGCTTTAGCCTGCAACCCGAAGCTGCTCATCGCGGACGAGCCGACGACGGCGCTTGACGTGACGATTCAGGCGCAGGTGCTGGAGATGATGAGCGACCTGAAGACGAAGTTTGACACGTCCATGCTGCTCATCACCCACGATCTTGGCATCGTCGCGGAAATCTGCGACGAGGTCGTCATCATGTACGCCGGCGAGATTGTCGAAAACGGCACGCTGGAGCACATATTCCGGAACGCCCGCCACCCGTATACAAAGGGGCTCTTCGCGTCCCTCCCCTCCCTGACGAAAGACGTGGACCGGCTCACCCCGATTCCGGGCCTTATGCCGGACCCGGCCAATCTGCCTTCCGGCTGCAAATTCCACACGCGCTGCCCGCACGCCACGGAAGAGTGCGCGAACATCCAGCCGGGGCTGATGAGCGTGGAGCCGGGCCACAACGTAAGGTGCCTGCGGGTCGAAAAGGGGGAATTGTAAGATGGCCGAGCTGCTGAGGGTTGAAAACCTAAAAAAATACTTCAAAAACCCGGCGGGGATGCTGCACGCCGTCGACGGCGTGAGCTTTACGATTAACGAGGGCGACACGCTGGGCGTCGTCGGCGAGAGCGGCTGCGGCAAATCGACGCTGGGCCGCCTTGTGATTAAGCTGATCGAGCCCACGTCCGGCCAAATCATCTTCAAGGGCGAAGATATCACGCACGTGACAAATAAACAGAAAAAAGAGCTGCGCAAGAAAATGCAGATCATCTTCCAGGACCCGTTTTCGTCCTTAAACCCGCGCATGTGCGTGTTCGACCTGA
>JAAYMC010000129.1 GCA_012521555.1 Clostridiales bacterium
GGGCGCTTTATCGAGGAAATCGGCACGGACAATCCGCTGGCCGAACCCGCCGAACTGAAAGTGGATGTGGAACGTGCCCAGTACTGGATTAAAAACGGCGCGCAGCCGACCGATACGGTCAGGGCGCTGCTGAAAAAGTCCGGTGCCATTTAGGCCGGGGATACGTCTATGAAGGAACTGCTTCTTTACATCGCTCAAAATCTTGTGGACAATCCCGACGCGGTTTCCGTTACGGAACGCGAGGAGAACGGAGAGACGGTTTACGAGCTGCGCGTGGCCTCAAGCGATATGGGCAAGGTCATCGGCCGGCAGGGCAAGGTCGCCAAGGAAATCCGCACCCTCATGCGCTCCGTCGCCCAGCGGCGCGGCATGCGCGTGTCCGTCGACATCGTCGAATAAAGGAGCCCTGCCGCGAATCTGGCAAAGGCGGAACTTTCCATGAAAGACAACCTCATTCAGGCTGGCGTGATTACAAAAGCCCACGGCCTGCGCGGCGAAGTCCGCATAAACCCCTGGGCCAACTCCCCGGCCTTTCTCCTGTCCTTCGACAGGTTCTTTATCGACGGCCGCCAGTACGAGGTCGTCTCCTCCCGCGTGCACAAAAACATCGTCATCGTGGCGCTGGCCGGCGTTAACACCGTGGAAGAGGCGGAAAAGCTCCGGGACAAAGTCATCTGGATTGACCGGGATGACGTGGAGCTTGAGGAAGGCGAGCACTTCATCGTCGACCTCATCGGTCTTGACGCCGTGGATGAAGAGACGGGCGAGCGCCTCGGCAAAATCGCGGACGTGATGACCCTCGCGCCGCACGACGTGTACGTCATTCAGGGCGCGCGCGAAATCCTCGTGCCGGCGGTGCCGGAGTTTGTGCGGGAGATTGATATCGAAGGCGGGAAAATCGTTTTTCGGCTGATTGAGGGAATGTAATGCGAATCGACATCATGACACTTTTCCCCGAAACCGTCGGCGATGTGCTCTCCGAGAGCATCCTCGGCCGGGCGCAGGAGCGCGGGATCATCAAGATCGTGTGCCACCAGATCCGCGACTACACCACCCACCGGCAAAAGCAGGTGGACGACTACCCCTACGGCGGTGGGCGCGGGTGCGTCATGATGGCGCAGCCCCTGCACGCCTGCTGGGAGCATATCTGCCGCGAGGCGGGACGGCGCGTGCACACCATCTACATGTCCCCCGCCGGAAAAGTCTTTACGCAGGCCGACGCGGTGCGCCTGAAAAACGAGTACGACCACCTCATCCTCGTCTGCGGCCACTACGAGGGCGTGGACGAGCGGTTCATCGAGGAGTGCGTGGACGAGGAGATCTCCATTGGCGACTTCGTCCTCACCGGCGGCGAAATCCCCGCCATGGCGGTGGCGGACGCCGTCTGCCGGCTCGTCCCCGGCGTGCTGGCCGACGAGGAGTGCTTTGAAAACGAGAGCCACTGGGCGGGTCTACTGGAATACCCGCAGTACACGCGCCCGGAAGTGTGGAACGGCCGGCGCGTGCCCGAGGTCTTGCTCTCCGGGCACCACGAGAACATCCGCCGCTGGCGGCGCAAGCAGTCAATCCTGCGCACGCGCCTGAGAAGGCCGGATATGTACGAGAAGCTCACCTTTACCGACAAGACGGACCTGAAAATCCTTCAGGAAATCGAACAGGAGCTTGCGTCTGGAGACGGTTCCGAAAAGAAAGAATAAGCGAAAACAAAAACGGCTGCTCAGGGCAGCCGTTTTTTATTGTCTTTCGCAGAGCCCTGCGCGACACCGGCGGGACTTTCAACATTGTCATCCGGCGCTGTCTCCTCCGGCAGCGCGGCGCGCAGGCGAAAAAGGCGTACCCGTTTACTTACTTAAAGGGCATAAAACATAAAGGCGGCGCGCCTGTTTACGCCCGCGCGCGATGTAAGGGTGCTTGCCCCGCCGAGCCGGGGAAATTGATGCCTGCCGTCTGGGTTTACGCCCGCGCGCGCCGCGGGTGCTTGCTCTAACCGAGCGGCGCATGGGGCTTAC
>JAAYMC010000130.1 GCA_012521555.1 Clostridiales bacterium
CGGGCGCGCCGATGGGACCTTGCGGGCCAATCGGGCCCTGCGGACCGGGCGGTCCCGGCGGGCCGGGCGGTCCCGGCGGGCACGGGAACGGGCAGCACGGCCAGTACTGGCAGCTATAGCATCCGTAGAAGTGTTTGTGGACATTCATTTGTACATCGGATACGTTATTTCTCTGCGCCGCCGCCGTTCTTGGATCGGGGTAATTCCAATTGGAAAGATGCCAATCGCAATAGCAGCCGCGCCCCCAATCATAATCCCAATAAGGATTCCAATAGTCTCTCATATATTTACCTCCAGCTGAAAAGCACCGTAATCCGCAATTGCGGTTATCACTTGGATTGTTTCGTGTGTGTAGCGCTGCAGACGACACGCGTTCGTCCAAAAGCAAAGAGCGCGATGTTGGATATGTGCCGTCCTCTCCAGTTTATGAACGATGCGCCACGTCGGTTAACGGGCGCTGTCCGGCATAAAAAAAGACATCGCCGAAGCGATGTCTTTTAATTATACGGGCTGCGGTCCGCCGGGCGGGAAAGCGCCGTCAATCGGCACGCCGTCCGGCAGTGTGTTTACCGGCTTATACATCGGGCACGGGTACGGGAACTTGAACCGGCAGGGGCAGCAGAAGCAGGGGAAGCACTTCGGGCAGTGTTTCTTTTCAAAGTGCGGGCACTCCGGCTTTTGCTCCCGGCACGGGAACTCCGGCTTATGATCCCAGCACGGATATTCGGGCTTGTGGTCCCAGCAAGGCTTCTTCTCAAAGCAGGGGAACTCCGGCTTCTTTTCGCAACAGAAATCCTGCTTTTTAAAGCGCAGGGGCTCATAGCAGCTTTTATCATAAGACGGGGAGTAAATTTTCATTCTCATCCCGTCGGCACCGCACTCATCGGCATATTTCCAACTGCTAAAGCGATAATCGGATTTCATAACTTACCTCCAGCATTGCTTATCCGCACAACGCGGCTTTGGGGTCAAAGCGGCCCCGACGCAAGCGTTTTCAGTCACGGCGGTGACCCCTCAAAGGCGCCGCCACTTCAGTGTATGAAGCCCCCTTCCCCTGTGTTCATGCCCCCGGCGCAAAAACAAGCAGGCGCCGCGTTATGCGGCGCCTGCTGAATCATGCGCGCGCGGCGGCGCGCCTATTTCGACCGGTGCTTTTGGCGGAACGACTCAAAATGGCGCAGGAGCGTCTCGTCCCGCTCGAAAAACTCCACGAGAGCGCGCAGCTGCCGGACGGTGTGGGGAGACAGGGCGTGTTCGATGAGCTCCGTCTCCTCAAGCAGGCTCTCGCTCCCGATGAGGCGGAGGAAGCGCGCGACGGTCTCGTGCCGCGAATAGAGAAAGCTCCCTTTCTCCCTGCCGGCGGGCGTAAGGCGTATCCTGTCGTACGGCTCGCTGTCGATATACCCCAGCTCAGAGAGCTTCGCCATCATCTTTGAGACGGACGGCGGGCGCACGCCGATCGTCTCCGCCAGCTCCCCCACCCGCGCGTACCCTTTTTCGCTGCACAGGCGGTAGACCATCTCAAGATAGTCCTCCAGGGCGGACGTGAGCTCGCCGGATTTTTTGCTTTCCATCTGGTAGCCGCGCACCGTTTTATACGGCCGGTTCTTCTCCAAATCCACTTTTTTCTTCCTCCTCCTTTGTATAGTCTATTCGGCACACCCGGCGTCGATGCGCCATATATTAGCGTAGGGAAACTTTCCCGCATCTAACGGAGGAATGAACGTGAAACCGATTCCACTGAGCAAAATCCCAATGGGGACGCCGGCGCGCGTGTCGGCCCTGACCTGCTCCGGCGCCGAGAGGAAACGCCTGCTTGACCTCGGCGTCGTCGACGGCACGGAGATTCATCCGCTTTACGCCAGCCCCTTCGGCAACCCGTGCGCCTATCTCGTCCGAGGCGCGGTCATCGCCCTGCGGCGCGACGTGTCGGACAACGTCCTCGTCACCCTGATCTGACGATCAACATATTCACCCTCGCATACAAGCGGATTTCGGCCCTCGCGCCGAAATCCGCTCCCATCATGCCGCGGATAAAAAGCGCCTTCCGCACGGGAGGCGGCTTAAAGTACAAAATATTACATAATAAGGAGCAGTCTTATGACACCCACACTCCCACAAGTTACCGCGCCGCCGGAACTGCGCCGCGCGCCGGGCGAATACGTCGTCGCCCTCGCGGGCAACCCCAACGTCGGCAAGAGCACGGTGTTCAACGCCCTGACGGGCCTGCGGCAGCACACGGGCAACTGGCCCGGCAAGACCGTCGAGGTGGCCGTGGGGCGGTGCCGGCACAACGGCGCGGGCTTTACAATCGTCGACCTGCCCGGCACATATTCCCTCACGGCCCATTCCGCCGAGGAGGAAATCGCCCGGGACTTTATCTGTTTCGGCGGGCCGGACCTGACCATCCTCGTCGCGGACGCCACCTGCCTTGAGCGCAATCTCATCCTCGTCCTGCAGGCGCTTGAAATAACGGACCGCGCCCTCCTGTGCGTCAACCTCATGGACGAAGCGGCGCGGCGGCAAATCAGCCTGCACCTGTCTCTGCTCAGCGACATTCTGGGCATCCCCGTCGTGGGCGTGAGCGCGCGCGAGGAAGAAGGGCTCGACACGCTGATGGACAAAGCGGCCGAAGTGGTCAACTCCCCGCCGCAGGCGCGCCGCGCGCTCATCGCGTACGGCGAGGAGCTGGAGCAGGCCGCCGAAATCCTCATCCCCGCCCTTGAACCGTATCTCGGCGCGCGCGCGAAATGGGCGGCGCTGCGCATCCTCTCCGGCGAGGCCGGCCAGGTCAAACCCCTCGCGGCGCTCGGGCCGGAGGAATCTGCGCGCCTGAACACCGAGATCGAGCGTGCCGTCTCCATGCTGCGCCGCAGCGGCCTGTCGCAGGAGGCCGCAAGCGACCGCATCGCCTCCGCGACTGTCAGCGCCGCCGAGCGCATCGCGCGGGAGACGGTCATTTTCGGTAAAGCCGACCACACAGAGCGCGACAGGAAGCTCGACCGCCTCTTCACCTCGCGCCTGACGGGCATCCCCATCATGCTTTTGCTCCTCGCGGGCATTTTGTGGCTGACCATCGCCGGCGCGAATTACCCCTCCGCCCTCCTCTCGGAAGGGCTTTTCCGGCTCGGCGGCGTGCTCAGGTCGCTTCTTGTGTCCATCAACACCGCACCGTGGCTGGTCAGCCTCGTCATCGACGGCGTGTACACGACGGTCTCGTGGGTCGTGTCCGTCATGCTCCCGCCGATGGCCATCTTCTTCCCCCTGTTCACGTTGCTTGAGGACGCGGGGTACCTGCCGCGCATCGCCTTCAACCTCGACAATTTCTTCCGCAAGGCCTGCGCCCACGGGAAGCAGTCCCTGACGATGTGCCTCGGCCTCGGGTGCAACGCCGCCGGCGTCGTCGGCTGCCGCATCATCGACTCCCCGCGGGAGCGGCTCGTCTCGGTCATCACGAACGCGTTTATCCCCTGCAACGGGCGGTTCCCGACGCTCATCGCCCTCATCACGATGTTCTTCGCCGGCCTTTCGGGAGGGCTTAGCGGGTCTGCCGTCTCGGCGCTGATGCTCACGGGCGTTATCGTCTTTAGCGTGTGCATGACGGTGCTCGTCTCGCGGATTCTCACGAAAACCATCCTCAAAGGGCTGCCGTCGTCGTTCCACCTTGAGCTGCCGCCGTACCGCCGCCCGCAGATCGGGCGCGTCATCGTGCGCAGCGTGCTGGACAGGACGCTCTTCGTCCTGCGGCGGGCCGTGGCCGTCGCCGCGCCGGCGGGGCTTGTCATCTGGGTGATGGCAAACGTCCGGGTGGGGGGAGCGAGCCTTCTCAGCCACGCCGCGTCGTTTTTAGATCCCCTGGGCCGCCTCATGGGGCTTGACGGGTTTATCCTCACGGCCTTCATCCTCGGCTTTCCCGCCAACGAAATCGTCATCCCCATCCTCCTGATGGGCTACCTCTCCGCCGGAACGCTCCTGGAGCCGGCAAGCCTTATAGACCTGCGCACCCTGCTTGTGGCAAACGGCTGGACGCGCCTGACCGCCCTGTGCATGATGATCTTTTCGCTTCTCCACTGGCCCTGCGGCACGACGTGCCTGACCATCCGCAAGGAGACGGGCGGTCTGAAATGGACGCTCGTCTCCGTCCTCGTCCCCACCGCCTGCGGGATGATAGTGTGTATCCTCATCGCAAATCTGGCGCGGCTTTTTGGCCTTGCCTGAACGCCAAAATCCCCGCACTGCTTGAGAGTGCGGGGATTTTATTTTTCGGCCTGCTCGAAGGTGATGATGGACACTTCAAAGGCCGTGCGCTCTATGGAGATGCCGTTTTCCGTCTTTATGTACTTGCGGCTTTGCAGCCGCCCCTCCAGTTCGATCATGTCGCCGATGTCAAGCTCCGCCGCCTTTTCCGCCATCCGCCCCCACGCGATGCAGGGCAGATAGTCGGAGCGCCCGTACCGGCGGTTGACGGCGAGCATAATGTCGCAAATCTGGCGGCCGAGCGGCGTCTGGCGCAGGTTCGGCTTTTTGCACAGCGCCCCTCTCAGCACAATGATGTTGCGGTCTTCCTCGTCGGTAAACCGCAGCTCTTTGGCAAACACGCTGATAATCAGCCGGTTTCCGCTTTCGCCGCGTTTATTGTTAAAGGACCGCAGCTCGCCGAATACGGCAAGGCGCGGACTTAAGTCGACCTCCAGATTCTCCAGCAAATCCTGCCGCGCAATGACGTTGACGGTGTCGACATAGCCGGAAAGGCGCTCAATGCCTAATGGGAACGTGAAGTAGTTGTCGTTTCCGCCCTTGTGTGAGAACACCGGCCTGCCCGCCACGGACCCGCATAGATCAACAGCATTGTTCATCCCTTCCAAACCTGCCACCCCTTCTGTCACATATCTGTGAAAAGTATATGAGCGGGTTTGGAAGGTTAGAATAAATCGTTCTTTTACACGCCCAAAACGAGCGCGGCGGCGGTGACGGCCAAAAGCGTGTCCGGATGCATGCCCCCCTCGACGCGCAGCTCCTGGCTCTCCACCGTTTCGCCGTGAAATGACTTGAGTTCCCTTTGCACGGCGATGACGCAGCTGTCCTCCGCGATGGAGGAGTACGTCACCGTGTTGCGGGGGGACATGCCGTACGTCACCACGCTGTCGGCGCGGAAATGTGCCGCCGGCAGCTTCGAATCCCCGGGGAAAACGAGCGTCCCGCACGAAACGGGCGATGCCACGTGCGCCGCGGCGCAGGCGGGCGACACGAGCAGCACGTCGGGGCTGCCGGCCACGTCTTCGCTTTTTTCGGCGGCGCGCAGGACAAACTTCTCCCCGCCCCGTCCCAGGCGGGACCTAACCGCCTCGATAAGCGCGCTGTCCCCGCCGGTGATCACGCAAAAATCCGCCACCGATTTTCCTCGACGCATACTCCTCTCCCCCATTCCGGCAAAATCTCCCGCGGCGCGCGCTCTTTTGACGCCCGCCGGCTTAATGTATACATAGAATTTGCCGCGCGCGCGCCTTTATGCAGGCTGGTTGTATCATTTTTTGAGATGTTTTGAGCGCGCAATCAAAATGGGGATATTCTTTCCAATCCGGTTATGCTATAATACTGATTTGTAATTTACCGCCGCGGGCATATCAGGAGGCACGATCGTGGCATCTTCCCAAAAAGGCAGCGCCGTATCCTTACAGAAAATCCTCGCGCGGATCGAGGCTCCCGCCGACAGGGGCCTGACGGCCCAGCAGGCCCGCGAGCGCCTTATCAACGGGTACGGCAACAGCGCGCCCGTCTCCGCGGAGAGAACCACCGCGGAGATTTTGCGCGACAATATTTTCACATACTTTAACCTCGTCTTCTTTATACTGGCGATGCTTGTGGCGCTCGTCGGCTCCTTTAAGAACCTCACGTTCTTCCCCATCGTCGTTATCAACACCGCCATCGGCATCATTCAGGAGCTGCGCGCGCGGAAAACGCTCAGCCGCCTCAAGCTCGAGACGGAGCCGCTCGCCACCGTCGTGCGGGACGGCGAGCTTATCACCATCCCCGCCGACCAGGCCGTGCTGGACGACATCGCCGTCTTTACCGCCGGCAACCGCATCTACGCCGACGCCATCGTCGTCTCCGGCGAGTGCCGCGTCAACGAGGCGCTCGTGACGGGCGAGGCGGACGAAGTGGTCAAGCAGCCCGGCAGCACGCTCCTGTCCGGCAGCTACGTCGTGTCCGGGACGTGCCGCGCGCGGCTGGACAAGGTCGGCGCGGACGCGTACGCCGCGCGGCTGACGGCGGAAGCTCGGAAACACAG
>JAAYMC010000131.1 GCA_012521555.1 Clostridiales bacterium
AGGGCGGCTCGGATGAGCTCGTGGGGCTTGTTCGTCTTCATCTGGTTGAAGATGATGAGCGAAATCCACTTTTTGACCTCGTTGAGCCCCAGAATCAGCAGCGCGTGGAGGATGCCCGTGACGGTGTGCTCAAGCCCGTAGTACGCGGAGTTGACGATTTTGAGAAGCCGGTATGAGAGGACGAGGTCGCGCTTGATGACGTTGGCCAGTGCGTAAAAGCTCACCTCGGGGTCCGATATGTACCGGAGCAGCTGTAGCTTGCTCACCTGCATGGTGTCCGAGCATTTGCCGTTTTGGACGACGGGCCGGCAGAAGAAGAACCCCTGGAAGAGGTTAAACCCAAGCGAGACGGCCAGATCAAAGTCCTCGTACGTCTCAATCTTTTCCGCCAGCAGAATCTTCCGCCTGTTGCGGTTGATTTTGGCGACGGCGCGCTTGATATCGTCGAGGCTGGTCCTCATAAAGTCGATTTTGATGATGTCGGCAAGGTCGATGAGCGGCTCGAGGGACTCGTCGTAGGCAAAGTCGTCGAGCGCGAGAAGGTAGCCGCGGCGTTTCAGGCGCCGGCATGCTTCGAGGATGGGCGGCGTCGGGCGCACGTCCTCCAGGAGCTCCACGACGAGGATGTCGCTGGAGAGCATGTGCGGCAGCTCGTCGAGCACAAGCTCCGACGTGAAGTTGACGAACGCTTTTTTCCCGCCCGTTATCGCCTGGATGCCGATGTCGCTGAACGCCGTGACGAGAACGTCCTTCGTTGCGGTGGTGCCATCTATGGCGTCGTAAGACGGACTATCCGGACCGGCCCGATACAAAAGCTCATATCCGAATATCTCTTTCTTGATGTTGAAAATAGGCTGGCTGGCCACGCACTCAAACACTCATACCACTCATTTCCCTTTCCCGCCTGTTTTTGCCTGCCCGCCGTTA
Source organism: Clostridiales bacterium (assembly GCA_012521555.1). GTDB lineage: Bacteria > Bacillota > Clostridia > Oscillospirales > Oscillospiraceae > Sporobacter. The sequence goes on from JAAYMC010000131.1 coordinate 928, forward strand.
CTTCCGGATAATCTCCGTGATGCGCACGCCGTAGTTGTCGTCAATGACGACGACCTCGCCTTTGGCGATGCGCTTTCCGTTGACGATTACGTCCACGAGCTCGCCGGCCATCTTTTCCAGCACAATCAGCGAGCCGACGCCGAAATTGAGGACTTCGCTCATCGTCTTGCGCGTTCTTCCAAGCTCAATGGTCACCTGAAGCGGGATGTCGTTAATGACGTCGATATCAACCTGTCCGTCCTGCTCCTTCTCCTCTTCATTTTCGTCGAACGACTGATACGTCATCGGTTTCACCGCCTTCACAGGTTTCGGCTGGCTGCCCGCCGTCTGCGTCTGGCGCGGCGCGGCCGGAGCGGGCGCGGGCGCGCGGGGAGGCGGAGGCGGGCTCTTTACAGGCTCTGCCGAGCCGTCCTCCGGTTCTTCAACCGGCATGAGCGTATTGATCATCGACTTGGCCATGTCCAGCGACATGACCTGCATGAGCTTGCTTTTCAGGAGGCCTTCGATCTCCATGTCGAAGCTGATTTTCACGACGAGGGCCTCGTCGTGCACGTCGAGGAAGCTGGAGGGGCTGACGTCCTTGGTGGCCTGCTGGACCGCCGGAGGGGAGATGTTCACATCGGAGCTGATCATGTTCGCCATCGCCGTGGCCGCCGAGCCGATCATCTGGTTCATGACCTCGCTGATGGCGGAAATGTGGATCTCGTTGAGCACAACGCCTTCCCGGTCGATCTTCCCCTCCCCGCCCATGAGCAGGTCGGTGATGAGCGCGGCGTCGTAATCGCGGAGAACAAGGAGGTTCTTCCCGATAACGCCCGTTGTGAACTCAACCTTGATGGCCATAAACGGCCATTTGAACGATTTGAGCACGTTTTTCGCCTTAAAGAGCGCGACGTGCGGCGTCGTGATGTTCACGCGGCGGCCGAGAAGGGCGTGCATCGTCGTCGCCGACGTGCCCATGCAGATATTGCTGATTTCGCCGAGCGCGTCTATTTCGGTGTCCGAGAAATAGTCTCGGATGTTTTCCTCGAGCTTCTGCTCGATCTGCTCCATTTCGACGAATTCTTCCAAATAACTGTCCGCCGGCGATTGCGGCATTGTATCGACGCCATCGACGAGCGCGTTGATTTCCTCATTCATTGTCTTCGTCACCTCTCACTTCCTCAAGGATTTTCAGCGCCAGTCTGTTCTTTGACGTGCCCAATGCCGCCAGGTACTTCGGGACATTCTGAATCTTCACGATAATCGGCTGGTCCAGGCTGTGACTGAGCTGGATGACATCGCCGACTTCCAGGCTGGTGATTTCGCCGACTGTCGCCGTCGTGGGGTTAAACTCCGCCGTTATCTCGACTTCCGTGTTTTTGATGGTTTTGAAGATGCGCTCCGGGTCGGCGGCTGTCTGCTGCGCATGGGTGGAGTAGATATGCCGCGTGCTGAGCTTTTTCAAAAACGGCTCGAGCGCCTGGTGCGGCAGGCAGAAGCACATCAGCCCGCTTTCGGCCCCGATGACGATGTTGAGCGTGACGAGCAGGATCGGCTCGTTTAAGTCGACAATCTGCGCAAACTGCATGGTCGTCTCCACTTTTTCGAGCGAGGAGGAGACTTCCATGAGCTTGTCCCACGACTCGTCGAAGATCCGCATGCTCTGCCAGAGGACGCGCTCGATAATCGCCAGCTCAATTTCGGTAAACTGCCGCCCCTCCGAGTCGATTTCCTTCGTGCCGCCGAGAACGCGGCTGATGATGGAGTAGGAGATTTCCTTCGTCATCTCCATGATAATCGACCCGTTAAACGGCCGGGCGTTGATGATGGCGAGGATGACGGGCGATGGGATGGAGTTGTTAAACTCGCCGAACGAGACTTCCTCGATTGACAAAAGCTCCGACTCGCAGTTGGTCCTGAGCATCGCCATCAGGTAGTTTGAAAAAAGGTGTCCGAAGTTTTTGAACACGAGGTTGATGGCGCGGATCTGCTCTCGCGTGAACCTGTTTGCCGTCTTAAAGTCGTAAGGACGCACTGTCTCGTTCGTAACGGACTGTGTCTCGTCGACTTCTCCGGTCTGCATCGAGGCGAGAAGTCTGTCTATTTCCGCTTGCGACAAAACGTCCAACAATCACATCACTCCATTCGCCGCCGGGGTACGCGCGGTTAATCCCTTTTTTGCAGCTTGCCGTCGAGCGCACTGAGCGCGATGCGCCGCCTGAAGGCCACGATTTTATCCGCGATTTCCTCCGGCGTCTCCGCAACGGCATACTTCCTGCCGGACACCATCGTGAGAATCGTATCCGGGGTCTGCTCCACTGTTTCGATCTGGTCTTCGTTGATCCAGAAACGGTCTACCTTATTGATGCGGGAAAGCTGAATCATACACGCTTACATCCGTTTGTTTAACGCTTGAGGTTGATGAGCTCTTCAAGCATCGTGTCCGACGTGGTAATCACGCGCGAGTTGGCCTGGAAGGAGCGCTGCGTGATGATCATGTTCGTCAGCTCGTTGGCGAGGTCGACGTTCGACATCTCCAGCGCGCCGCTCTTGAGCACGCCGCGCCCTTCGCCGGCGAAGTTGATGTTCACGGCGCCCGTGTTCTGGCTCTGGCGGTAGTAGCTCTGGCCGATTTTCTCCACGCCGGCCGCGTTGGGGAACGTGGCCAGGACAAGGCGGCCGATGGTGTAGGTCTTGCCGTCTTCGTCCATGGCCGTGATAAAGCCTTTCTCGTCGATCTTGTAGTTGCTCAGGTCGACCGTCTCTTCAACGACCTCGCCGGCCTCGTTGAGGTATTTGACGGGAACGCCTTTGCCGGAAATCCGGACCTGCGAGAACGTCACATTCAGGTCGGAGTCCGGATCCATCACCGTTTCCCAGTCAATCGCGCTGTCCAGGATAGACCGCATTTCGGTGGTTACCTCTCCCGTCCCGCTCTCGACGTCAACCTCGACAAACTGCTGCAGGACGCCGACGACGCGGTGGCCGTTTTGCGTGACGAGGTAGCCGTCCGCGTCGAGCGTGAGGGCGCCGGCGCGGGTGAAGACGAAGCTGTCGTTCGAGTACGGGGCCTGAACAGTGTCGCCGTCCTCGTTCGTTACGTACCGGCCGAGCACGCCGTTCATGTCGACGACGAAGAAGCCCTCGCCCGAGATGGCAAAGTCGAGCGGGTTGGACGTCGACTGCGTGCTGCCTTCCGTCATATCCAGCGCGATGCCGCCGATGGTCACGCCGAGGCCCACCTGCTGCGGATTCCGGCCGCCGAGGGTCCCCGTCGGCGGGGATGCCGCGACGAGCGTCTGGCTGAAGATATCCTGAAACAGGGTTCTGCTGGCTTTAAAGCCCGTGGTATTGACGTTTGAAATGTTGTTGCCGATAACGTCCATCGCCGTCTGGTTGTTTCTCAGGCCCGAGACGGCCGAGAAGAGTGAACGCATCATAGGCCTTGCCCTCCTAATTTTTGTGAGATATACGGTGCGTCTTGCTTATGTATCGCTCTCCGCGCCCTGTGCGGGCGGCGTGTCGTTCATTTCCGTTTCACCTTCCGCGGGCGGCGCCTCAGGCGTCTCCCCTTCGCCATCCGCGGGCGGCGTTTCAGGCGTTTCCGTCCCGCCCTCCGGGGGATCCGCGCCGGGGTTGTCCTCAATCGTGTTGAACACGAATTTGACGTCGCCCAGCGCGATGAGCGCGTCGCCGACCGCGAGGAACGGCACGCCGGCGCGCATCACCACCGCGTCGACGACGCCGCCGTACGCGTACGTCTGGCCTGTTTTCGCGTCGACGACTTCGGCGTATATCGTGCGCCCGATGAGGTCGTATGCCTGCGTGCTGTGGAGCGCGGCGCGCACGTTCTGCATTTCGCTCAGTGACGTCATCTGCGCCAGCTGCGTGACAAACTCCGTGTTCGACTGCGGCTCGAGCGGGTCCTGGTATTTCATCTGCGCCACGAGGAGCTTCAAAAACGTCTCGGTGTCGACGCTGATGCCCGCCTTTTTCTGCTCCGTCGCCCCAACGTACGTCATCTCGCCGGCTCCGGAGACGGCCTCAATTCCCATTCCCGCTCCCTCCTTATACTCTGTAGACGACCGTCGCGTCGTCGGCCCGGACGCTCTGGTGGAATCCGGACCAGAACGCGCTCTCGTCGTCTCCCGGCGACGCGGCGGCGATTCTGAAGAACGCCCCGCGCCGGCTTCCCTGCCGCCCGGACTGGCCCGGCTGCGCGGCGTTTCCCGCAAAGCTTGCCGGCGCGTGGATGACCTCAAGGTCCTGCACCGTCAGCCCGCTTTGCTCAATCGTCTGCACCAGCACGGGCAGCTTGTCCGCCACCGCCGAGCAGACGGCGCGGTCGGGCGAGGAGATCCGCGCCGACACGCCCTTTTCCGTCTTCATGACGGAGATGGTCAGCTCGCCGAGGGACTCCGGCTCGAGCGTAATGCGGATTTCGCTCACGCCCGTGCGCAGCTCAAGAAGGTCCTGCGAAAAACGCATGAGCGCCCGCTCGGCCGCCTTCAGCCGGATTTGCGTCTCGGCTCTCAGCGCGCCCCTCGCGGCCGGCGCCGCGTGCGCCGCCGCGGCCGCTCCGGCAAGGCCGCGCGCGCGGTGCGCCTCGTCGGCCCGCGCCGTTTCCTTCGGGCCCCGCTCGGGGCTTTCCGCAAGTGCGGAGCGCTCACCGCTCTCCTCGGCGATTTCCACTTCAGGCGCGATCTCCGCCTCTTCCGCGCCGGAAACGTCCGCCGCCGCTTCCGGCGACGGTTCCGCGGCCTCAGGCTCATCCAGCGCGGCTTTGTCCGCCTCCATGATTCCGGCGATCTTCTCGCGGACCATGTCGACATGGACGCGCGCCGCCGCGCCGGCCGCGCTGTCTTCAGGCACCTGCGGCGGGGCCCACGCGTCTCCCGCGGGCCCTTCCACAGCCGCGGCGCTCTCCTCCGCGGCGCCGTCGGGCACTGCCGCTTCTACAGCGGCTAAACCGCCTGCCTGCGTGATACCGCTGAGCATCACGGCGCCGAGCGTTTCGGCAGCGATTTCCTCGCCGGGGCCGTCCTCGGCCATTTCCTCGCGCGGGACTTCCTCTTCGACGACGCGCCCGGCGCTTTCCGTTTCTCCGCCGGATAGCGGCGGTGTGAGCGCCTGGCTGAGGCTCCTTTGCAAAAACTCCGTAAACTGCGTTTTGTTCCCGTCGCTTCCCGCCGGGCGGGCGCTTGTGTCGACGGCCGCCTGCGGCGCGACGACGGCGATTACGGGTGCAGCCTGCATAATATCACCTCGCGCATTTTCGTATTTGCGGGGTCTGAAAGCCGGCTTATCCGGCCAGGATTTCCGTCACGTCGGCGGCCAGCTTCGGGTCGAGATTTTCCAGGAGCTTTGCGGCCGCCTGCGGCTGCATGGAGTAACAAATCACGGCGATCTGCTGCGCGTCGTAAAGCTCGGAGGCGATGGACGCCGCCGCCTCGGGATCCATCTTCGAGTAGATGGCGCCGACCTGCTGCATGGATTTGAGCTTGTCCTCGGAATAGGAGGCGAGGATGTCCGTAATCGTCATCTTCTTTGCCGCCTCGACGGACTCTTCCCACTCCTCCTGCTGCTTCCTTAAGTTCCTCTCGCGGACGTCGAGCTGCTCGCTCCTTTCAAGGAGCTCCGCCTCGCGCTGGTCGAGCATGTCCTCCCTTGCGTTGAGAAGCTGCTCCCGGTTATCCAGTTCGTACGCGCGCTGCTGGAGCTGGTATTGCAGGCTCCTTACCTCCGCTCCCGGCAGGAAGTTCGGGATGCCGAATGTCTCGAGGATGACGTCGGCCGTTCCGGTAAACACAAGCGCCGCGGCGCCGGCTGCTACAAGCACGATGAGCGCGAGGATTATAATAAGCACCCTGCGCCCCCTGCCCTTCTTTTTCCCGCCGGCCTTTTCCGCCTCCACGTCGTCCTGCGGCACGGGGCGGTTTGCCGGTTTGAACGTCTCTTCAAATTTCTTGCCGCGCCACTGCATCGTGTTCTGCGCGGTTTTCGCCGCCGTCTGGTTGCTCACGGCCATCTACTTCACCTCCTCGGGCGCGTCGTCTTCCTTTTCCTCCGTCTGCTGGAAGGAGAGGATGCTGTCGAGCGCCTTGGCCTCGTCCTTCTCTAGTTCCTTTAAATATTCGGCGTGCTGCTTTTCGTAGAGCTTTTCCAGCACTTTCAGTTCCTTGTGAACGGTGACGAGCTCTTCCCGTTTTCCTTCGGCAATTTTTAAAGTGCGGGCCGCTTCGGCCTCCGCCCGGCGGATGCGCACGAGCAGGTCCTCGTGATACGCCGCCGCGCTTGCCAGCTCGTGCGCCGCGATGCCCTCGCGCGAGCGCGCCTCGAACGTGTCCATTTCCTCTTCGAAGGTGCGCACGAGGCTTGTGAGCTTTTCCATCGCGGCCTGATACGCCGCCTCAGCCGCGGCGTACTCGGCCTGCAGCTTTTCTTTCAGCGACTGCTTGACGTCAAAAAGCGTCTGGAGCGTAAACTTAAACTTTTTCATCGCCTACCGCCGTCTATTTGCCGATTTTATTCATAAGCCCGATGGTCTCTTCAAACGTCGCCGGTTCGTCAACGCTTTGCCTTAAAAAGCGGTTGATTTCGGGGTTTAAGCGGATCGCCTCGTCGATTTCCGCGTTGGAGCCGCTCTTGTACGCGCCGATGTCGATAAGGTCGCGCGCCTTGCGGTAAACGGACATGATGTTCTTGATATATCCCGCCTGCTTGTAGTGCTCCGGCGGGACGATGTCCTTCATCACGCGGCTGACGCTCTCGAGCACGTCGATGGCCGGGTAGTGGTTGCTTGTGGCCAGCGCCCTTGACAGGACGATGTGCCCGTCCAGGATGCCGCGGACGGTGTCCGAAATCGGCTCGTTGAAATCGTCGCCCTCGACGAGGACGGTGTACAGTCCCGTGATGGAGCCCTTGTCGGAGTTGCCCGTCCGCTCGAGGAGCTTCGGCAGAATGGAGTAGACCGACGGGGGAAAGCCGCGGGAGATGGGCGGCTCGCCGACGGCCATGCCGATCTCGCGCTGGGCCATGGCAAACCGCGTGACGGAGTCCATCAGGAGCAGCACGCGCTTGCCCTTGTCGCGGAAATACTCGGCGATGCTCGTCCCGACCATCGCGGCCTTCAGGCGCAAAAGCGCCGGCTGGTCGCTCGTCGCGATAATCAGAACGGATTTTTTAAGGCCTTTCGGGCCGAGGTCTTTTTCGATAAAGTCGTTGACTTCGCGCCCGCGCTCGCCGACGAGCACGATGACGTTCACGTCGGCGACGGCGTTGCGCGCGATCATGCCGAGGAGCGTGCTCTTGCCGACGCCGCTGCCGGCGAAGATGCCGAGCCGCTGCCCCTGCCCGACGGTGAGAAGCCCGTCGATGGCGCGGATGCCGAGTGGGAATATCGTGCTGATGCGCTCGCGCGCGAGCGGGTTGGGCGGGACGTTGTCGACGGGGTAATACGTCTCGGGGCGGATGGGCGGGCCGCCGTCCATCGGGGTGCCGAGCGCGCCGAGCACGCGCCCGATGAGGTCGTCCGACACGGCCACCTGCAGGGAGCGCCCCGTGGAGACGACGCGGCTGCCGAAGCCGATGCCCGTCATGTCGCCGAACGGCATGAGCAGGACGCGCTGGTCGCGAAAGCCCACCACTTCGGCTTCAACGAAATCGTCCCCCTGCGAGGGGTAGATGCGGCAGATGCTCCCCATGTTGACGACGGGGCCGTTTGACTCGACCGTCAGCCCCACGACCTTCATGACTTTTCCGCTGTGTTCAACGGTCTCGAGGTTTTGAACGATATTGATGTACCTTCGGAAGACGTCCTTCATGACCGCCTCAACCTCTCAAACCGTCTTTACCCGCCGAGCGTTTTTTCGATTTCATCCAGCTGTCTGTCGATGCTCAGATCGACGCACTCAAATTCCGTATCCACGACGAGGCCGCCGGGGGACAGGCCGGAGTCGGCCATCGCCGTGAGCTTCATATCGCCCGTTTCAAGCTGGCTCTGCCAGCCGGGCCGCTGGCCGAAGTAGCGCGCGTAGTCTTCGGGGCTGACGCGGATCGTCGCCGCGCCCTGCTGGCGCAAGCGCTCGATGCCGGCCCGCACGAGCCCGAGGAAAACGTCGTCCGACTCGGAAAGCTTGACGCCGATGACCTTGCGGACGATCTCCATCACGAGCGGGACGACGCCCTCTTCCACTTCGTCCACAAGCGCCTGGTAGCGCCCGTGCAGTTCCTCGGCAAGCGCCTGATGCGCCTGCTGAAGGCGGCGCGTCTCCTCCTCGCACAGCTTCTTGAATTCGGCGGCGCGCCTTTCCTCTTCCGCGCGCATCTTTTCCTGCGCTTCGCGCTCTATGCGCTCGGCCTGCGCCGCCGCCTCGTCGAGGATAGCCCTGGCCTGTTCCTGCGCCTGCGCGATGGTCGCGCGCGCCTTCTCGCCGGCCTCCTCCAGGATGAGCTCGGCCTGTTCGGCGTGCTCGCGGGACAGGCGCTCGAAGACCTCCGCGTAAATCCTCTCGATCTCGGCCTCGCTCGGCCGGGCTGACAGTTCATTGTCCTGTATCTGCACCTGCGGCATGTCGGGCGGGATGAGCCTGACGCGGTGCCGTTCAATTTTAAACGAGGACATCGCTGCCGTCCCCTCTTGTCACGATAATCTCGCCGCTCTCCTCGAGCGCGCGCACGGCGTTGACAATCTTCTGCTGCGCCTGCTCGACGTCCCTCAGGCGCATCGGGCCCATGATTTCCAGCTCGTCGAGAATCTGCTCCTGCAGGCGTTTGCTGAGGTTGCTGAGGATGACGTTCTTAACATCCTCCGTGGCGCCCTTAAGCGCAACGGCGATATCGTGCTGGTTGACTTCCTTGAGCACGCGCTGGATGGCGTGATTGCTGAGCTTGACGATGTCCTCGAACATGAACATGTTCTTCTTGATGTTTTCGGACAGCTCCGGGTCCAGCATGTCCAGCGCCTCAAAGATGCTCCGCTCGGTCCCGCGGTCGACGCAGTTGATAATCTGCACGACGGCGTCGATGCCGCCGACGGCCGTCTGGTCCGTCATGCCGAGCTTGTTCAGGCGCCGCTCCAAAATCAGCTCCGCCTCGCGGATGTACTCGGGAATCACGCTTTCCATGTTGGCCATGCGCGTGATGACCTCCACCTGCATGGCGTTCGGCAGCGCCGCCAGGACGGCCGCCGCTTTCGGCGGGTCAAGGTAAGAGAGCAGCAGCGCGATTGTCTGCGGGTTTTCGTTTGCGACGAGGTGGACGATCTGAATCGTGTCCGCCTTGCGGATCATCTCGAACGGCCTGACCTGCAGGGTTTCGGTGAGCTTGCCGAGGATTTCTTCCGCCTTTTCGTCACCGAGCGCCTTTTTCAGGACGCTGCGCGCGTAATCGAGCCCGCCTTCGGAGAAATATTTCTGCGCGAGGCACGTTTCGAGGAATTCCGAGAGGACCGCTTCGCTTTCCTCCTTGGAGACGCGCGTGGTCGTCGTAATGGCCAGCGTGAGCGTCGCGATTTCCTCTTCCGTCAGGTATTTAAATATTTTCGCGGCGTAGGTTTTGCCAACGGATATGAGCAGTATCGCCGCCTTTTCACGTTTTGTCAGTTTCCTGTCCATAACTCTGCCAACCATATCACGTCAATCCTCCGTAAGCCATGCTCGCAGGACTTGCGCGACAATTTCGGGGTAACGGTCCATGAGTTCTTCCACTTTTTCCGTCTCGGAAGAGCGTCTCTGCATCATTTCAGTCAGGTCAAAGTCGTCTTCCTCTTCTTCTTCCTCAAGCCCTAAGTCTTCGCTTGTGAGCGCGACTTGGGCGGCCGGGCCGCCGGCGAGGGCCAGCGCCGCCCGCTGCTTCTTCCGGCTGATTATCAGCGCGGCGGTCAGTCCTGCCACCGCCAGCAGCGCGAGGGCGGCGATGAGGAAAGTGCTCAGATGGCCGCCCTGCCCCTGCGGGGCCGGCTCGGCCGGCGTGGTGGGAACGCCCTGCTGCCCGAAGAACGGTATCATGGCGACGGAGACGTACTCCTCGCTCACGCCGATGGCCTTGGAGACGAGCTCTTCAATCGTCGCGGCGTACGCCTCGACGCCCTTGACGTTGCTGTTGATGAGGACGGCCACGCTCAGGTCCTTGACGGAGCCTTCGGCCTTTTCGATGCGCGTTTTGATTTCGTTGATTTCGTAGTTATATGTCCGCTCGCCGGAGAAGTACGTGGTCTCCTCCTCGTCGTCCGCCCCGACGTAGACGGGCGTGCCGACGCCGTTTGTATCCCCGCCGACGGCGCCGCCGAAGCTCGCGTTCGGGCTGTTTGCCGTGTACGACTCCTGCAGGGAACGGATGATGCCTTCCGTCTCCCCCGGGACGGAAGGCGTAAACTCCACCTTGTCGATCGTCTGCTTGTCGAAATCCAGCACGACGTTGACGGACACCGACACGTTCCCGGTGCCGATGGCCGGCTCGAGGACGTTGAGCACCTGTTTTGTCAGGGCGTTTTTCATGTCCTCCGTCATCTGGCGGCGCATGGCCGAAACCGTCTGAGCCGCCTCCGTCTGTTCCGCCTCTTCGTCGGGACTGATGTTGTACGCCTTCATGTTGGAGTCGACGATGCTGACGTTTTCTAATTTAAGGTTCGGCACGCACGTGAGAACAAACTGGGCGATGGCGCGCGCTTCGCTGTCGGTGAGCACGGCGCCGTCCTTGAGCTTGAGCATGACCGACACGCTCGACTCTTTCCGCGCGTCGGAGATGACGAACGAGGAGCTTTCCGCGAGGTTGACGATGACGATGCAGTCGTCGATCTTTTCCATGTGCCGGAGCGTCGAGCGCATGTTCTCCTGCAGCTGGTACTGCTGGTACGTTTTGCGTTCGAGGTCCGTCGTCCCGAGTGCGGACGAGTTGGAGAAAATCTCGTAGTTGAGCCCCGTCTTCGGGTGTCCCTGCGAGGCAAGCTCAAGCCGCAGCTCGTCCGCCCTTTCCTCGGGGACCAGAATCACGGAGCCTTGCACTTTCGACTCGACGCCCATGTCGTCTAGCAGTTTCTTAATGGTGCCCGCCTCGGCCGCGTCGAGCCCGGAATAGAGGACGGTAAACGGCTTTCGGTTGAGCAAGACCGCTCCGACAATGCCGACAATCAAAACAAAGGCGACCACGGAAGAAATTATAATTATTTTCTTTTTCCCGGCGCTCTTAAAAAAGCCGCCCACTTTTTCAACCGCGGCTTTCACAAAAGTAGCCAATGTTTCGCCCTACCTTCCGAAATGTCCTTTATTCCACTTCTGGCGCAGGTTATTTCAGCGAGCTAAAGAAATGCGGATTGAATGCATATTATTCAATCTATGCATATTTATTCATCTTCAGATCGCCCGGCCTGAAACCCCCGGCGCAGGATTATTCGACAAATAGTGCCAATACTTTACTACAGAGAGTACTATAAATCACGATAAAATGCAATTATTAACATGGAAAAAGAATTGGCCTCGTTTTGTGCAATTTGCATTATTTTCCTCTAAATATTGAAATGTTATCATAATTTCGCTCAATATAGCGCGTATTTTTCAGCCTTTATTAAGCAATTCTCACAGATTTCAATTTCCGGCCGGTTTTTTCAGAAAAAATTTTTGCTAAAGTTTTTGAAAAAACACGCGATAGAGATGTATAATTGACCCGGTGGCAAAAAAAATGGTTGGAAAATTTCTCAAAATTGCAGGGTATTATCACGGATTTTTGAAAAAATACCCATTTTGTCCCGCGCAAAATGAGAAGGCGCTTTTTGCCATAATTTTACATCTCTCCCGCCCGCACCACGGCTCCGAAAAACTGACCGGCCCGGCCGGATCGCTTTCCGCTCCGACCGGCAAAATCTCCTCCGCAGGCATCGCCCCCTTACGTGCTAAAACCGCACCGCAAGGGGGCGAAATTTGCGCCGAAAGCGGACGGCAACCCCGCGTCACGCGCCCGGTCGCCCCCGCGTCACGCCCGCTTTTCCTGCCTGCCCCGATGCGTTTTATGTCAGATTTTAAAGAGGAAGCGTGAAATTTTTATTCACTTGCGGCTAAACGAACTGAAAAATTTGTCGATATATGTAAATGAAAACGGAATTGCCGGTGCGCGCAGGCAGTTCCAAAAAACGGCGGCACGGACGCCGCCGGAAACCACATCAAGGAGGAATTTTTCAATGCGTATTAACACCAACCTGACTGCGATGAACACCTTCACGCAGTACACCGCGAACAACAACAAGATCGCCAGCGCGGTTGCCAAGCTCTCCTCGGGCTACGCCATCAACACCGCCGCCGACAACGCGACTGGCCTCGCGATCTCCGAGAAGATGCGTGCGCAGATCCGCGGCCTGACGAAGGCTTCCGCCAACGCGCAGGACGCCATCTCCCTCGTTCAGACGGCCGAAGGCTCCCTCGGCGAAGCGACAGAAATCCTGCAGAGGATGCGCGAACTGGCCGTTCAGTCGGCTTCCGACACGAACGAAAACGAAATCGACCGCACCGCCCTTCAGGACGAATTCGCCCAGCTGCAGGAAGAGCTCAACGACATCGCTTCCACGACGACCTTCAACAAGAAGAACCTGCTCGACGGCTCCCTCTCCGCCGTAAAGCGCACCGTTACGAACGTGAAGCTCGCCAACAGCGGCATGGCTGTTTCCATCGGCAAGGCGGCTGCCGGCAAGTACTCCTTCCAGGTCGTCGTCCGCAAGGAATCCGAGGCCATCGATGCGGTCACGGCTACGGCCACCGCGGCCGGCGGCAACACGGCGAAAGCCACGTTCGAAACCATCAGCGCAGGCAGCGTCGCCAAGGAAGGCGCTCTGTACAACGGCAACTACACGCTCGAGACGGAGATCAAGGACGGCACCCTCACCGTCAAGGCGAAGGGCGACAACGGACAGACCTTCTACGCCAAGGTTGAGAAAACGAAAATCGAAAACTTTGAGGACAATTGGGGTTCGCTCTCCGACGCTGAGAAGATACTGACGCTCAAATTCGAATCCGGCGACGGCGCGGCCGACGGCTTCGAAGTGATGCTCACCTTCAGCAACGCGCCGTCCACCTCCGAAAACGGCCTGCTGGCGCTCAAGAACGCCATCGACGACGTCACGGTCTCCCTCGACGGCGGCGTGAACGCCCAGGATGCCACCTACGGCGTGTACGCGACCCTCACGGGCGGCGAAGCCGTGAAGCTCAACGCCGGCGACACCTCCGTCACCTTCTCCAACGGCGTCACCGTCAGCTTCGACAAGCTCACCGCCACGGACGTTCAGGTCACCAAAGAAACAACGCTAGAGCCGGGTAGCGAGACGGTGAATCTCACCTCAGGCAGCATCTCGGTTTCTGTCGATCAAGGTGGTTCTACCTTCACAATTGATCTGGACGGCATCGCTTCCGGCTATGTTGCCAATCAGACCAGGGACTACACAATCAATAT
>JAAYMC010000010.1 GCA_012521555.1 Clostridiales bacterium
TAAAAGCCCTTCGCCCAGCGCAGCCGCTGCAGCCATGACTGGCGAAAGCTCGTCGGCTGCTCGTCGTAGAGTATCGCATCCTTGCAGAAGGCGATGCGCTCGCCGTCGATAATGTTGGAGACGGAAAACTCGATGTCCTCCGTGAGCAGGAAGAACTTCCAGCCGCCGTATTTCTCGATGATGTCGCGGTGCACCAGAAAGCCCGTGCCGGAGATGGCGCAGCTTGTGCCGAGGAGCATGCGCGCGTGGTTGAGGTAGCGCGACTCGCGCAGGAACCAGAGGGAATAGCCGGCGGAGACCCAGTTGTCGCCGTAGTTTTTCGAGTTGCGGTAGCTTGTGATGATGCGGTAGCCCTGCGAGAAGGTGCGGTTCATCTCCGCGATGTAGTTTGAGTCGAGGATGTTGTCCGCGTCGAAAACGAAAAAACCGTCGAAAGCGTCGCGGGGGTAGTCCCTGAGGATCTGCGAAAGCAGGAAGTCGAGCGCGTAGCCTTTGCCGACGCGCTGCTTGTTAAACCGGCGGTAGACGACGGCGCCCTCCGCCTCGGCGACTTCGGCCGTCCTGTCCGTGCAGTTGTCCGCCACGACGAAAACGGTGACAAGCTCGGAGGGGTAGTTTTGCTCCCGGATGCTCCGGATAAGGTGCCCGATGACGCGCTCCTCATTCCGGGCCGAAATCAAAACGGCGTAGCGGTGCATCACAACGGGGCGCGCCGCCATCTCTTCCCTCTTCTCGCGCCTTTTCATGATGAAGGGGGCGACGAGATAAATCGCCTGATACAGATAACACAGGGTAAATAAAACTGAAAGCGCGATGTTGATCATCGCTATCGTTTCCATGGCAGACGCTCTCCTTTGGTTACGGTGACATAAGACGTATAAAGCCTGCTACTATATATACCCCTGCCGGCAAATCTTTTCAATCTGCTTAATGTAAAATTTAAACTTTCTTAACAACTTAAACTTTGTGAATAATATCGACGGGCTAAATTTTGCGTATTTGTCCAAAAACAAACCACGTCTGATACATTATGCACCGTTTTCCGGCCTTTCTAAACACAAATTTCTTAATATTTTCCGCGGCGCAGAAACGCAAAAAGAAATCCCGCGCAAACGGCCGTTTGCGCGGGATAAGTCTTTATTTAGGCGAGGCTATTCTGCTATCATGTGCGCGCGCAGGCGGGAGAGCGTGTCTTCCCCGAGCCCGCAGCCGCGCAGGTACTCCGTCACGCCGCCGTACGTGTCTTTCAGGTGCTTGAGCAGCCGGCGCATGTTGTCCGGCGGCGTTAAGAAAAACGGCAGGTACTTTTCAATTTCCCTCTCGCTCATGTCGCGGCGCATGCTCTCAAAGATCCGCTCGTAGACCGGGGCGAGATACTGGTCGGAGACGCTGTAGTCGGCGACGATGTCGACCTCGTACGCGCCGGCGTGGCCCAGCAGGAGCGCGGCGATGATGCCGGTGCGGTCTTTGCCCATGGCGCAGTTGAAGAGGACGCCGCCTTCGCTTCCGGCGATGACCGTCATCACGTTGCACACCCAGCTTTTGCGCCGCTCGGCCATTTCGATGTATTTGGCGGCCATGTCGAAGTTCTCCGTGAAGGGGATTTTGCCCCTTGCCGCGAAGGCGACGCTCTCGTCGAACGCCGGGCAGCAGTGGTAGTCGATGGACTCATCGCCGCAAAGCAGGCTCGGGTGGCGCTCAATCTCCTCGGCGCCCCGCAGGTCAATCACCGTTTTAATCCCGTAGGCCTTGAGCGCTTCGATATCCTTTTCCGTGATGCTCCGGGGCGCTTCGCTGCGGACGGCCGCGCCGTAGCGCGTCATCTTCCCGTCCTTCGTGGGGAAGCCGCCTAAATCCCGGGCGTTGACGAGCCCCTCCAGCGGCAGTCTCCTCAGTCCGTATTGCATGGCGTCTCTCCTATTCGTTTATTTTCAGCGACTCGACCATGTTGATCTTCATCATCCGGCGGTGGCCGACGACGTTCACCGCCACGGTAAAGACAATCGTGAGCAGGGCCGCGAAAATGTAGCTCGGCGCGCGGACGTCCCGCCCGAACATGATAAAGCTCAGCTCCACGGTGCCAATCAGCCACTTGTGCAGGAAGTAGCCGCCGACAAGGCCGAGCGCCACGCCCATGAGGGTCAAGACCGCGTTTTCACGGAACACGTACATGGACACTTCCCAGTCGAAAAACCCGAGGACCTTGATCGTGGCAAGCTCCCGCATCCGCTCCGTGATGTTGATGTTCGTGAGGTTGTACAGCACCACGAACGCGAGCAGCGCCGCGGAGACGAGCAGGACGACGACGACGGAGTCGACGCTCTTCATCGAGTCGCTGAAGTACTCGGCCAGCTCGATGAAGCTGGAGACGTATGCGATGCCGTCGATTTTGAGCAGCTCCGCCGCCGCGTGGGCGGGCGTCTGCCCGGCAGCCTCGTCGATGTGGATGAGAATCTGGGACGGCTCGAACGCCTTCCCGAACACGCTCTCGTAGTATGCGCGGGACATGTACAGATAATGCCCGGCGTACTGCTCCGTCGTGCCGCTTACGTTGGCATTATATACCGAATCCGTCCAAAGCTCAACCGTATCGCCCGCTTCAAGGTCAAGAAGCTCCGAGAGCTTTTCCGTCACAATCGCGCCGCTCTCGGTGAGCTCCACCGGCGTGTGCTCCTTTCGGTCGCGCAGCGTGATAAAGCGGTGCAGGCGCCCGGTATCCTGCGGGATGAGCACTTCCGCCGTCTCCTTCGCGCCGTTTAGGGAGACGTCGACATTGACGGTGTCGATAAACAGGTACTCGGCAAACTCCAGCTTGTCGAGGGCTTTCGTGAGCGCGTCATAGTCGTACGCGCCGTCCAGGTACGCGCGCAGCTGGTAGGTGTAGATTTCCCCGAACTGCTTGTTTGTGATGTCCGTAATCGAGTCGCGCAGGCCGAGGGCCGCCACGATGAGGGCCGTGCACCCGGCGATGCCCGCGAGGGTCATAAACAGCCGCTTTTTAAACCGGAAGATGTTGCGCGTCGTGACCTTCGAGAAAAACGACAGCCGCCGCCACAAGGGCGTGACGCGCTCAAGCAGCACGCGCTTGCCCGGAAGCGGCGCGCGGGGCCGCAGGAGGGAGGCCGGCGTCTCCCTGAGGGTGCTGTAGCAGGCCATAACCGTCGCGCCGACGGTGCAGATAAGCACCCCCGCCGCCGCGAAGATTGCCGCGGGGACGTGGATGTGCGTGACGGTGCGGGGCAGCTCGTAGAGGATGGAGTAGGCCCGCAGGACAAACCACGGCAGGAACAGGCTCCCGAAAATCACGCCCGGGACGTAGCCGGCCACCGTCGCCACAAGGCTGTAGACGACGAATTTGGCCGCCGTCGTCGCGCCCGGGTAGCCGAGCGCCTTGTAGGTGCCGATTTCCGTGCGCTTTTCCTCCACCATGCGCGTCATCGTCGTCAGGCTCACGAGGGCGGCGACGAGGAAGAAGATGAGCGGGAAGACGTTCGCGATGTGGCCGATGCGGTCGGCGTCCTCGGCGAAGTTTTTGTAACCCGTGTTGGCATCGCGGTCGTCGACATACCACTCCCCTTCGGGGATGTCGGCGATTTTCTCCTCGGCGTCTTTGAGTTCCTTTTCGGCGTCGGCAAGCTTTACCTTGCCGTCCGCGACCTTTTCCTCGTTTTCGGCAATCTCCGCCTCGGCGTCACTGAGCTCCCGCTCGGCCTTTGCGATCTCCTCTTCGCCGCGGTGCTTTTGCTCCTCGTATTCCTCTTGCCCTTCCTTTAGTTTCCTCAGGCCCTCGTCGTACTCGCGCTGGGCGTCAGCGAGGCGCTGCTCGGCTGCGGCAAACTCCTGCTCCGCCTGCGCGCGCTTTGCACTCAGCTCGGCTTCGGCCGCGTCGAGCTTTTCCTTTTCCGCGTCGAGCTGCCGCTTTGCGGCATTGAGCTCCGCCTCGGCCGCCTCGATGGCCGCCTTCTGCTCTGGCATCGCGCTGCGGATAAACTCCGGCAGGGCGTTCCACTCCTCAAGCTTCTGGTCAAACTCCGCCCGCTTTTCCTCGTACTCCGCGTACGCTTTTTCAAGCTCGGCGCGCCCTTCGGCAATCTGGCGCGCGGCGTCTTCAAATTCGGTACGCGCTTTTTCCTTTTGCGTGAAAAGCTCGCTCCAGCCCCTGTCAATCTCGTCGGCGGCGTCACGGAGCTTCCGCTCGGCGTCGGCAAGCTCGCGCTCGGCGTCGGCAAGCTCACGTTTGAGCGTCTCTTTCCCTTCCTCCAGCTCGCGCCGGCCGTCTTCGAGCTTTTGCCGCGCGTCGGCAAGCTGCTCTTCGGCGTCGAGGAGCTCGGCCTTCTTCTCCTCAAGGGTCTCTTTCGCCTCGTCGAGCTCCTTTTGCGCCTCGGAGACGATTTCCTCGCGGCGCAGCTGCGCGCGCTCCGGCGCGATGCTCTCAATCGCCTCAAGGACGGGCCGGACGGCCCTGTCGTACCCGCCGGAGTAGGCCACTTCCTCCAGCGCGCCCGCGACGGTGACGTACGCCGCGGTGTAGTAGTCGAGCGAGACCGCTTCGGGCAGAATGACGGCGTAGGCCGTCACCGACCCGCTGCCGAGCGTGGACGGCCCCCTCTGCGCCTTCGAGACGTAAAGCGGCGAGCGCACAAGGCCCGTTATCGTAAACTCCGTGACTTTGAGCGCGTCCTCCATCCCGTCGGGCAGGTGGCGCACCTCGAAGCGGTCGCCGATCTGAAGGCCCGTTCCCGCGAGGAACAGCTCCTCCACGGCGCACTCGTCCGCCTTTTCGGGCAGCCGCCCTTCGAGAAGCTCCGGCACGTTGATGCCGCCCTGCCCCATCGTCTCAAGGGAGACGACGGTTTCCGCCGCGTCCTTGTGGAACGGGGCGATGAGTGCGTGAATGACGTGCCCGCCCGCCGCTTTGGTAACGCCCTCGATTTCAGACAGCGCTTCAATATCCTCCTGCTTAAGCCCCAGCGTGGAGCGCACGAGGATGTCGTACATGGCGTGCGCGTCGGCGTACGCGTCCACGGTGCGGTGCATCGACGGGCGCGCGCCCCTCAGGCCCGTAAAAAAAGCGGCCGCGAGAAAAACAAGCACCGCGATGGAGATAAACCGGCTGCGCGTGCGGATGATCTCGCGCAGGATGTCTTTAACCGTCGCTTTCCTTACCATTCGATTTCCTCTATCGGCCTGACGTTTCTGTTGATTTCCACCCGTTCGGCCACGCCGTTTTTGATGCGGATAATCTTATCCGCCATCGGCGTGATGGCCTGGTTGTGCGTGATGACAACGACGGTCATCCCCTTTTCGCGGCACGTCTGCTGCAAAAGCCGCAGCACGGCCTTGCCCGTGTTGTAGTCGAGCGCGCCCGTCGGCTCGTCGCACAGCAGGAGTTTCGGGCTTTTGGCCAGCGCCCGCGCGATGGCCACGCGCTGCTGCTCCCCGCCGGAAAGCTGCGCCGGGAAGTTTTTCATCCGGTCCTCCAGCCCCACTTCCCTAAGCAGCTCCGCCGCGTCGAGCGGATTGCGCGACAGCTGCGTGGCAATCTCCACGTTTTCCAGCGCCGTGAGGTTTTGTATGAGGTTGTAAAACTGGAAGACGAAGCCGATGTCGTACCGGCGGTAGGCAGTCAGCTCCCGCTTGGACATGGCGCTCACGCACCGCCCGTCGACGTAGATCGTCCCGCTCGTGGCGGACTCCATCCCGCCGAGAAGGTTCAAGGTCGTCGTCTTCCCCGCGCCGGACGGGCCGACGATGACGGCAAATTCCCCTTTTTCAATGGAAAAGCTCACGCCCCGAAGCGCCCGCGTGATTACTTCACCCGTCTTGTATTCTTTTGTGACGTTGTCAAACACGATATAGCTCATAAACTGCTCTGTCTTTCATCAGGATTTCCTCTGCGCCGCCCGCGCCGGACACGGCGCACGATAGGCGACACAGTGTATATTAATTATACAAAACTCCTGTGAAAACTCAACAACCACGCCACGTTCGTTTTGTGCAATACTGGACAGCGCCGGGCTATTGTGTTGGAAAAAAGGGTTGCCAATTTGTTAATTTTTCGTAAACGCCGCGCCGCCGTTTTCGCTGCCGCCTTATCCCGCGCCCGCCCGACAAAATGCGACGCGTTTTTCGCCCCCGCCGTGCGTAAAATTGCATAAAGGACTTGCGCCCGCTTTACTTGCTATTGTCACGCCCCGCCCGTTCTTTTATAATGGGTCTTGATAAAATCCGGCAGGCGAGCCAAACGGGCGCTATCGGCACAACGCGCCTGCGAAAGAAGGGATTACAACTTGTCAAACAGAGCACTGAGCGCCGGCAATCTCCGACTTGCCGTTTTAATCGACGCGGAAAACGTCCCGCGCAGCTGCATCAAAAGCGTGATGGAGGAAATCGCCATCTACGGCACGCCCACCATCAAGCGCATCTACGGCGACTGGACGAATCCGGCCAACTCCGGCTGGAAAAACGCGCTGCTCGAGCACGCCATCACGCCCATCCAGCAGTACAGCTACACGTTCGGCAAAAACTCGTCCGACTCGGCGATGATTATCGACGCGATGGACATCCTCTACACCGAAAAGACGGACGGGTTTGTCATCGTCTCCAGCGACAGCGACTTTACGCGCCTTGCCATCCGCCTGCGCGAGGCGGGCCAGCGCGTCATCGGCATCGGGGAAAAGAAGACGCCCAGCCCCTTTATCGCCGCGTGCGATAAGTTTACTTACATCGAAGTCATCCGCGCCGCGTTCGAGGAAAAGATGGCCGACGACGAGCGCGCCAAGGCCGCGGAAAAGGTTAAGGCAAAGACGCCGCCCCCCGCGGCGGCCAACCACGCCCGGCCCCGCACGAAAGTCCCGGAGGCCGTCGTCCAGCTGCTCGTCGACTCCGTCGCCGACCTCGCGGGGGACAACGAATGGGTCTTCATGGGGGATCTCGGCAACCTCATCCTCAAAAAGCAGCCCGACTTCGACCACCGCAATTACGGGTTTAAGAGCCTGTCCGCGCTCATCAAATCCATCGACCGCTTCGAGGTCGACTTCCGCCAGACGGCCGACCCCAACATCAAGCACCCGTACGTCAGGGACCGCGAAGCATGATTTTCATCAGCTACGAAAAGCAGCGCCCGCGCCGCCGACGATGGCCACGGGCGCTTGCCGTCCTTGCCCTTCTTTTCGTCCTGTTGCTGCTGGACAGCAACTTCCGCCTTGTGACAACGCGTGTGGAGGTTACCTCCCCCAGAATCCCGCCGGAGTTTGACGGCTTTGCCGTCGCGCATCTGTCCGACGTCCACGCGGCCGTGTTCGGGCGGGACAACAAGGGGCTTATCGAAAAAGTCAGGCGGGCCGGGCCCGACGCCATCGCCATCACGGGCGACCTCATCAACAACAAGGACGACCTCGAAATCGTTGAGCCCCTGCTCCACGCGCTCGTCCAGATCGCGCCGGTCTATTACGTCACGGGCAACCACGAGTGGGACTCCGGCGCCGTCAGAGAGCTTTTTGCCCTTTTGAAAGACACCGGCGTGCGTGCTTTGCGCAACGAGTACGATGTCCTTGAAAAAGGCGGCGCGCGCCTGATTCTCGCCGGCATCGACGACCCGAACGGCCCCTACGACATGCCAAAGCCCGAGGAGGTTCTCCCGCGCATCCGCCAAAAGGAGGGGGACGGGCCTTACCTCATCCTGCTTGCGCACCGCAACAAGTACCTGCCGCGCCTTGCTCCATACGGCGTTGACCTCATCCTCTCCGGGCACGCCCACGGCGGCATGATCCGCCTGCCCTTTACGGACGGGCTCATCGGCCCGAGCCGCGAGTGGCTGCCGGAGTACACAAGCGGCCTGTACGAGATGGGCGGCGCGAAGATGTTCGTCTCGCGCGGCGTCGGCAACCGCACGGGCTTCCCGCGCTTTCTCAACAACCCGGAGCTGGCCATCCTCGTCCTGCGAAGCGAGGCGGCGTGACGCGCCGGGCGTAAACGCGCCGCATCCGCGTACGTTGCGCCGGCCGCTTTGCGCCGCCGGGCGCTCGCCGTTGCCGTTTGTTCGCCTCTTTGCGGCCGCGCAGCAAATAAAATCCGCTTGCCAAGGGCGGCGCCTCCTGTATAGGCGCTCATTTATTCAGCACACATCCCGCTCCTCGCGCATAAAATGGAAACTACGCCGCAATTCATTTACAGCGGCGCTGGCATATTCCCCGCCCCGCGCGCATAGAATAAAACGTTATCACTTTTTCTGAGGGGAGTGAGGCATATATGCTTTACCGTTTATGCGACCCGGCGGACGCCGGCATGCCGCCCGGCCAGGATGTCGACGATCTGATTTACGGCAACACGCCCGCTCCTCCGAGCGACCGTGTCGTTTCCTACATTTAGTTTGGGCCGCGCCGGGGCTGTGACGCGCGCCTCGGCTTTACTCTTTTGAAAGTTTTTTGTATAATGGTATCCGTCTTACGCCGCCCGGTTTTCGAGCGGCGATGTTTTAACCGAAGAAACTGAATAGAAAGCGCAGGACACGCTATGATCGAGTTTGACGATTACAAAGTCAGGATAAACGCCCTCCGCCCCACCCTCGAGCGGCTCGGCGAGGCCCTCAGGCTCCACGCCGCCGAGGAAGAGCTGAAAAATCTCGAGGAGGAGAGCGCGCGGGACGGCTTCTGGAGCGATCTTGAGCGCTCCCAGAAGGTGCTGCAGCGCATCAAGCAGCTGAAAACGAAAATCGAAAAGTACAAAAAGCTCACGTCGCGATATAACGACCTTGCCACTCTCTGCCAGATGGGCAACGAGGAACAGGACGCGAGTTTGCTGCCCGAGCTTCAGGCCGAATACGCCGCGTTCGAAAAAGACCTCGAGCAGGCGCGCCTGGAAACGCTTTTGAGCGGCGAGTTCGACGGCTGTAACGCCATCGTCTCCTTCCATGCCGGCGCGGGCGGCACCGAGGCGCAGGACTGGGCGGAGATGCTCTACCGCATGTACACCCGCTGGGCCGAGCGCCACGGGATGAAGTACAAGGTTCTCGACTATCTCGACGGCGAGGAAGCCGGCATCAAATCGGCCTCCATTGAAATCGAGGGCGAAAACGCCTACGGTTACCTGAAAAGCGAAAGCGGCATCCACCGCCTCGTGCGCGTCTCCCCGTTCGACGCGTCGGGGCGGCGGCACACGTCCTTTGCCGCCGTGGAGGTCATGCCCGTCATCCCCGACGACGTGGACGTGGAAATCAGGCCGGAGGACCTTAAGGTTGACACCTACCGCTCCTCGGGCGCGGGCGGCCAGCACGTCAACAAGACGGAAAGCGCCGTGCGCATCACCCATCTCCCGACGGGCATCGTCGTCTCCTGCCAGATGGAGCGCAGCCAGCACCAGAACCGCGAAACGGCCATGCGCATGCTCCGCGCCAAGCTCATCGAAATCAAGGAGCGCGAAAAGCTCGAGAAAATCAGCGACATCAAGGGCGAGCAGATGAAAATCGAGTGGGGCAGCCAGATCCGCTCCTACGTCTTCATGCCCTATACCCTCGTCAAGGACCACCGCACGGGCTACGAAACCGGGAATATCGACGCGGTCATGGACGGGGATATCGACGGGTTCATCAACGCCTATCTCACCATGCAGGCGGGAAAAGAGTGAGAATTTCCCGTTTTCGACAAAAATAGCCACAAATTTATGAAAATTTGCCCTTTACAAATATTGTAAATTGCGCTATCATTACAGTACAGCTTATCCAATGGCATGAGGATGCCGCGGTTCCGCCATCTCCATTAATGGAAGCCGGAACATAAGCTCATATCTTTATCCCACAACCCTTTTTCTTGCGGGCCAGTAAGGCCCGCCCTTTTTTTGCCATTTTTTAAAGTTTAACCTTGCAAAACGCTGCAGCGGGGGCGTATACTGTAAAAAAGCTGTCGCGCCCGGCAGGCCGCCGCGCCGAAGACGGCGTGACGACGGCGGAAGGCGTCAATGCGCTCCGGGCGCGCTTATAGCAAAGGTTTCAATCATCCCCGGCAGCGCGAGGCGGACGGTAAGCCGCGCACGGCGCATAAAGCGCGCCGTTTCCGCTCACCGCCGCTATCGGCGGCAAAGCGCCTGCCGATGAGAGAGCATAAGACTACAGCAGCAAAGGGAGAATGACAATGGCTTACAGTTTCTCAGTCACGTTAACGACAGCGCCGAAGCAAAAGCCCGACCCGGATAAGCTCGTGTTCGGCAAATACTTTACGGACCACATGTTCGTCATGGACTACAGCGACGACAAAGGCTGGCACGACGGGCGCATCGTACCCTACGGCCCCCTCGCCATCGACCCGGCCGCCGCCGCTTTGCATTACGGGCAGGAGATCTTCGAAGGGCTCAAGGCGTACAAGGCGCCGGACGGGCGCATCCTCCTCTTCCGCCCGGACATGAACGCAAAGCGCACAATCAGCACGTGCGACCGCCTTTGCATCCCGCCCATTGACGAAGAGCTCTTCATCGAGGCGATCAAGGCCGTTGTCCGCGTCGACGCCGAATGGATTCCGGACAGGCCCGGCACGTCCCTGTACATCCGCCCCTTTATCTTCGCGGACGAGCCGTTTCTGGGCGTGCACCCGGCGCACCACTTTAAGTTCGTCATCATCCTCTCGCCCGTCGGCGCGTATTACGGGGCGGGCAACAGCGGCCTTGTCCCCCAGCGCATTTTCGTGGAAGAGGAATACGTCCGCGCCGCCCCCGGCGGAACGGGCGCGGCCAAAGTCGCCGGCAACTACGCCGGCTCCCTCAAGGCGCAGGAGAAGGCGATGAAGGCCGGCTGCGCGCAGGTGCTGTGGCTTGACGCCGTCGAGCGCAGATACGTCGAGGAAATCGGCACGTCCAACGCCTTCTTCGTCATCGGGGACGAGATCATCACCGCGCCGCTGCTCGGCACCATCCTCCCCGGCGTCACGCGCGACTCCGTCATAAAGCTCCTCAAAAAATGGGGCATGAACATCCAGGAGCGGCGCCTGTCGATTGACGAGGTCGTCAGGGCCGCGGAGGACGGCACCCTCAGGGAAGCCTTCGCGACGGGGACGGCGGCCGTCATCTCGCCCGTCGGGGAGCTGCTGTACAGAAACAGGACCATTGTCATCAACAACAACCAGACAGGCCCCCTCTCCCAGAAGCTCTACGACACGCTCTACGGCATCCAGACGGGCAAGGTCGAAGACGACATGGGCTGGACGGTGGCCATCTGACGCGCCGCGCTCTCAAGCGCCAAACCCTTTAATACACAAAACCTCCAAGCCACTGAGGCCTGGAGGTTTTTCGTTTTGAGATTATTAAGCGCCGTACGCGCGCTCAATCGCGCGAATCTCGTCGTACAGCGCGCGGTTTATGGGCACGTCAATCCCGTGCTTTTCGGCGAGCCTGATTACCGTGCCGGCAAACAGCTCCACTTCCGTCGGCCGCCCGGCCTCCACGTCCTGCTGCATGGAGGTTTTTCCCTCGGGGGACAGCCCCTCCAGAACGTTCATCCAGTAGCCGATGTCCTCTTCCACAAGGCCGGCGTTTTCAAGGTCGGACAGACGCAGCACCTCGCGCATCGCGTCGAGCATCTGCCCGCGGTACGGCCCGCCCTCCTGCACGCCGGCGTAGTTGCAGCGGTGCACGGCGGTCACCTGGTTGACGCCGACGTTGAGCATAAACTTGCTCCACAGGTGCCGCTTCATGTGCGTCTGCACCTCGTGCGGCACACCGGCGCGGGTAAAGAAGTCGGCGACGGCGCGCGTCTTGTCGGACACGACGCCCGGCTCTCTGTCCCCGAAGACGATTTTGCCCATGTTCTGGTAGGTGAGGCGTCCGCCCACCTTCACCGCGTCCATCCCCTGCGCCACGGACAGGAGGACCTTCTCCTCCCCGTAGACGGAACCGACGATTTCCTCGCTGCTGATGCCGTTGAGAAGCGAGAGGATGACCGTGTCCGGGCCGACGTGGTTGCGGATGGCCCCGATGGCCTCCTGCAATCCGCCGTATTTTACGGCGATGAGCACAAGGTCCGCCGGGCGCTCCGGCTTTTCCTCCGGCGTGATGTAGTCAAACGCGCAGCGCCTGCCGTTGCAGAAAACGCCCTCCAGCGTATAGCGCTCAATGCGCCCCTTGTCGGCGATGACGGTGAGGCTGCCCGGCAAATTTTTCTGAATCTGGTTTGCGAAGGTCAGGCCGATGGCGCCGAGGCCGATCAGCGACGCTCTTTCTATGCGCATGGGTCCATTACTCCTCGTGTGGTTTTAAGCGCCCTCCCCGGCGCACCGTTTGAGCAGCTCGTACAGGTCCGGCGCGGCTTTCTTGAGGTCGACCGGCCGAAGAGCGGCGTCCGTAAAGGCCTGCTGCGTCTCGCCGGTGGCCAAAAGCGCGCCGTCCTTTACGCGGTAAATCTCGTAGGCGAGCGTCATGCGCGCGCGCCCGAGCTCCTTTATCCAGGTCTGCACGGATAGCTCGTCCTCAAACCGCGCCGGGGCGATAAACCGCGCGGAGATGCCGTACAGGGGCATCAGGACGCCGCGCTTTTCCACCTCGGAGTAGGGCGCTCCCGCCCGGCGCATAAACTCCGTGCGCGCCGCCTCAAACCACACGGCGTAGTTGGAGTGGTGGGCGATGCCCATCTGATCCGTCTCCGCGTACCGAACCGTCAAACGTGTCTCCGCTCTCATTTCCGCTCCTTCTTCCCGCGCCCGCCGGCTAAACAGCTTAAGCCGCGGGCGGGGGATGCTTTCTCACGCCCGGCGCAAGGGCGCTTTACTTTATACGAAACGCACCGTCTCCTCAAGCGGCGCGCGCTCAAAGTGGCGGGGATTGGGCTGCACGCCGTCGGCCTTATAGCCCACCATGAGCATGGAGGACGGGACGATATTTGCCGGCAGCTCAAACTCCTTGACGACGGCGGCGGGGTCAAAGAAGCAGACCCAAACCGTCCCGAGCCCGAGCTCTTCGGCCTGCAGCATCATGTGCGTCTGGACGATGGCCGCGTCGATATCGCCGTGCTCCTTCCCGTCGTGCGGGCGCTTCCAGCTTTTCTCCGTGTCGTAGCAGACGATGAGCGCGCAGGGCGCGCCGAAACGGCAGGGAGTGCACTTATCGAGTTTCTGAAGCCCTTCCTCGCTCGTGACGGCGTAAATGACCTGCGGCTGGTTGTTCTTCGCCGTGGGGGCCACTCTCCCGGCCTGCAAAATCTTCTCCAGCTTTTCCTTCTCGACCGGCGTGCTCTTGTACTGGCGCGCGGAAAAACGCGCCTCGGCCAGCTCGTAAAACGACATGCGACATCCTCCTTTTCAGTGTGGCCGCGCGCCGCCCTCTGTTTGGCGCGCTAAATCCATTTTTCGGATATTATATCACAACCTGACCGCCCTGAAAACCGCCTTGTCTTCCGCCTGACTTTTCGGAAAAGACAAAAAACGCGGGCAGCGTTTCGCTGCCCGCGTTTTTGTTTCACGGAATCATAACCCAAGACACGCCGCTTTATCGGCCTGTCGTGCGGTTACATTCATGGGCGGAGTTTATCTCTGCCGGGAGAAGCAGTCGCTGCAGTAAACAGGACGGTCCTCCCTGGGCTGGAAGGGAACCTTCGCCTCGCCGCCGCAGCTGGAGCAGACGGCCGTGAACATTTCTCTCTGGTGGCCGCCGTTCTTTCTCGCCTGGCGGCAAGGCTTGCATCTCTGGGGCTCGTTTGTAAAGCCCTTTTCCGCGTAGAATTCCTGTTCGCCGGCGGAGAAGATAAACTCGCAGCCGCAATCTTTGCAAATGAGTACTTTGTCTTGGGTCATGGAATAGGATACCTCTTATTAAAAAATTTGTGCCGGACCGTTTTTGTCCGGCACTAAGCCCACTATACAGGTTAATGGGCGTTCTGTCAACACTTTTTTGTGATGCTTATACGAAAATTATGTGCCAAATTCCCGCCGATTTCTACAAATCAGGAAAAACGCCTCTTTTCATGCCGCGGCGCTATTCGTCGAGCTTGAGGACGGCCATAAACGCCTCCTGCGGCACCTCGACGCTGCCGAGGCTGCGCATCCTCTTTTTGCCTTCCTTCTGCTTTTCAAGCAGCTTCTTTTTGCGCGTGATGTCGCCGCCGTAGCACTTGGCGAGGACGTCCTTCCGCAGGGCGCGGATTGTCTCGCGGGCGATGATGCGCCCGCCGATGGCCGCCTGGACGGGCACCTCAAACAGCTGCCGCGGGATGTTCTCCTTGAGCTTTTCTACAATCTTGCGCGCTCTCGGATACGCCTTGTCCTTGTGGACGATAAAGGACAGCGCGTCGACAATTTCGCCGTTTAGGAGAATGTCGAGCTTGACAAGCTGCGACGGGCGGTATCCGATAAACTCATAGTCGAGGGAGGCGTACCCGCGGGAGCGGGACTTGAGGGCGTCGAAAAAGTCGTAGATGATTTCGTTGAGGGGCATGTCGTAGCGCAGTTCCACGCGCCCGGTGTCGAGATACACCATCTCGATGTACACGCCGCGCCGGTCCTGGCACAGCTCCATGATGTTGCCCACAAACTCCTGCGGGCACATGATCTGCGCCCGCACGAACGGCTCTTCCGCAAGCTCAATCGAGCCCGGGTCGGGGTAGTTGAGGGGATTGTCCACCATGAGGACGGTCCCGTCCGTCTTCGTGACGCGGTAGACGACGCTCGGCGCCGTCGTGATGAGGTCGAGGTTAAACTCCCTCTCAAGCCGCTCCTGGACGATTTCCATGTGCAGCAGCCCCAGAAAGCCGCATCGGAACCCAAACCCCAGCGCCGCGGACGACTCCGGCTCAAAGGAGAGCGCCGCGTCGTTGAGCTTGAGCTTCTCCAGAGCGTCACGCAGGTCGGGGAATTTGGCGCCGTCGACCGTGTAGATGCCGGAGAACACCATCGGCTGCGCCGGCTTGTAGCCCGGAAGCGGCTCCTTCGCGGGGTTGGTGACGAGCGTGATCGTGTCGCCCACCTGCGTGTCGGCGACGTTTTTAATGCTCGCCGTGAGGTACCCGACTTCGCCGGCCGAGAGCGCGTCGCACGGGTCCATCCCCATCGGGCGCAGGTGCCCGACTTCGACGACGCGGTACTCCGCCCCCGTCGCCATCATACGGATGACGTCGTCCTTCTTCACTTCGCCTTCCATCACCCGCATGCAGACGATGACGCCGCGGTACGCGTCGTACTGGCTGTCGAAGATGAGCGCCCTCAGCGGCGCGGTGCGGTCCCCTTGCGGGGGCGGGATGTGCCTGACGATATCCTCGAGCACGTCTTCGATGCCGATGCCGAGTTTCGCGGAGATTTCCGGCGCGTCCATCGCCGGCAGGCCGATGACGTCCTCAATCTCCGCCTTGACGCGCTTGGGGTCTGCGGCGGGCAGGTCGATTTTGTTGATGACGGGCCGGATTTCAAGGTTATGCTCGAGGGCGAGGTACGTGTTGGCCAGCGTCTGCGCCTCGACGCCCTGCGCGGCGTCCACGACGAGGATGGCCCCTTCGCACGCGGCGAGGGAGCGGGAGACCTCGTAGCTGAAGTCGGCGTGGCCCGGCGTGTCGATGAGGTTGAGCGTGTACGTCTCGCCGTCCTTGGCCGTGTAGCTCAGGCACACGGCGCGCGCCTTGATGGTTATGCCGCGCTCGCGCTCGAGGTCCATGCTGTCTAGAATCTGGTCTTCCATTTCACGCGCCTCCACCGCGCCGCACCGCTCGAGCAGGCGGTCGGCGAGCGTCGACTTGCCGTGGTCGATGTGGGCGATGATGGAGAAGTTGCGGATTTTGCTTTGTTCGGTCACACAAATCACCTTGGGCGGATAGATGGGGAGAAGCTACATCATCGCGTCGATCAAGCTGCGGATTTTCTCCTCAAGCCGGAGCACGGACGCGTACTCCTCCGGGTACCACTGGCGCAGCGTCTGGTCCGTCAGCTCCGGGAGTTTATCGGACGACTTGGCCAGCTCCATTAAGCGGGCCATCAGCATCGCGGCCGCGCGAAGCCTGACCGCGTCAACCATCAGCTCGAGGGAGCTGTCGGCGCCGCGCAGGCGGCTGAGCACGCTGTAGAGCGCAAAACTGATGTATTCCCACACGAGCTTTGACAGGCGCTCGTCGCCAATCTCTTCGAGTATCGAGTGGATGACAACCGCGTTGTTGTAGCACAGAAGCTCTTCTTCATTATTCTGGATTTCGGGAAAGCGGCTCGGCGAGCGGTGCGGCGAAATCCCGAGGAGGTAGTCGGTCGTCACGCCGTAGTATTCGCTCACGCGGACGACGAAATCGAGCTTCGGCTCGCGCACGCCGTTTTCATAGTGCGAAAGGAGCGCCTGCGATATGCCCAGTTCGTCCGCCGCGCGCTTCTGGCTCAGCCCGCGCTCGTGGCGCAGCAACGTGATCATCTTTGCAAATTCGTGGTTCACAGGCTCCCCTCCAAAACGCCGCCGCGATTTATTACAGTTAGTATAGTATATCGGCTTGCCGCACGTTTGTAAATAGCGATTTTACGGCCTGTCCGCCGTTTTTTAACCGGCGCGCGCTCATGCCCCGCGGCAGGCGCGGGCATACTGAAATAAGGGCAAAAATGTTTCAGGTTTACAGCAAACAGTGCCCCGTTTGCTTGCTTTGCCTGGATAGATATGCTAGAATAGCTTGTTGGGAATACGCGCGCCGGAAAAGCGGCGCGATAGACTGTTTTTTTGCCGAGCGCTCGCGCGGTCATGGATGCGAACGCCCGACGGTAAAATAAAAGAACGAGGGAATGGAAATGAAGAAGCTCATCACGATTGAAGGCTCCGGCAAACACTGCCATGTCACGCGCAAAACGCTCGATACGCTTTACGGCGAAGGATTCGAGCTTGTCCCCAAGAAGATGCTCTCGCAGCCCGGCCAGTTTGCCTCCGAACAGAAAGTGACCCTCGTCGGCCCCAAGGGGCAGACGACGCTGACGATTATCGGCCCGTGCCGGAAAGCCGACCAGGTCGAACTCTCCTTTACCGACGCCCGCGCGCTCGGCTTTAACCCGCCCATCCGCGAAAGCGGCGACCTCGAGGGCAGCCCCGGCTGCAAGCTCATCGGCCCCAAGGGGGAAGTGGAAATCGACAAGGGCGTCATCGTCGCCAAGCGGCACATTCACCTCACGCCCGAGGACGCTGAAAAATTCGGCATCAAGGACAAGCAGATCGTGAAAATCCGCGTCGGCGGCGAGCGCGGCCTGATTTTCGACGAAGTCGTCGCGCGCGTCAGCCCCGAATACGCCACCTTCGCGCACCTCGACTACGACGAAATCAACGCCGCCGCGCTGTTTGGCGACCCCGTCGGCGAAATTCTCCTCGACTAAACAAAAAGAACGCAGGGGGGCTGAAAGCCCCCCTGTCTTGTGCGCCGGCGCGTTTTGCGTCTTTGCCTTTCCGAAAACAAGGCGCCAAATCTGCGTGCGTTTCCGCCCGAAAAAACAAAAAGCCGCCTTGCGGCAGCTTTCTCTTGTGTTGGCTCTAGGAGACGATGTTGAGCACGAGGGTGAGCAGGACGAAAACAATGGCCACCCACTTCGTCGCGCGGGCAAGCCTCGCCTCGAAGGTTTTCCCCTTGTTGCGGGCAAAGTACGTCTCCGTACCGCCGCCGATGGCGCCGGAAAGGCCCGCCGATTTCCCCGACTGGAGCAGCACAACCGCGACAAGCAAAACGGCGGAAATAAGCTGGATAATCTGGAGAAACAGTGTCAAAAAGATCCTTCCTTTCATAAACCGGACGTATCGCCCCGCCCGGGCATCTCTTTGGCTTATTCGTACTGGTTATAGTACCATACGGTATCAATAAATACAAGTGTTTTTTATTTTAACCGGAAAAAGGAGTTTTCTCCATGCTCTTCGATACGCACGCCCATTACGACGACCCAAGGTTTGACGAGGACCGCGACGCGCTGCTTGCCTCCCTGCCCGCCGGCGGCGTGACGCTCGTCGTCAACGCCGGCAGCAGCGAGGCGTCTTCCGCGCTCGCCCTCGAGATAGCGGACCGCTACCCCTTCGTCTACGCCACGGTCGGCGTGCACCCGCACGACGCGAAGGAGATGGACGAGGGGTCCGTCGCCCGCCTTGAGGACATGCTCCGCCACCCGAAGGCCGTCGCCGTCGGGGAGATTGGGCTTGACTACCACTACGACAATTCCCCGCGCGACGTGCAGAAACAGCGGTTTTACGACCAGCTTGCCCTCGCGCAGTCCGTGAAAAAGCCCGTCGTCATCCACGAGCGGGACGCCACGGCCGACACGCTCGACATCGTCCGCGCCTTCCCGGACGTCACGGGCGTCTTCCACTGCTTCTCCGGCAGCTGGGAGACGGCCAAATGGCTTCTCGCGCGCGGGTGGCACCTGTCGTTCGGCGGCGTCATCACGTTCAAAAACGCCCGCCGCGCCTGCGAGGTCGTCGCCCGCATGCCCATTGACCGCCTGCTCCTTGAGACCGACTGCCCGTACCTCACGCCGGAGCCGTTCCGTGGGCGCCGCAACTCGTCGCTGTACCTCTACCGCGTCGCCGAGCGCGCGGCGGAGCTTATGGGCCTCTCTTACGAGCAGATCGCCGAAAAGACGATGGAAAACGGAAAGCGCCTGTTCGGTATCGCGTAATAAAACGCCGCAATCGCTCGATTGCGGCGTTTCCGCCTAATACGCGCCGCTTACCGACAGCTTCATAATGCCGCAAAGGCTCCGCTTTTGACATAAGCGGAGCCTTTTATTGTAAAGGCGCAAAACGCGCCGTTTTCGCGCAGGGGAAACCAAAGGCGTCTCCCTTGTGAAAGCGCCTGTCCGTAAAGCCGCGTGAAGGCGCGGCCGCCTTAAGCGAGCAGCGCGCGCAGCTGCTGGACGGCGCGCCGCTCAAGGCGCGACACCTGTACCTGCGAGACCTTCAGAACCTTTGAGACGGCCTCCTGCGTCATGCCGCGGTAATACCGGAGGCGGATGACCATCTGCTCCTTTTCCGGCAGGGCCTTGATGGCCTCCCGCAGGGCGACGTGCTCGATGAGCGTCTCCTCCTGGCTGTAGTCGCCGATGAGGTTTTCGAGCGTAAACCCGTCGTCCCCCGCCTCGCGCTGCAGGGACTCCGGCGCGCCCGTGGCCGTCTCGGCGACGGCGATCTCCTCCGCGGTCAGGCCCGTCTCCTCGGAAAGCTCCGAGAGCGTCGGCTCCCGACCGAGCCGCTGCTCGAGCATATCCTTGGCCGTGCGGATAAGGTGCGCCCGCTCCTTGATGCTGCGGCTGACCTTCACGCTCCCGTCGTCCCGCAGGAAACGCCGGATTTCGCCGGCGATTTTCGGGACGGCGTAGGTGGAAAACTGCGTGCCGTAGGAGGCGTCGTACCCCGCCACGGCCTTGAGAAAGCCGACACAGCCGAGCTGATACAGATCGTCCGGGTCCACGCCCCGCCCGAAATACCGCCGCGCCACGCTCCAGATCAGCCCCGAATTGAGCCTGACAAGCTCCTCCGCCGCTTCCTTGTCCCCCTGTTTGGCGGCCATGATGCGGTCGAGCACAGGCTGTTCCATCATTTTGCGCTTTCCCGCCGCTGGATTTTCCGCCGCATGACGACGGTTGTCCCCTTTCCCGGTTTGGAGCGGACGATGAGCTTGTCCATGAAGCTCTCCATAATCGTAAAGCCCATGCCGCTGCGCTCCTCGCCGCCCGTCGTGAACATGGGCTGGCGGGCTTTGGCCACGTCCTCGATGCCGCAGCCGAAGTCCTTCACGGTGATTTCGACGGTGTCCCCGTCCAGTATGCGCACGCGCAGCCTGATTTTGCCGATGGTGTCCGGGTAGGCGTGCACGATGCAGTTTGTGACGGCCTCGCTGACGGCCGTTTTGATGTCGCCGAGCTCCTCGAGCGTCGGGTCAAGCTGCGCGGCAAAGCACGCCACGACGGCGCGCGCGAAGCTCTCGTTCGCGGAGCGGCTTAAAAACTCCATTTTGAAGCTGTTCGTCTCGGTCATTATGTACTCAGACCTCCTTCGGCGTCACGATAACACGCACAAACCGCTCAACCCCGGCCGCCTGCAGCACGCGCCGCGGCTGCGGCCCGAGATTGGTTACGCTGAGCTTGCCGCCAACCTGGCTTGTCCGCTTGTACGCCTTGACAACCACGGCGATGCCCGACGAATCCATAAACGTCAGCCCCTTGAAATCAAGGACAGTCTCCCGCGGGCAGGTGGCGTCGATTCTCTCTTCAATCTGCCGCAGGGCGTCCCGCGCGGCGTGATGGTCCAGCTCGCCCTCAAAGTAAATCGTGAGGCGGCCGTCTTCAAACGTCGACCGGATGTTCATAGTACCCCTCCCGTCTTTTTCCGGATATTGAGCCGCGCACAAGTGTTATACTGGTATTTTATGGCATGTCCCGCGCGTTTTATGTCGATTCGCGCCTTTTCCGCCCCGACGCCGCGCTTTTTCTTCACGCCGCCCGCTTTAGCAGGGGCGCTTACCGCGCCGGAGCGAAAGGCGCGTTTAAAACCAAAAACGGATGGACGATTGTCCATCCGTTTTTTATCAGCTATGCCGCGCCCCTGCAGAGCGCCTTCCGCTTACGAGAGCATCTTAAGGCTCTCCTCGAGGTTTTCGATGAGGGCGCGCGTCTTTTCCGCCTTTTCCCGCTCGGCGGCCACGACCGCCTCGGGCGCCTTCGACACGAACGCCTCGTTTTCAAGCTTCTTTATAAGCCCCGCGAGGTTTGCCCGCGCCTTTTCGAGTTCCTTCGTGATGCGCGCGCGCTCTTTTTCGATGTCCACCAGCTCCGCAAGCGGCATATAGAGCTTGGCGTCGTTCGTCACGACGGTCACGCACCGGCTCGTGTCCACGGCGGCGGCGTCGGACGTGATCGTCAGCTCCCCGGCGAAGGCCAGCTTCGACAGGTAGGCGCGCCCCGCCTCGAAGACGGCAGTGTTGTCCGTCACGATAAACAGCTGCGGGCGCTTCGACGGCGGCACGTTCATCTCCGAGCGGCGCTGGCGCACGGCGCGCACGGCCGCCATGATGATTTCAAAGTCCGCCTCCTCCTTCGGGAAGGACAGGGCCTCGCTGTACTCGGGGTATTTTTCCACCATGATGGCCGGCCCTTCGTGCGGCAGGGCCTGGTAAATCGCCTCGGTGATAAAGGGCATGAACGGGTGCAGAAGCTTGAGCGTCTCCATGAGCACGTACAGCAGCACCCGCTCGGTGCGCTCTTTCGCCGCCGCGTCGCCGCTATTTAAACGCGGCTTGGCAAGCTCGATATACCAGTCGCAGTAGCTGTCCCAGATAAAGTCGTAAATCTTTGTGGCGGCGATGCCGAGCTCGAATTTGTCCATGTTTTCGTTGACTTCGCGGATGAGGCTGTTCAGCTTGGAGAGAATCCACTTGTCCTCCAGCTCCAGCGTCTCGGGCAGCGCGCAGTCCTCGACGGTGAGGTTCATCATCACGAAGCGGCTTGCGTTCCAGATCTTGTTGGCGAAGTTGCGCATGGCCTCGCAGCGCTCGGGATAGTAGCGCATGTCGTTGCCGGGGGAGTTGCCCGTGACAATGTTAAACCGCAGCGCGTCGGCGCCGTAGGTGTTGATGACCTCGATGGGGTCGACGCCGTTGCCCAGGGATTTGGACATCTTCCGGCCCTGCGCGTCGCGGATAAGGCCGTGGAAGAGCACGGTGCGGAAGGGCACTTCCTTCATGTGCTCCAGACCCGAGAAAATCATGCGCGCCACCCAGAAGAAGAGGATGTCGTACCCCGTCACGAGGACGCTCGTGGGGTAGAAGTACTCCAGCTCCGGCGTCTTGTCCGGCCAGCCGAGGGT
Organism: Clostridiales bacterium; assembly: GCA_012521555.1. Lineage (GTDB taxonomy): Bacteria > Bacillota > Clostridia > Oscillospirales > Oscillospiraceae > Sporobacter. Next base: position 21,763 of record JAAYMC010000010.1, read on the forward strand.
GGAAAACGGCCAGAGCGCCGAGGAAAACCACGTGTCGAGCACGTCCTCGTCGCGGCGGATGTTCGCGCTGCCGCACTTTTCGCACTTGTCCGGGTCTTCCCGGGCGACGGTGATGTGGCCGCAGTCGTCGCAGTACCACGCGGGGATCTGGTGGCCCCACCAGAGCTGGCGGGAAATGCACCAGTCGTGGGCGTTTGTCAGCCAGTTGCTGTATATCTTCGTAAAGCGCTCGGGGACGAAGCGGATGCGCCCGTCCTCGACGGCTTTGAGCGCCTCCTTCGCCAGCGGCTCCATTTTCACAAACCACTGCGGGCTTGTCACGGGCTCGACCGTCGTGCCGCAGCGGTAGCAGCCGCCGACGTTGTGGGTGTGCGGCTCGACTTTGACGAGAAGGCCGAGCGCCTCAAGGTCGGCCACAATCTGCTTGCGGGCTTCGTAGCGGTCAAGGCCGTTGTACTTGCCGCCGTTGATGATGCGGGCGTTTTCGTCGATGACGAGAATCTGCTCGAGGTTGTGGCGCTGGCCCACCTCGAAGTCGTTCGGGTCGTGGCAGGGCGTCATCTTCACGCAGCCGGTGCCAAACTCGCGGTCGACGTATTCGTCCGCGATGATGGGGATCTCGCGGTTCATAAGCGGCAGGATGGCCGTCTTCCCGATAAGGTGCTTATACCGCTCGTCGTCCGGGTGGACGGCGACGCCCGTGTCGCCCAGCATCGTCTCGGGACGCGTCGTGGCGACGACGAGGAATTCGTCGGAGTCCTTGACGGGGTACTTCACGTACCAGAGGTTGCCCGGCCGCTCCGTGTGCTCCACTTCGGCGTCGGAAAGCGCCGTCGTGCATTTCGGGCACCAGTTGATGATGCGCGTGCCTTTATAGATAAGCCCCTTCTCGTAGAGGGAGACGAACACTTCGCGCACGGCGCGGGAGCAGCCCTCGTCCATCGTAAAGCGCAGGCGGTCCCAGTCGCAGGAGCTGCCGAGCATTTTCAGCTGCTCGACGATGCGGTTGCCATACTTCTCCTTCCACGCCCAGACACGCTCGAGGAACTTCTCGCGCCCGAGGTCGTAGCGGGTCAGCCCCTCCTTGCGCAGCTCCTCCTCGACCTTAATCTGCGTGGCGATGCCGGCGTGGTCCGTCCCCGGCAGCCACAGCGCGGCGTACCCCTGCATGCGCTTGCGGCGGATGAGCACGTCCTGCAGCGTCTCGTCGAACGCGTGGCCGAGGTGGAGCTGGCCCGTGACGTTCGGCGGGGGAATCACGATGGTAAACGGCTCTTTTTCCGGGTCGATGACGCCGCGGAAATACCCGCCCTCCATCCAGAGGTCATATATGCGCTTTTCCACTTCCGCGGGGTTGTATGTTTTTGGTAATTCCTTCATTCTTGCGCCTCCTGACAAAAACGCCCCGGTTTTCCGCGGCGCGGCGCAAAGCGCGCAAGCCGCCGCGTCTTCTCTACCGGCGCCCGCTTATACTTGTGCAATGAATCGGCCGGAAACTTAAGCGTTGCGGGGCGTTTTGCCCCCATTTTATGCGCCGCCGCCCTAAAGCGCCGCGCATATCAAAATTTTGCCCGATTGAGCGGGACTTTTTCCAATTTCAGCGCCTTTTCCGGCCATTTTGTTCTAATCTCAGCCATTATACCGATTTCCTGTCAAAAACGCAAGAACCGCCCGCGTTTTTGCGGCGCACCCGGCCCGTTTTGTCATCCTGTCTTTCCCAGCGGCGCGGCCGCGGAAAACCTTCAAAAGCCGGACATACTTTTACCGGATAAAAAACATGGAAAGGAGCGCACGATGAAAACAGCGACGCGAAAGACACTCTCGGACATCACCGGCCAGAAAACCGGCATCGTCGTCACGGGCAGGCAGGTTCTGGCCGTCAGCTGGGCGGACTTTGCGCCGGACGGGGGCGTGCCCGTCGTCTCGCCCACCGGCACGCCGGTGAGCATCACGGCGGAAGGCGGCATCGAGGTCCTCTCCGAGGAGTATGTGGAGGATATCCGCCGCGCCCTGCCCGGCCTGGTGTATTCGGCGGGGATAAGCGACGAGGGCGTTCCCCAGATAAAGGCCAAGGACATGGAGATAAAGTACGACGAGCACCACAGCATCCCCGCCCTCTGGGGCTTTGACCTAGGCGCGGGCGCCTGCGTCCGCCGCGACAAAAGCGGGAGCGTCCTCCCCACGGCGGGGACGGTCTACCGCATCCGCTGCGGCGACCACGAGGCGACCGTCATCGCCCCGGACGGGTGGGAGTAAAACCCGAGGTGATGAAATTGAAAAAGAAAAACGTGCTCAACGACGGCGTGGAAAACGCGAAGGAAAAACAGGCTCTGAGCGAGACGCTCCGCATGCCGAAAGGCGTCAAAAAGCCCAAAAACACATCAAAGTAAGCGCCCCGTGGGGGCGCGCTTCGCCTGTCCGCGGCGTGCTATTCGCTTAAGCTCACAGTATGACAAATCCATTGCACAAACACAAACGCCTTGTGACTTTCATCACAAGGCGTTTTGCTTTGGTGGGGGAAGGTGGATTCGAACCACCGAAGCCTGTGGCAACAGATTTACAGTCTGCCCCCTTTGACCGCTCGGGAATTCCCCCATATATTAAATTCTTCTGCTCACCAGCTTCCGGTGAGGAAGAGCTGGTGGACGGATTCGAACCCCCGACCTGCTGATTACAAATCAGCTGCTCTACCGGCTGAGCTACACCAGCAAATCTTCGACGCTTAATGATAATAGCAAGTCGGACCTGTTTTGTCAATAGCAAGTTTTGCTCTTTGCGCGGCAAAATTCGAGCGCCCCGCTTGCCGGATTAAACAACCGGCGAAGTCAACCGCCCCAAGAAAGCGGCGGATTTGCCGCCTCTGGCGCGTTTTCAGGCGGCTTTCATGCCAAATTGACAAATCGCACGCGGTGTGATAGCCTCGATGCAGTCTTGATACGTGCGATAAATTGCAGTAAGGCGGCCGCTTGATAAAATCTTGAGCCGCCGCAAAAAGGGAAGACACGCATGCTCTTAAAAATACTCGCCGCTTACTTTACCGCTATTAACCTTATCGGATTTATCAGCATGGGCCGGGATAAGCGCAGCGCCGTCAGAAACGGGCGGCGCACGCCGGAAAAGCGCCTTTTCCTCTACGCGCTCCTCGGCGGCAGCCTCGGCTCCATGCTCGGCATGGCGGTCTTTCGCCATAAAACGCGCCACCTCCGCTTTACGATCGGGCTCCCCCTTATCTTTCTCGCGCAGGCGGCGCTCGCCGCTTTTCTCGCTGTGCGATACCTTTAGCGTACTTCCTACGGAGGAATCCCATGACGGTCTACTTAATCCGCCACGGCGAAACGGACTGGAATAAAGCCGGAAAACTGCAGGGCCGCGAGGACGTCCCGCTCAACGCCGCCGGGCTGCGCCAGGCCTCGTCGTGCGCCGAGGCTCTCAAAACGCTCCCCGCAAGATGCGTCCTTACGAGCCCTCTCCAAAGGGCGAAGGTGACGGCGCAGGCCATCGCGCAGGCGCTCACCGTCCCGCTTTTTGAGGACGAGCGCCTGATCGAGCGGGATTTCGGCGCCCTCTCAGGCCTTACGCCCGAGGAGCGGGCCGCCTTCATCGCCTCGGGGCGGGACGCCGGCAGCGAACCGCTCGGCGCCGTCGCGGACAGGATGCTCCGCGCCATCGAGGACTACGCGGAAACGTACCACTGCGTCGTCGTCGTGTCGCACGGGGCGTCCATCAACACCGTGCTCGCGCGGTGCTCGGGCGGCGAAATCGGCACGGGCAAGACGCTTCTCATCAACACGGGCGTCAGCCGCTTGTCCTTCAAAGAAGGGCGCTGGCAGGTCGATTTTTACAACGTCCCGCCGGAGGAGGCCGCGCGGTTGAGCGTGGAGTTCGATGATAACAAGTAACGAAGCAAACGGCAAACGGCAAAGCTTTCGCTTTGCCGTTTTTCGTTTTCGCGGCAGGCTGTTTGAGATATTCTTCCCGCGCGGTGGGAGAACCGTATGAAAAGTGTATTGAACCATTTCTCAGATATGAATGGCTCGTCAGTCAAACTAAAACAGTCTTTGCCAACGCAATCTGAAGGCCGGTTCAGCCTTGCCTCAAAACCTCTGTATAGGAAAAATCTATAAACGGCCAGTCGGTCCGGCGCCCTGCCGACCGGAGACTTTTTTTGAAAAGGAAAAATCGCTTGTAAACGCGAAGAGCTGATGTTAAGATAAAAGCGCTGGAAATCAATGTTTATTTGGGCAAGTAAATATTAATTCTTCAGAATGGTGGTTTCATGAATGAGCGAGAGAAATGAAAAAGGCAGAAGATACCGCAGCGCACGCGACGACGCGACGGTCGGCTCCATCGAAAGGCACATTGAAAAGACATACGGGCTGCCCAGAAATTCCGTTCAAATCAACAGACCCGATGATTCCGACGCGCGAAGCGATAAGAAAATCGGCAATCTCCGCAAGGAATACGACAAGGCTAAATAGAGACTTTGTTGGCAAGCCGGCTTTGTTTTTAGGGCTTAACATGACAACAAAGGTCTATTGCCATGAAAGCTCATGGTAATAGACCTTTTGTATTCACGTCTGCCGCGCGGTGACGTTTCCCCACGCCGCGCGCCGTCTTTTCTACGCGTTTTTTATCGCCGCCAATGGGCGTCGTTCCCCCAAGCCGCGGCGCTTACAGTCCCGTCGCCGCAAGCTCGATGGCGTTAATCACCGGCACTTCGTAAGGGTGCGCCTTTTTCACGGCGGCAATCGTCTCATGTAGCCGCTCCTTTCGGCAGAGGACTTCCACCTTCAGCTCCGGCGCCGACTGCAGCACGCCGATTTCCCCGTCGTACGGGTGGCTGCCGGGCAGCGGCCGCCAGTACCCGGTCACTTTCGTGACGGACAGGCAGCTGTCGTAATTGCCCACGCACCCTGCGCCGACGCTCCGCAGCGCCTCGCACAAAGGCTTAAAATGCGTCTCGGGGACAAAAATCTCCAGCTTGCAAAACGCCTCTTTCGGCGCGCTTCCCTGTTCAGGCGCGGATGCGCGCTGCGGCTCGTGTCCGCCGGGGAACGGCGCGTCCACGTCCGTCAGCCACCGCTGGGAGCACGCCTCGGGCGTATAGCTTTCGATATAGCCGAGGGCCGCCTCCGGCGTGTCCGCCACGAAAAACAGCTCCATGCACTCCGGCTTGGCGAAGTTTTGCGCCACGACCTGCCGCAGCATCTCAAGCAGAGGCGTGTAAAAGCCCTTTGTGTTGAGGATGACGATAGGCTTTGTGTGGTACCGCAGCTGCTTGAGGGTGATAATCTCCATGATCTCCTCGATGGTGCCAAATCCCCCCGGCAGGGCGATGAACGCGTCCGCCCGCTCGTCCATGACGCCCTTGCGCTCGCGCATGCCCTTCGTCACGACAAGCTCGTCGCACGCTTCGTAGACAATCCCCTTTTCATTGAGGGCTTCTGGGATGACGCCGATGACTTTCCCGCCCGCACTGTGCACGCCCCGCGCGCACGCGCCCATCAGACCCGTGTCCCCGCCGCCGAAGATGAGCGCGGCGCCCCTTTGCGCCATGGCGCGGCCGAGCGCGAGAGCCGCCTCGAAATAGGCCTTGTCAATTGTATTGCTCGACGAACTGAACACGCAGATTGTCTTTACCATATCTCTACTCCGTCCCGTTTATTTTCACAGTAAATCCGGCGCAGCTGGCCGCACCCGCCCGCAATCTCCGCGCCGAAGCTGCGGAAAATCCCGCAGGGAATCTCGCCTTTCACGCGGTTGTAAAACGCCTCGATGTCCGCGCGGCTGACAGGCTCCAGCCCCGCGATGCCGTTGTCGTTGTACCCCGAGAGGATGAGCTTAAAGGGCCGCCCCCGAAGCCGCCGGATGAGCGCCCGCGCGTCCTCCTCCGAGTCGTTAAGGCCCCTGATGAGCATGTACCGCACCCGGACGGTGGCGCCCGTCATGTGCGCGTACTCTTCCGCCGCGTTGAGAAGGGTTTTGATGTCGTACCGCGCCGTGAGGGGAATCAATTGTGCGCGCTTTTCATCTGTCGGCGCGTGCAGGGAGAGGTTGAGGCGGATCATTATCCCCGTCTCCCGCGAAAAGCGCGCCATCTCCCCGATTTTCGGCGCGACGCCCGCCGTGGCCAGCTCATGGCGGCTTATCCCCAGCTCGTCCCGCAGGGAGAGCATGGCGGCGGTGACGTTTTCCATATTATACAACGGCTCGCCCATTCCCGCAAAGACCACGGCCTCAAGCGGCATGCGCTTTTTTCCGCCGTCCTTTACGGCAAGGAGAACCTGCCCGACGATTTCCTTCTCCTCAAGACTTCGCGCAAACCCCTGCCGCCCGGTGGCGCAGAAGGCGCAGCCGACCGCGCAGCCGGCCTGCGACGAGACGCACAGCGTGCTGGAAAACGTGAGCGTCCGCTCCGGGTCGCACATGTAGATGGCCTCGACTGTGTTCTGATCATCCAGCTCGATGAGGTATTTCTCCGACAAATCATGCCCCTGGATCTTGCGAAGGATTTTCATGCCGCACCTCGTAACAGTTTTTCCGGGAGGAAGAAAAAAATCCTCAAGCTTTCGCGGCGGGCCTTAAGCCCGCGGCAAAAACTCGAGGATTTTACCATCATCCTGCTGAGTGCCCCGTCCTCCCCGGCGGGATACACGCCGCCCGGCAGGTCTCCTGGCTCGCGGATCACAGCGCTTTTCGCCTTCCCAGCCTTAAGGCCAGTGGCACGCAGGCGCTTTTAGCGCCTTTCGAAAAGAACTCCCCGCATACAGTGGTGGGACCGCTCGATTTCCGATTCCCTATTCTCCCCCGTCAGGGGGCACCGGACGGCTTTTATTCAGTTTTCATCTATTATACACGGCGGCGCATCCTCCCGCAAGGGAAAAGCAAAGCCCTCCGCTTCGGGAGGGCTTTGTTTTATTCGTTTTATTCGTTGTCAAACGGCGTGCTCGCCGTGGGCGTAACGCCTTCCTCGTCGAAGGTAATCTCGAGGACGATTTCCTCCTTGCCGCGGTTGACGGTGATGGTCGTGGTGTCGCCGGCCTTGAACTTGCGCTTGTAGAAGATGAGGTCTTCCACGGACGTAATCTCATAGTCGCCCAGCTTGATGATGATGTCGCCCACCTTGATGCCCGCCTTGTCGGCCGCCGAACCGGGCTGCACCTTCTCCACGCCGGCGCCGACGACGCGCCCGTAATACTCCGCCGCCTCCGGCGTAATCGTGCGCACGGAGACGCCCATGGCCGGCTTGCCGGAGATATGGCCCGTCGTCATCAGCTGGTTGACGATGTCCACCACGTCGTTAATCGGGATGGCAAAGCCGAGGCCCTCCACGCCCGTAAACGAGTACTTGGCCGAGACGATGCCCACGACCTCGCCCCGGGAGTTGTACACCGGCCCGCCGGAGTTGCCGGAGTTGACCGCCGCGTCAAACTGGAACATGTTGATCCGCGTGGACGAATCGACGCTGATGACGCGGTCGAGAGCGCTGATGATGCCGCTCGTCATCGTATAGTCCAGCTCGCCGAGGGGATTGCCCACGGCGTAGACCGTCTCGCCCACCTTCATGTTCTCGTTGTTGCCGATGGTGACGGGGTTGAGGCCTCTCGCGTCGATTTTGATGACGGCCACGTCGATGTCCTTGTCGAAGCCGATGATTTTCGCAGGATACGAGGAGCCGTCCCGCAGCATGACGGTCAGGTCATACCCGTACTCGGCGGCGTAGGAGATGACGTGGTAGTTCGTGACGATGTACCCGTCCTCCGAGACGATAAAGCCGGAGCCGGACACCGCCCGCGACGTCTCCTGGCCGAAGATGTTCGTCTTCACGTCGGTGTTCACGCCGACGACCTGCGTGAGCGCGAGCTCGTAGATGCGCTCGGCGGGCATCACTTCGCCGGTGTAGACGGGCGTTGTGTTCGTGTCCTTCGCGCCGCCCGTGCTCTGCGCCGGCACGAGGGGAGACGGCGCCGGCGATGTATATCCGTAGACCTCAGGGGTGTACTGGCTCCAGGCAAGGCGCGCGCCGCCGTAAGCCGCAGCGCCGGAGACGACCGCGCAGGCAAGAAGCAGCGCGGCAACCCTCGCAGGCGCGCGCGAGCGCTTCTTCTTCGGAGGCGCGGGCGCCTCCGTCGTGCGCGCGTTGTAGGCCCCGGGCGGGGGATCGTACTGAGCCGCCTTGCTCTCGCGGCGCAGGGGCGTCTGCCACGGCTCGTAGCGGACGGTGTAGCTCTTTTCTTCCCCGTTTTCGCCATTCTGAGACGGCCCGCCAAAATTGGGGTCGTACCGGTTGTTCTCGTTATAGAGCATAACGCATTACCTCCTGTCGCCCGAAGTCGTAACCATAATTATACAAAAGTCTTTTCCCATGGTCCAGGGTTTTATCCCTATCAGGTTTTGGCTGTATCATAAAGCAAGTTTATGACGAATGTATGAAGAAATATAAAACAATCGGAAAATATCTTTATGCCTGCAGCTTTTGCCAGGGGAGATTGCGCGCTTGACAGCGTATAACGAACGTGATAATTTAGATTTCTAGACGCATAAGTGCTTTTTTAGCGCCATTTTCAGCCAGATTAAGCGGCTGTGGCCAGAAGGAGATGACCTGAGTGTCCGAATACACATTTGAAAACGCGGAGTTTAAAAAGGCTTACCGGCACACCACCGCCCATATACTGGCGCACGCCGTCAAACGCCTTTTCCCGCACGCCAAGCTCGCCATCGGCCCGGCGATTGAGGACGGGTTCTACTACGATTTCGACGTGCCGGAGCCCTTCTCGCCGGAAGACCTCGAGCGCATCGAGGCCGAGATGAAAAACATCATCAAGGAAAAGCTCCCCCTCGAGCGTTTCGAGCTGCCCCGCGAAAAGGCGCTCGAGCTCATGAAGGACGAGCCGTATAAAATCGAGCTCATCAACGACCTGCCGGATGACGCCGTCATCAGCTTCTACCGCCAGGGCGACTTTACGGACCTGTGCGCCGGCCCGCATCTGGACAACACCGGCCGCGTCAAGGCCAACGCCTTTAAGCTCACCAGCTGCACCGGCGCGTACTGGCGCGGCGACTCGAACAACAAGATGCTCCAGCGCATCTACGGCACCTGCTTTATGTCGAAAGCGGAGCTGGACGCGCACCTTGCCCGCATCGAGGAAGCCAAGCGGCGCGACCACCGCAAGCTCGGCAGGGAGCTTGACCTGTTCGCCGTCTTTGAGGAAGGCCCCGGCTTCCCGTTCTTCTTCCCCAACGGCATGGTCATCCGCAACGAGCTTGAAAACTACTGGCGCGACCTGCACCGCAAGCGCGGGTACCAGGAGATTAAGACGCCGATTATCCTCAACGAGGACCTCTGGCATCGCTCCGGCCACTGGGATAAGTACAAGGAGAACATGTACTTTACGGAAATCGACGGCGACACGTACGCCGTCAAGCCCATGAACTGCCCGGGCGGCATGCTCGCCTACAAGCGCCGCATGTGGTCGTATAAAGACCTGCCGCTGCGCGTGGCGGAGCTGGGCCTCGTCCACCGGCACGAACTGTCCGGCGCGCTGCACGGCCTGATGCGCGTGCGCGCCTTCACGCAGGACGACGCGCACATCTTCATGACGGAAGACCAGATGGCCTCCGAAATCGCCGGCGTCATCGAGAAAATCGACAGCATCTACGCCACCTTCGGCTTTTCCTATTATCTTGAGCTTTCCACCTGCCCGGAAAACTTCATCGGCACGCCGGAGATGAAGGAGCGCAGCGAGCGCGTGCTGAAAGACGTTCTGGAGAGCATGGGCCGCGACTACGTCCTCAACGAAGGGGACGGCGCCTTCTACGGCCCGAAAATCGACTTCCACCTCACCGACGCCATCGGCCGGACGTGGCAGTGCGGCACGATTCAGCTCGACTTCCAGATGCCCGAGCGCTTCGAGCTGGAGTACACGGGCCCCGACGGGCTCAAGCACCGCCCCGTCATGCTCCACACGGCCGCCTTCGGCTCCCTCGAGCGCTTTATCGGCATCCTGACGGAGCACTTTGCCGGCGCGTTCCCCCTGTGGCTCGCGCCCGTCCAGGTCATCGTCCTCCCGATTACGGACCGCAGCACCGAATACGCCGTGAGCGTGGCAAAGCGCCTTGACGACGCCGGCTTCCGCGTCGAGACGGACACGCGCAATGAGAAGATCGGGTTTAAGATCCGCGAGGCGCAGGTGCGGAAGATCCCCTACATGCTCGTCGTCGGCGACAAGGAAGCCGAGCAGGGCACCGTCGCCGTCCGCAAGCGCTCCGTCGGCGACGTGGGCGCGATGGACCTTGAGACGTTCATCGCTCAGATTGCCGAGGAGAAAAACACCCGCGCATATTAATCCAAAAAAAAGCGAAAGCCCCGGGAAACCCCGGGGCTTTTTTGCGCCCCCGGGCTTGCGGCCCGGGGCTTTCTTTTGCCCCTGAGCTGAGTGCAAGAGACTTTTTACGCCAGGGCCGCAAGCGAAAGGCTCTTTAATCAAAAAGCGCTAAATTTTTCATCTCATAACTTTTACCGCTTTCTCGTACACTAAATGCACGGAATAAACTCTAGCAAAGGAGTTTTCGCGTTGCCGAACAGAAAGAAGCTCGCCATCTCGCTGGCGATCATCTTTATCCTCAATATCATCATCATCTCCCTCTTCCAGGAGATCCAGAAGGCCGACGCGGCCGTCTACCGCCGGGGATCGACCGGCTCGGTGGTCACGCAGATTCAGCAGAAGCTGAAAAGCTGGGGGTATTATTTCAGCTCTGTCGACGGCATTTACGGGCCGGCGACGGAACAGGCCGTCCGATACTTCCAGCAGCGCAACGGCCTTTACGTCGACGGCATCGCCGGCGACCAGACGCTCGCCGCCATGGGCATCCAGTCCTCCTCGGGCGCCACGCCGCAGTCAAACGACCTGCATCTGCTCGCGCGCCTGATTTCCGCGGAGGCGCGCGGCGAGCCGTATATCGGGCAGGTGGCCGTCGGCGCGGTGGTGCTCAACCGGGTCAGGCACCCGTCCTTCCCCAACTCCATCGCGGGCGTCATCTACCAGCCGGGCGCCTTCTCCTGCCTGTACGACGGGCAGTTTGACCAGCCCGTGTCCGAAAGCGCCTACCGCGCGGCGCAGGACTGCCTGAACGGGTGGGACCCGTCCGGCGGCGCCATCTACTACTTTAATCCCGCCACCGCCACCAGCGCGTGGATCTGGTCGCGCCCGCTGATTACCGTCATCGGAAACCACCGCTTCTGCGCATAAAGCGGAAAATAAAGCATAAAAAACAACCGGGGGCAGTAAAACCCCCGGTTTTCTTGTTTTGCGTTTTATTTTATAATTAAATTGCATTAATTGTATGTGTTCATCGCCGCGTCGATACCGCGGGAGATAATGACCTCCACCGCTTCCGCCGCGCGGCGGGCCGCCTCCGCCATCACGGCCATCTCCGACGGCGTAAAGGACGAGAGCACCCAGTCGGCCATATCCATCTCGGGGTTTGGCGGGGCGCCGACGCCGATTTTCACGCGCGGGAACCCCTCCCCGCCGCACTTTGCGATGATGTCCTTCAGGCCGTTGTGGCCGCCCGCCGAGCCGCTGCGGCGGATCCGCAGCTTCCCGAGGGGGAGCGACACGTCGTCCGACACCGCGATGACGCGCTCGAGGGGCACCTTGTAAAACTTCATCGCTTCCTGCACGGCGCCGCCGCTTAGGTTCATGTACGTCTGCGGCTTCATGAGCAGCACCCGCGCGCCGCCGATGTCGGCCACCGCCGTGAGCGCCTTGAATTTCAAGCGGTTGATGCGCACGCCGGCGCGCTTTTCCATCTCGCCAGCCGCCATGAATCCGGCGTTGTGGCGCGTTCTTACGTACTTGTCCCCCGGGTTGCCGAGAAACACGACGATCCAGCCCACGCCCGCGGCTTTGTGAAAGAGCATCTTTTTCAGTGCGCCCCAGGCCATATCCGTTTAGCGGAACAGCGTGGAAATGGAGACTTCTTCGTAGACGCGGTCGATCGCCTCGGCAAAGAGCGGCGCGGCGGAGATATACTTAATCTTCCCGCTCACAGCCTGCCCGGCGGGATAGGGGATCGTGTCCGTGAAGATGAGCTCCTCGATCGGGCTGTCGTTAATGCGCGAGATGGCGGCGCCGGAGAGGACGCCGTGCGTGGCGCAGGCGTAAATCGTCTTCGCGCCGCCCGTCTCCACGAGGGCTTTCGCCGCGCCGACAAGGCTGCCGGCGGTATCGACCATGTCGTCGAAGAGGATGACGTCTTTCCCGCGCACGTCGCCGATGATGTTCATAACTTCCGACTGGTTGGCCTTTTCGCGCCGCTTGTCGATAATGGCAAGGCCGAGGCCGAGCTTCAGCGCGAACGTGCGCGCCCGGGCGACGGAGCCGACGTCCGGCGAGACGACGACGACGTTTTCGGCATTCTCCCCGAATTTCTTCGTGTAGAACTCGGCAAACAGCGGGCTGGCGAGCAGGTTGTCGACGGGGATATCAAAAAAGCCCTGTATCTGCGTCGCGTGCAAATCCATCGTGAGCACCCGGTCAGCCCCGGCCGAGGTGATGAGATTGGCAACCAGCTTCGCGGATATAGGGTCTCTGGCTTTGGCTTTCCTGTCCTGTCGAGCGTATCCAAAATATGGAATCACCGCGGTGATTCTGCCCGCCGAGGCGCGCTTGCACGCGTCGATCATGATGAGAAGCTCCATGAGATTGTCGTTCACCGGCTGGCAGGTGGACTGAATGATAAAAACATCCGAACCGCGGACGGATTCGTAAAGCGATACGGAGATCTCGCCGTCGGAAAACTTGGTGACGACGGAGTCCCCCAGCCGAATCCCGATGTGGCGGCATATACTCTCCGCCAGCGGTTTGTTGGAGTTTCCGGCAAAAATCTTAATGTCCTTGCCATGCGATATCAAGTTAAAACCCTCCTTGCAATTCGGGCTCGTCCGCGGTCCGTGTCATGCCCGTTTCCGCGAAGCCCGGGCGGCGCCCGGACCGGCCCGCCCATAGCGGGCCGTCAGACATGCCGCTGTCTATACTATACATATCATACATTCCGGTCATTATCAAGAAGGAGGACGCATTATGCCCGATATTCCCGCAGACTGTCCCGACTCCCTCCCCGCGCTTCCTCCCGAATGCCGCCAGCTCATCGTCGTCACGCCCGAGCGCTCCCGCGCCGGCATCCACCTGTGCGAGCACTCAGGCGGCGCCTGGCGGCAAAAAGGCCACACCATCTCAGGATACGTCGGCGCCGCCGGCGTCACCAAGCACAAGCGCGAAGGCGACTTTGCCACGCCCATCGGCCTGTACACGCTGGGGATGGCCTTCGGCATCCACGAAAAAGGGAAGACGAAAATGCCCTACCGGCGCATCACGCCCCAAAGCTACTGGGTTGACGACCCCCTCTCCCCACAGTATAACCAGTGGGTTGAAAAAACGGACGGCGTCTCGTGGCGCAGCGCGGAGCATCTCATCGACTTCCCCGAGGCGTACGAGATGGCCCTCGTCATCGGGTACAACACGGTCTCGCGCATCCCCGGGCGCGGCTCGGCCATCTTCCTCCACGTCGGCATAGAGCCCACGCGCGGCTGCGTCGCCGTCCCCCGCGCCGCCATGCAGCGCATCTTCGGCTGGCTCGACCCGTCAAAAAGCCCGCACATCCTCATCTCCGGCAAAAGCACGCTCCCCGCGCTCCCGTAAATCAGTTCCGGAAAACATAAATTTCCCCGTTTTCCCTCCGCACTGTCCGTTTTATCGGACACTTTGGGTTCTATACTCAAAGTGTAAGATGAAACGGAAAGGGGACGCAGTGCGATGGATTACGTTTTCAAAAGCAACAACGGGCATATCGAAGTTTACGACGAGAGCGGGAAGTTTCTTTTCTCGGCGGACAGCGTGAGCGAAGCGCGCGAGGAGCTGCGCGCGCGCCGGCCTGAATAAAGGAGGCCGCGCCATGCACGCCTATCAGAGACACACCACGGCTTTCTTACTCCCGGGCCGCGCCCGCCAAAGCGCCCGCATCATCCGCCATCCCTCCTGCCGCAGGAAAAAATCCCTCGACAGCGCCGAGATCTGGAACGTCATTTTCAGCGTGCTCGCCGTCGCCGCGGCCGCGTGCGTGTTCGTGCGGTAAAGGAGCCTTGCGCGCCGGGCGGAAAATGATGTATGCTCATGGCGGAGGAGGGAGATTATGCCGAAATCGCCCAACCAGAAGCTCAAGCTGCTGTACCTTAAGCAGATTTTCGAAGAAAAGACGGACGAGGAGCACCCCCTGTCCCTCGCCGAGCTTATCGCGGAGCTTGCCGGCTACGGCGTCACGGCCGAGCGCAAGAGCCTGTACGACGATATTGAAGCCCTCCGCCGGTTCGGGATGAACATCGTCGCCGTCCGCTCGAAGACGACGCGCTATTTCCTCGCCGACAGGATGTTCGAGCTGCCGGAGCTGCGGCTGCTTGTCGACAGCGTGCAGTCCTCCAAGTTCATCACGCACAGGAAATCCGCCGAGCTCATCTCGAAAATCGAGCGCCTGACGAGCGTGCACCTGGCGCGGACGCTGCACCGGCAGGTGTTCGTCAGAAACCGCGTCAAGACGATGAACGAGAGCATCTACTACAACATCGACGCGATTCACAGCGGCATCGCGGCGGGGCGGAAAATCAGCTTCCGCTATTTCCAGTACGCCGTGACGAAGGAAAAGATCTTCCGCCGCGGCGGGGCGCGGTACGTCGTCAGCCCCTGGACGCTCACGTGGAACGACGACAACTACTACCTCATCGCCTTCGACGACGAAGCCGGCAAAATAAAGCACTTCCGCGTCGACAAGATGGCGGAAATTGAGGTCACGGACTCACCCCGCGGGGGCCTTGAGCACTACAGGCAGCTTGACATCGGCCAGTATCTGCGGCCCTTCTTCTCGATGTACAGCGGGCGGGAGGAGACGGTGCGCCTTGAGATGAGCAGCCGCCTTGCCGGCGTCGTCATCGACCGGTTCGGGAAGGACGTCATCCTCGTCCCCTCGGGGGAGGATACGTTCACCTTTCAGGCGCCCGTGATCCTAAGCCCCCTGTTTTACGCGTGGGTTGCGGGATTTGGCGGCGAGGCGAAAATCCTCGCGCCCCAGAGCGCGATCGACGAGTTTACAAGCCTTTTGCGCGACACGCTCGCGCGCTACGAGCCTAAAGCGCACCAGACGACTTAGCTTTTCCCACATCGCGCGCCGCGCATTCGCGCCGCAAACAGCCAAATATAAAAAAGCCGTGCGCTTTCCACACGCGCGCCTCTCCAAAAACAAAAACCGCCCGGATGTGCGGCAACCGGGCGGTTTTGTTTTTCCTAAAACAGCGTCATCTGGCTCGTCTCGGGCAGCCCGTCGAGGACGCCGAGGCTGCGCAGCTGCTCGATGTGCGCCCGCGAGACCTTCGGGCAGGTAATCTGCAGCTCCTCGACGGAGATAAACTTCCTCCCCGCGCGCCCGGCGACGATGTCCCGCGCGGCGGCGTCGCCGAGCCCCGTGATGGCCACGAAGGGCGGGCGCAGCTGCCTGTCCCCCACGATGTTGAACTTTACCGCGTCGGACTCGTACAGGTCGATGGGCGCGAAGGAAAATCCGCGCTTGTAAAACTCGTAGCAGGCCTCCAGCGTGGTGAGCAGGTCCTCGTCCTTCCCCTTCATCTCCTGCGCCGAGCGCAGCTCGCGGATTTTCGCGGTGACCACGTCGATGCCGCGCGTCATCATCTCCGCGTCGAAGGCGTCCTTCTGGCTGCGGCGGTAGAAATACGCGCTGTAGAAGGCGAGGGGATAGTGCACCTTAAACCAGGCGATGCGGAAGGCCATCATGACGTACGCCACGGCGTGGGCCTTCGGGAAGAGGTACTTGATCTTCTTGCAGGAGGTGATGTACCAGTCGGGCACGCCAAGCTCCCGCATCTTCTCCTCCGCGCCGTCCGGCAAGCCCTTGCCCTTTCGCACGCTCTCCATGATTTTAAAGGCGTACTTTTCGTCCATGCCCTTTGAGATGAGGTAGAGCATGATGTCGTCGCGGCAGCCGATGGTCTCGCTGATGGTGGCCGTGCCGCTCAAAATGAGGTCCTTGGCGTTGCCGAGCCACACGTCCGTGCCGTGGGAGAAGCCGGACAGGCGGATGAGCGTGTCGAAGTTTTCCGGCTTTGTGTCGCGGAGCATCTGTCGGGTAAAGTCCGTGCCGAACTCGGGAATGCCGATGGAGCCCGTCTCGCCGATAATCTCGTCCCCGCGCGGCAGGCCCAGCGGCTCCGGCGACTTGAAGATGGCCATCGTCTCCGGGTCGTCGAGCGGGATCTCCCGGGCGCTCACACCCGTGAGGTCCTCGAGCATTTTAATCATCGTCGGGTCATCGTGCCCGAGCTCGTCGAGCTTGAGGAGGTTGTCCTCCATGCTGTGGTATTCAAAGTGGGTGGTGATGACGCCGCTTTCCTTGTCGTCGGCCGGGTACTGCGCCGGGCAGAAGTCGGCGATCTCCATGTCCTGCGGGATGACGACGAGCCCGCCCGGGTGCTGGCCCGTCGTGCGCTTGACGCCGACGCACCCGCGCGCCAGGCGGTTTTCCTCCGCCCGCGACACGCGCCTTCCCGTGGCCTCGAGGTACTTTTTCACATAGCCGTAGGCCGTCTTTTCCGCGACGGTGCCGATGGTGCCGGCGCGGAAGACGTGGTCGGCGCCGAACAGCTCCGTCGTGAACTTGTGCGCCCGCGCCTGGTATTCGCCGGAGAAGTTGAGGTCGATATCGGGGACCTTGTCGCCGCCGAAGCCGAGGAACGTCTCGAAGGGGATGTCAAACCCGTCTTTTTTGTACGGCGTGCCGCACACCGGGCAGTTTTTGTCCGGCATGTCGGCGCCGCAGCCGTACCCTTTCCCCGATTCAAAGTCGCTGTGCCGGCAGTTGGGGCAGCGGTAGTGGGCCGGCAGGGCGTTGACCTCCGTGATTCCCGCGAGGAACGCCACGATGGAGGAGCCGACGCTGCCGCGCGAGCCGACGAGGTAGCCGTTTTTCAGCGAGTCGGCCACGAGCTTTTGCGCGCTCATGTAAATGACGTCGTAATTGCGGGCGAGGATGTCCCCCAGCTCCGTGTCGACGCGGTTTTTGACGATGTCGGGCGGGTTGTCGCCGTACAGCTCGCGCATTCTCCCGTAGACGAGGGCTTTGAGCTCCTCGGCGCTGTTTTCAATCTTCGGGGTGAAGAGCTTTTTCGCCGGCGGCAGCGGGCGGACCGGCTCGATCATCTCGGCGATTTTGCGCGTGTTCGCCACGACGACTTCGTACGCCGTCTCCTCGCCGAGGTAGGAAAACTCCTCGAGCATCTCGTCCGTCGTGCGGAAATAAAGCGGCAGCTCCCTGTCCGGGTCGGGAAATTCCTTTGCGTAGAGCAGGATGCGGCGGAAGATCTCGTGTTCCGGGTCGAGGAAGTGCGCGTCCGTCGTGGCGACGACGGGGCGGCCGATCTCCCGCCCCAGCTCCACCACGCGGTGGTTAAAGTTTTTCAAATCCTCCATGCTCCGCGCCCTCGGCCGCTCCCCGTGGAGCATGAAGGCGTTGTTGCACAGCGGCTGAATCTCAAGGTAATCGTAAAACGCGGCAAGGCGCTGCTGCTCAAGCCGGCTGCGCCCTTCCACGATGGCCTCGAACACTTCCCCCGCCTCGCACGCCGAGCCAATGAGCAGCCCTTCGCGATGGGCCATCAGGTCGCTTTTTAAGATAATCGGGTAGCGGTGGAACGTCTCGAGGTGG
The DNA here is from genome assembly GCA_012521555.1 of Clostridiales bacterium. GTDB lineage: Bacteria > Bacillota > Clostridia > Oscillospirales > Oscillospiraceae > Sporobacter. Next base: position 39,529 of record JAAYMC010000010.1, read on the forward strand.
CTTTTCGTGATGAGCTTGTAGAGGTTTTTTATCCCCGCCTGCGTCCTCGCGAGGATGATGATGTGCCGGGGCCTCTGGCGGTGGTGAATCTCTCCCGCCGTTTTTTTCGAAACGTAATCGTTAATCTGGGAAAGATCCTCCACGCCCTCCTCCCGCAGCATGTCAAAGAGCTTCGCGAGGACGAGCCCGGCTGTCACGGCGTCGTCCGAGGCGCGGTGGTGCTTAAACTCGGGCAGCCCCAGGCGCGCGGCGACGCTATCGAGCCTGTGGCTTTTCATGTCGGGAAACAGCGCGCGGGCGAGGGCGAGTGTGTCCACAAACCGCGGCTTAAAGTCAAGCCCGTACTTCTGGCACGCCTCGTAGATAAACCCGATGTCGAAGCTGGCGTTGTGCGCGGCGAGAACGCGCCCGCCGGCAAACTCTAAAAACGCCTTCACCGCCTCCTTCTGCGAGGGCGCGTCCTTGACGTCCTCGTCGGAGATGCCGGTCAGCTGCGTAATCGAGGGCGGGATGGGCCGCCCGGGGTTGGCGAACGTCTGGAAGCGGCCGGTTTCCACGCCGCCCTTCATGATGACGGCGCCGATTTCCGTAATCGCGTCGCGCGTTGTGGACAGGCCCGTCGTCTCGATGTCGAAGACGACGATTTCGTCCTCCGGCGTTCCGGCGCAGTCGCCGAAGACGGCAAGGCGGCTGTCCACGTCGTTGATAAAGTACCCCTCCACGCCGTAGATGACCTTGATTTTGTCGCCCGCGGCGTGCATCGCGTCGGGAAACGACTGCACGACGCCGTGGTCCGTGATGGCGATGGCGGGGTGGCCCCACTCGATGGCGCGCGTGATGACCTCCTTCACGTCCGTGAGCGCGTCCATGGCGGACATGCGCGTGTGCAGGTGCAGCTCCACGCGCTTTTCCGGCGCCGTGTCCCGCCGCTTTTCCCGCTCGGCAAGGGCGATGCCCGTCGGCTCCAGAACCATTTCGCCGTCGAAGCGGTTGAGGCTGAGCACCCCCGAGACGGTAACGAACAGCCCCGGCTTTATCTTCGAGACGATTTCGCCGGCGTTTGGATCGGTTAAAAACTTTGACACGCGGATGGAGTTTGTGTAGTCCGTCATGTCAAACTGCATTACCCACGCGCCGCGCTTGGGAATTTCGCGGTGCTGCACGTCGAAAATCTCGCCGCGCACCGTCGCCTTCCCCATCTCGAGGGTGATCTTGTCCATCGGCGTGACGCTGCCGGACGGCGCGCGCCCGTACAAAACGGCATCCTGCTTCTTCTCGGCCGCCGGTTTTTTTGGCGCGGCGCTCTTCGGGTAGACGGGCGAGACGGTGACGAGTTTCAGCCCGAACTCCTCGGCGATGCCCTCCTCCACCGCCGCGATGTCCACCGGCGCCATGGGCCGGGGAAACAGGATCGTCGCCCGCATGATGCGGTTTTCGCGGTCGACGGTGGCGCTGATCACTTTCGTTTTATGTAAGACCGCCGCAAGGGACTGGTCGTCCGCGCAGCAGCTGAACATTTCAAAAAACGGTACGGCCTGTTGCTGACTCAAGTTCCACTCTCTCTCTTTCGCGGCCGCAAAAGAGCGGCTTTCTCATAAGTCGCTTTCGATGAGATCCATCAGCGCGTCGACGA
>JAAYMC010000132.1 GCA_012521555.1 Clostridiales bacterium
ACATCGAGGGCGTCGAGGCGTCGTTCGTCGTCTCGCCGGACGGCGAAAACGTCAACATCTCCGCCCGCAGCATCGGGACGATCAACGTCCAGCTCATCCTTGAAAAGCTCGGGGGCGGCGGCAACCAGTCCACCGCGGGCGGCCAGATTATGAAAAGCACCGTTCCCGATGTGCTCACGCGCCTGAAAACGGCCATCGACGATTACCTCGCCTCAAGCGGGCAGGCCTCATAAAACGAACACAATGATGTTTGGACGATTTAGTTTGGAGGAAGACAAATGAAAGTGATACTTCTGCAGGACATAAAAGCCCTCGGCAAGAAGGGACAGGTTGTCGAAGTGGCCGACGGGTACGCGCGCAACTATCTCCTGCCGCGCAAGCTCGCGCAGGAGGCCACGGCGGACAACATCAACGCCGCCAAAATGAAGGAAAAGGCGCGCCTTAAAAAGCTCGAGGAGGAAAAGGCGCAGGCCATGGCCATCGCCGAAAAGCTCAAAGCCTGCCAGGTGCACATCCGGGCGAAAGCCGGCGGCGCGGGCAAGCTCTTCGGCTCCGTCACGTCGAAGGAAATCGCCGACGCGCTGCAGGAGCAGTGCGGCATCACGATTGAAAAGAACAAAATCGTGCAGGACGAGCCGATCAAGACCTTCGGCGCCTTCGAGGTCAAATGCAAGCTCGGCTTCGAGATTACCGGCACGATTAACGTCCTTGTCACGGAAGGATAAGCGCTTTTACGTCAACAAGACCGGAGGAATGAACGATGGATGACCTTCTCGCGCGGTCGATGCCGCACAGCGCCGAGGCAGAGCAGGCCGTGCTCGGCTCCATGATCATCGACGCCCGCTGCATCGGCGACGTCGTCGGCTTTCTCAAAGCGTCCGACTTTTATTCCCCGGTCAATCGGGACATTTTCGAGACGATTTATTCCATGTTCGTCAACGCTGAGACGGTCGACCCCGTCACCGTTCTCAAGCACATGCGCATCAACGGCGTCTACACCGAGAGCTCCGCGGCGTACCTGCTCGACCTTGTGAACTTAACGCCCACGGCGGCCAACGTCATGGAATATGCGAAAATCGTCCGCGACATGGCGCTGCTCCGCAACATCGCCGACGCCGGCAGCGAGATCCACAACCTCGCCATGGAAGCCGCGGGCGACGCGTCCGACATCCTCGAGGCCGCCGAGCGGAGGATTTACGCCCTGCGGCAGGACAGGAACGTCACGGGCCTTGAGCCCATTTCGAAAATTCTCGTCAACGTCTACGCGCAGCTGTCCGAAGCGGCCAAAAGCGGCAGCTCCATCCCCGGCTACCCTACGGGGCTTGACGACTTGGACCGCCACATCCTCGGCCTGAACAAGTCGGACCTCATCCTCATCGCCTCGCGCCCCGGCATGGGCAAGACGTCCATCGCCCTCAACATCGCCACACACGTCGCGAAAGTGACGGGCAAGGCCGTCGCCATCTTTTCGCTGGAGATGTCCCGCGAGCAGCTGGCGCTGCGCCTGCTCTCGTCGGCGAGCTTTATCGACAATAAAAAGCTGCAGTCGGGCCGCCTGTCGGCCGACGACTGGCGGGACCTTGCCAAAGCCGCCGCCATGCTCAGCAGCTACAACATCCTCATCAACGACAACCCGTCTGTCACCGTCGCCGATATCAACGCCCAGTGCCGGCGCGTGAGCGACCTCGCGCTCGTCGTCATCGACTACCTCCAGCTCCTGCAGAGCGCCGGGGGACCGCCGAGATACTCCGCCGAAAACCGCACACAGGTTGTATCAGAAATCTCGCGCATGCTTAAAATCATGGCAAAGGAGCTCAACGTCCCCGTCATCTGCCTGTCGCAGCTGTCGCGCGCCAACGAAGCGCGCCAGGACAAGCGTCCGCTGCTGTCGGACCTGCGCGAGTCCGGCGCCATCGAGCAGGACGCGGACATCGTCCTCGGCCTGTACCGGGACGACTACTACAACAAGGACACGGACCGGCACAACATCGCCGAGTGCATCATCCTGAAAAACCGCCGCGGCGAGACGGGCAAAGTCGAGCTCCAGTGGAACCCGCAGTACACCATGTACTCCAATATCGACCGGTACCACACGGAGTAAGAAATGCTCACGAAACTGGCCAGTTTTGCCGATAAATATGGTATGTTCCCCCCGCGCGGCGGAGTGATTCTTGCCGCCGTCTCCGGAGGCGCCGACTCCGTCTGCCTTCTCAGAGCGCTGCTGGAGCTCTCTAAAGAGCGCGGGTTTAAGGTATCGTGCGCCCATTTCAACCACCGGCTGCGGAAGGAAGAGTCCGAGCGCGACGAGCGTTTTGTCCGCGATTTGTGCGAAAAGCTGGGCGTCCCCTTCTACTGCGGCGGGGCGGACGTCCGCGCCGCCGCCGCCGAGAGAAAAGCCGGCATCGAGGAGACGGCGCGCGCGCTGCGTTACGAATTTCTCCATGAAACGGCTGGGCAGTGCGGCGCAAGTGTTATCGCGACGGCCCACACGGCCGACGACAACACCGAAACGGTCCTGCTCAACCTCGCGCGCGGGGCGGGCACAAAGGGGCTTGCCGGCATCCCGCCCGTGCGGGACAATATCATCCGCCCCATGCTGTGCGTCACGCGCGGGGAAGTGCTAGAGTACCTCAAATCGCGCGGGCAGGACTATGTGGAAGACTCCACGAATTTTGAGAACGTCTACGCGCGAAACCGCATCCGCCACGCCGTGATTCCTGTTTTGCAGGACTTAAACCCCCGCCTGCACAGCGCCGTATTCCACGCCTCCCGCCTGCTGCGGGAAGACGATCGGTACCTCACGGAGCTTGCGCGCGCGTTTTACCGGGAAAACTGCCCCGGCGGGCGTATTCCATGCGAAAAGCTTCTCACCCTCCCCTATCCGCTCTCTTCGCGCGTTTTGCGCCTCGCTTCCGGCATTCCGCTTTCATGCGAGCGGACGGACGCCGTTTTGGAGTTGTGCGGGAAAAACCTGGCGTCCGCCGAGCTGAGCCTTCCGGGGGCGACGGCCATTATCGAATACGGCGCGCTCCGTTTCGTGCAGGGAACGGAGGAACCGCTTTCATTCGAGCCGGTTACACTCGCGCCGGGCCAGACGGCCGAAATACCGGAGCTGGGCCTGCGCGTCACTCTTCGTGAAACGATTTGTCCGGAAAAAATTCATAATTCCTTTAATAATTTTCTATTCAACTTTGATAGTGTTTATGGTATGATTGTCATCAGGCCGCGCCAAAGCGGCGATAAAATCGCGCTTTCTGGCAGGAATGGCACGAAGTCGCTCAAGCGGCTGTTCATAGAGGAGAAAATTCCAAAACGCGCGCGCGCGCTCGTCCCCGTCGTGGCGGACGACAAGGGCGTGCTGGCGGTTTACGGCATCGGCCAGGATATTCGGGCTGTTCCTGTATCCGCACGCGCAGCACTGGAAATAATCTTTGAGGAGTTATCTTATGCACCGTGATATAGAGAAAATATTCTTTACCGAAGAAGACATCGCAAAGCGTGTGAGGGAGCTGGGAAAGCAGATATCCGCCGACTACGCCGGGAAAAACCCCGTTCTCATCGGCGTGCTGAAAGGCGCGTTTGTTTTCATGGCAGACCTTCTCCGCGCCCTCGACATTCACTGCCAGGTTGAGTTCGTCGCCTGCTCGTCCTACGGCGCCGGAACGGAGACGTCCGGCACGGTCACGCTCACGAAAGGGCTGAGCCTCGACATTAAGGGGCGCGACGTGATCATCGTCGAGGACATCCTCGACTCGGGCGTCACCATCAATTTCCTGAAGGACTATCTCCTTTCGCTCGGGCCGGCGTCCGTGAAGGTGTGCACCTTTTTGGACAAGCCGGCGCGCCGGAAGATGCCTTTTGAGGCCGACTATGTCGGCTATACCTGCGAGGACGCCTTCGTCGTCGGCTACGGACTCGACTACGCCGAGCGGTACAGGAATCTCCCGTATATCGGCGTCCTGAAACAGGAAGTTTACGCATAAACATATCGCACGCGGTCACTCGTATTCGACCTGTGCTGAATGAACGTTAAAATGAAAGAAGTGAGAGCTGTTTGAATCAAAAGAATAAGAGCCCGCGTGACACGATGATATACATCCTCGTTCTGCTAACGCTCGCCGCCGTTGTCTGGCTGCTTTTAAATAACCAACCGAGCGCCGGAATTTCCGTGGATTACTCCACGGTGCGCCGCTATTTCGTGGAGGAAAAGGTCAAGTCATTCAACATCAAGGGCAACACGCTGACCGTCGAGCTCAAGGAGACTTACGACGACACCGGCACAAACATCATCACCCACGAGCTGTACGACGTGTCCATCTTCTACGAAGACATGCATCCATACATCGATAAGATGTTTATGGAGAACGAGGACTTCACCTACGACTACGACGTCGGATGGCAGGCGCCGTGGTGGCTCGGGTTTATCCCCTACGCCGTCATCATCGTCGTCTTCGTCATACTGTGGATGGCGATGATCAACCGCTCCGGCGTCGGGGGCGACAAGTCTGTGATGAAGTTCGGCAAGGCCCGCACGCGCCTTGCCAGCGAGGAAAAGCGGAAAGTGACGTTTGCCGACGTCGCCGGCGCGGACGAGGAAAAGGCGGAGCTTCAGGAAATCGTCGATTTCCTGAAGGGCCCGCAGAAATACATCGCCCTCGGCGCGCGCATCCCGAAGGGCGTCCTGCTCGTCGGCCCGCCGGGCACGGGTAAGACGCTTTTGGCCAAAGCCGTCGCCGGCGAGGCGGGCGTGCAGTTTTTGTCGATTTCCGGCTCGGACTTCGTCGAGCTGTACGTCGGCGTCGGCGCGTCGCGCGTGCGCGACCTGTTTGACCAGGCCAAGAAACTCTCCCCCGCCATCATCTTTATCGACGAAATCGACGCGGTGGGCCGCCAGCGCGGCGCCGGTCTCGGCGGCGGGCACGACGAGCGCGAGCAGACGCTCAACCAGCTGCTCGTCGAAATGGACGGCTTCTCCTCGAACGAAGGCGTCATCGTCATCGCCGCGACAAACCGCGCCGACATCCTCGACAACGCCCTGCTCCGCCCGGGCCGGTTCGACCGCCAGATTTACGTCGGCCTGCCCGACATCAAGGGACGCGAGGAGATCCTGAAGGTCCACGCCCGCGGCAAAGCGATCGGCGACGACGTGGACTTCAAGAGCATCGCCCGCGGCACGGCCGGGTTTACCGGCGCGGACCTTGAAAACCTCCTCAACGAGGCGGCGCTCCTCGCCGCCCGCGCCAACAAGCGCTTTATCACGATGGAGGAAATCGAAAAGGCGACGCTCAAAGTCCTCGCCGGACCGGAAAAGAAGAGCCGCGTCGTGACGGAAAAAGACCGCCGGCTGACGGCCTATCACGAAGCCGGCCACGCCGTCGTCTCCTTCTTCCTCGAGCACGCCGACCCCGTCCACCACATCACCATCATCCCGCACGGTGCGGCGGGCGGCATAACGGTTTACCGGCCGCAGGAAGACAAATCCTTCAATTCAAAGAGCGAGATGTTCGAGCGCATCATCTCCGCCCTCGGCGGACGCGCCGCCGAAAAGCTCATGCTGGACGACATCTCCACCGGCGCCGCCAGCGATATCCAGCAGGCCACCGCCATCGCCCGCTCGATGGTCACGAAATACGGCATGAGCGAGCGGCTCGGCCCCATCTCGTACGACAGCAGCGCAAGCTCCGTCTTCATCGGCCGCGACTTCTCGCAGCTCAAGAGCTACTCCGAGCAGACGGCGGCCCTGATCGACGAGGAAGTCAAGCGCATTTTCGACGAGGCGATGCGGCGCTGCGAGCAGATCCTCACGGAAAAGCGCCACCTGCTCGTCGCCACCGCCGAGTTCCTGCTCGAGCACGAGACGATGACCGGCGAAGAGTTCAAATACCTCTGCGAGCACGACGGCGAGCTCCCTCCCAAAAAGGAGGACAAAGGCGACAACGATTCGGGCACCAGCCCGACCGTCGCGCCCGGCATCGGGGATTAATCATCGCGCCACAAATCAAAACAGACAGCGCCCGGATGAGAAGCTCCGGGCGCTGTTTTTTTCCACATCCTGCCGGTTTTTCCGTGTCCGGTTTGAAAATATTTCATAAAAAAAGTTTAAAAGTTTGTAGAAATTGAAGAGTTAAAAATCCTCAGGACACATGATATAGTATCTGTGCAGGGCCAATAACACAAGATAAGACGAAGGAGGCATTCGCTGATGATAAAGGTCAACGTCATGGGCGGCACGCTCCCACAGGAGGAAATAGACGCGTACGTCGCCCGCGCGCAAAAGAAGTTCCCGAACAAGTACATCAAGAGCATCGACATTACGCTCAGCAGCGAAGACAGCGAGTATGTGGACATCGCCTACCACTTCTACGCCGTCCCCTTCGAGCGGATCCGGCGCATAACCGGGTATCTTGTCGGCACGCTCGAACGCTTTAACGACGCCAAGCGCGCCGAGGAGGCGGACCGCGTCCCGCACACCGTATAGTCGGCAACGCAAAAATTTAACACAGCCTGACCATTTTGTCCCCGTCTGCAAATTGGGCGAAATCTTCATGAACAAGCAGTATATTTCACGCCTTCTCCTCATAGATATTAACGGAAAACACATTCCTAAAGGAGGAGTAAGGGTGAACGACCGCAGTATTTATGAAGATATCGCCCTCCGCACAGACGGGGATATATATTTAGGTGTCGTAGGGCCCGTCAGGACAGGAAAATCCACCTTCATCAAGCGCTTCATGGAAACTCTTGTTCTCCCGAACATCGAAAACGTCTACATGCGCGAGCGCGCCCGCGACGAACTCCCCCAGAGCGGCTCGGGCCGCACGATCATGACC
>JAAYMC010000133.1 GCA_012521555.1 Clostridiales bacterium
CGGCTCCCTATTTCCCGGCGCGCGTGATCGGCACGTTCATGGTCAGGCCATGCATGGTCTCGTCAAATATCCTCAGCATACAGACGTACAGCATCACGACGGCGACGTACAATTTCGTGACGTGGTCGGGCAACACGGTTTCCTGGCACTGCAGGCCGGACGTGAATCAGCAGCTGGCGGCGGGGGTGCAGCTCAACGAGAGCGAGGTCGAGTACCACTACTTCGCCATCGGGTAAGGGTGCGCCCGTGTGGAGGATGCCCATATAAGGAGGCGGACGCGTTGAACGATATCTGGGTGGCGCTCATCGCGCTGTGCGGGACGGTAATCGGCTCGTTTTCGGGGATTATTGTGTCCAACAAGCTCGTCAATTACCGGCTGGAGCAGCTGGAAAAGAAAGTGGAGAAGCACAACAGCGTCCTTGAACGGCTGTTCAAACTTGAGCGGCGGCACGAGGTGCTCGGCGAGAAGGTCAGGGCGGCGGTGCAGCGCCTGAGCGAACTGGAGATGTGCGCGCGATGAGGAAGGCGCGGTTTTCAAAGCTCGTGGTGAGCTTCATTATCCTCGCAAACTGCGTGTTTACGGCGGCGGCGCTATTTGTGTTCCTGCGCACCGGCGCGGAACCGACGGCGCTCATCGCCGCGTGGTTTGCGTTTACGACGGGGGAGCTTGCGGCGCTGGCGGGGCTGCGCCACAGCGAAAACAAAAGCAGGACGGATAAGGAGGACGGGGCATGAACACTCTCATGCGGAAGCTCTCGTCGCGCAAGCTCTGGGCGGCGGCGGCGGGACTTGTCGCGGGCCTGGCGATGGTGTTCGGGCTGGACGAGGACGTCATCTCGACGGTCTCGGGCGCGGTGGTGACCGTCGCGAGCGTGATGGCGTACATCTTAACGGAAGGGCATATCGACGCTGCGGCCGTGAAAAGCGCTCGGGAGGACGCGCCCAAGTCCTAGGGCGCGCCGCGGCGGATAAGGCGGCTGCGCAGCGCGGCGGCGGATTTGCCACGGGCGAAAAGGCGCGGCGGCGAATACAATGGGGCGGAGAGGTGAAAAGCGATGCTTAGCAGCCGGGATATCAGCCTGCTCAGGCCGGATGTGGCCGAAAACTGCAGAATTCTCATCGCGCTGGCGAAGAAGGCGGGGCGGAGCGTCCTCGTCACGGAGACGGTGCGGGACGACGAGTACCAGGCGTACCTTTACGCGCAGGGCCGCACGCGGCCGGGCAGCATCATCACAAACAGCCCCGTCCCGACGTTTCACAGCGTGAAGGCGGGACTTGCGTTCGACGTGTGCCAGAACGTCAAGGGCCGCGAATACGACGACGAGGGGTTCTGGAAAGTCGTCGGCGCCATCGGAAAGAAAATCGGGTTTACGTGGGGCGGCGACTGGAAGTCCATCGTGGATAAGCCCCACTTCCAGTGGGACGCGGGCGGCAAGTATACAGGCAGCATGATTCTGGCGGGGCAGTACCCGCCGCCGATGCCGCGCTATCAGGAGGATGAGGAGATGACGCAGGAACA
>JAAYMC010000134.1 GCA_012521555.1 Clostridiales bacterium
GCCGTGAGGGCGCTTATCCCTCCCGCCGGGCGATGAGCGCCTCCACGTGGGCGATTTGTGCTTCGATTTCTTCGATATCCTTGGCGTACTTCGTCACGAGGAGGCTTGAGAGGTGGACGTTTCGCTGACCGAGAATCATGTCCCGCTCCTCAAGCACCTCGTCGCGCAGGTCCTTGAGTTCCTGAAGCTTCGCGCGAAGCTCCTCTTGCGACATGGCATCGTATTTTTCCATCATGCGCCCTCCTTACCTGCGGTTATTCACTTTGCCCGCATACAATCACTATATTAGCCCCTCGGTTTGGTATATGTCAACAAACAGCCGCCGTTGCCGCAAAACAGCTGCTGGAGTATGATAGGAATAGACCAAAAAAGCCCGCTTGCGGCGGGCGGGAAGGAGCGGAGCATGATCTGGAATCTGTGGCGGAAAGCCGTTGATTTTCACGGGCACGAGTGCCCGGGGCTTGCCATCGGCGTGCGCGCCGCCGCGATCGCGATGGAAATCGGGTTTGGGCCGGCTGTGGACGAGGAAATCGTCTGCGTGGCGGAAAACGACGCGTGCGGCATAGACGGGATTCAGGCTATCCTTGGCTGCACGGCGGGGAAGGGCAACCTCGTCATCCGCCCGGTCGGCAAGCAGGCCTTCAGCTTTTTCCGGCGCGGCAGCGATCTCGCAGTGCGCCTTGTGCTCAGGGAAAGCGCGCGCGGCCTAGAGCGCGACGCGCGCATCAGATACCTGCTCACCGCGCCGGCGGAAGTGGTTTTCCGGGTGGACAAGCCCGGCTATCCCATTCCCGGCAAGGCGCGCATATACCGGACGGTCACGTGCGAGATCTGCGGCGAGGGCGCGGCGGAAAACAAAATCCGCCTGCAGGACGGGAAAAAGGTGTGCCTGGACTGCTATAAGCCGTGACGCCGCGCGTTTTGGCACAGGGGTGCTGCGCACAAGCGTAGGCGCGCCGCCGATTCACACGCGGCGCGCGGCGGGAGCAGTGGCAGACGGAGCACAGCGGGCTAAAGTATCGGAGCGGCTGAGGCTGGCGGCGAAAGAGCGCCGGTTGAGCATCCTGCGGCGCGGCTGGGCCGGCATGGCGAGCCGGCAGGGCGGTTTTGCGGTCACGCATCCCGAGCTTGTGGGCTTTATGAGGCGCGCGCGGCGCGGCGAAAAAGCGCCGTTTAGTATCCTGATTGCGGCGGGCGGCGCGGCAATCGCTCAGGAGCGGCAGGCCGCATTTGGCCTGTTTGACCGGTTCGGGCTTAGGTGGCCATATCCGGCGGGCTGTTTCGCGCCAGCGCGGAGTTCGCGGCGCATCGCCGCGAAGCGGATAAAAAAACGCGCGGCCGATGAAGGCCGCGCGGGCTAGTAGGAAAAATGCCGCGCGCGTTTTCGCGCGCGGCTTAGGCTGCTGTGTATTATTGCTTGCGGCAGACGGAAGCGGACGGGCAGCCGCTGCACCCGCAGCCGCAGGACGACCGGCCGCGCTTTCTGCGCCGTATCTCATTTGCGATAATGAGGCACACGATGACCAAAAGCGCCGCGCCGACGACGATTGTGCCAAGGTTTTCAAGAATAAACGCGATCATAGAACGTCTCCTTTTGCGTGCACGCGCTTGCCGAGGCAAGCAATGGAGAAAATCGGGAGGGAGATACACGGCCTTACTATTATATGCCGCTTCCTGCTATTATGTTAGCATAGACTAACGAAACTGTCAAGAATTATTCTTAAAATTATTTTAATGCACGGAAAAGCGATAAGCCGCGGCGGAGCGCTCCGCCGCGGCGTAAATATTCTCTCGTTTTTATGCGGTTTTACCTGATAGACAGGGCGCGCAAGCCCCGGCGGGGGCACTCAAGCCGCCCCGCCGGGCGCTGCGGGATATGCGTCCGTTCGCGCGGCGGGGTGTGCCGCGCCGCAGCACTGTCCGTTTCAAGCAGCCCGCCTGACGGGTGACGCACGCAGCAGCCGCGCAGCCTGCCTGACGGGGTATCGCGCCGCCGCGCCAAGCGCGGCGCGCTGCCCGCCATGCAGCGTGTTTCATGTGCCCGCATGAGGGGGATGTGTATCGCGCCGCGCGGGCCCTAGCGCAGCCGGCGCTTCTTCTTGCCCTGCCTGTCGGTCTGCTCGCCCAGGGACTCGCCGAACTGGCGCAAAAGCTCCTTTTGCTGCGGGGTGAGCCCTGTGGGGACGGTGACGTGGACGGTGACGAACTGGTCGCCGCGCCCGGAGCCGCGCAGGTTGGGGATGCCCTTCCCGCGCAGGCGGAAGACGGTGCCCGTCTGGGTGCCTTCGGGGATGACGTATTTGACCTTGCCGTCGAGCGTCGGCACTTCGACTTCCGCGCCGAGGGCCGCCTGCACGATGGAGATGGGAAGGTCGTAGAGCACGGCGTTGCCTTCCCGGCGGAAGAACTCGTGGGGCTGGACGTTTACGGTGATGTACAGGTCCCCCGGCGGGCCGCCGTTGACGCCGGCGTTGCCCTGCCCGGCCATGGAGATGGTCTGCCCGTCGTCGATGCCTTCGGGGATTTTGACGGTGATTTTCCTGTTGCGGCGGATGAGGCCGTGGCCCTTGCACTGGGCGCAGGGCTGGTGGATGATTTTCCCGCGGCCGTGGCAGTTGGGGCAGTCGACGGTGTTCTGAATGATGCCGAACGCCGTCCGCGTCTGGGATGTGACGGTGCCCGAGCCCCTGCAGGTGGGGCAGATTTCCGCCGTCGTCCCTTCCTTGCAGCCGGTGCCGGAGCAGACGTCGCACACTTCGATGCGGGAGATGGGGATCTCCTTTTCGCAGCCGAAGGCCGCCTCCTCGAACGTGACGGTCACCTCCGCGTACACGCGCTCGCCGCGGCGCGGGGCGTTGCGGTTCCTGGCGGAGGAGGCGCCGCCGCCGAAGAAGGAGCTGAAGATGTCCCCCAGGTCGAAGTCAAAGCCGAAGCCGCCGAAGCCGCCAAACCCGCTGCCCGCGGCATAGGACGGGTCGACGCCGGCGTGCCCGAACCGGTCGTATTTCGCGCGTTTTTCCGGGTCGGAGAGCACCTCGTAGGCCTCGTTGATCTCCTTAAAGATCTTTTCCGCTTCCTTGTCGCCGGGGTTGAGGTCGGGGTGGTACTTCTTGGCAAGCTGGCGGTACGCTTTTTTGATGGCCTCCTCCGACGCGCCTTTTTCCAGCCCGAGCACCTCGTAATAGTCGCGTTTTTCTGCCATACTTTCTTCCTCTCACGCCCTGCGGGGCGGCGCGCCTGATGCGGCGGGCCGCTATGTACGAACAAAGAATCTCCGTTTTTCGCGGAGATTCTTTGCCGCAAATCCGCAGGACCGGATTGTTTTACTTGTTGTTGTCGTCGACGACCTCGTAGTCGGCGTCGTAGTAGTTGCCGCCGCCGGGGGCGCTGCCGCCGCCGGACGACGTGCCGCCGGCGCCCTGCTGCGGGCCGGCCTGCGAGTAAATCTTCTGGCTGACTTCAAAGAACTTCTTTTGCAGCTCGTCGGTGGCGTTCTTGATGGCCTGCACGTCATTGCCGGAAAGGGCGGTCCTGACGTTCTGGATGGCGTTTTGAATGGCGCTCTTGTCCTCGGGGCTGACTTTGTCGCCGAGGTCGCTTAAGGCCTTTTCGCTCTGGTAGATGAGGTTGTCGGCGTTGTTGCGCGCGTCGGCCTCTTCCCTGCGGCGTTTGTCTTCCGCGGCGTACTGCTCGGCTTCCTTGACGGCCCGCTCGATTTCCTCTTTCGACAGGTTCGTGGACGCCGTGATGGTGATCTTCTGCTCCTTGCCCGTGCCGAGGTCTTTCGCCGAGACGTTCACGATGCCGTTGGCGTCGATATCGAACGTGACTTCAATCTGCGGCACGCCGCGCGGGGCGGGGGCGATGCCGTCGAGGCGGAAGCGGCCGAGCGTCTTGTTGTCCTTGGCCATCTCGCGCTCGCCCTGCAGGACGTGGACCTCGACGGACGTCTGGTTGTCCGCCGCGGTGGAGAAGATCTGGCTCTTTCGCGTCGGGATGGTGGTGTTGCGCTCGATGAGCTTCGTGAACACGCCGCCGAGCGTCTCGATGCCGAGAGACAGCGGCGTGACGTCCAGCAGCAGGATGCCCTCCACGTCGCCACCGAGAACGCCGGCCTGGACGGCCGCGCCGATGGCCACGCACTCGTCCGGGTTAATGCCGCGGAACGGCTCCTTGCCGGTGATGCGCCGCACGGCGTCCTGAACGGCGGGGATGCGCGTCGAGCCGCCGACGAGCAGGACCTTGTTGAGATCCGCCGCCGTCAGCCCCGCGTCGGAAAGGGCCTGGCGGACGGGCTCCATCGTCTTTTCCACGAGGTGGGCCGTCAGCTCGTTGAATTTCGCGCGCGTGAGGGTCATTTCGAGGTGCTTCGGGCCGGAGGCGTCGGCGGTGATGTACGGCAGGTTGATGGTGGTCGTCGTTACGCCGGACAGGTCGATTTTCGCCTTCTCGGCCGCGTCGCGCAGGCGCTGCATGGCGATGCGGTCTGTGGACAGGTCGATGCCCGTGTCTTTCTTAAACTCCTTGAGCATGTAGTCGACGATGCACTGGTCGAAGTCGTCGCCGCCGAGGCGGTTGTTGCCGGCCGTGGCGAGAACTTCGATGACGCCGTCGCCGATTTCGAGGACGGAGACGTCGAACGTGCCGCCGCCGAGGTCGTAGACCATGATTTTCTGCTCGCCTTCCTTGTCGAGGCCGTAGGCGAGGGCCGCGGCCGTCGGCTCGTTGATGATGCGCTTGACGTCAAGGCCCGCGATTTTACCGGCGTCCTTCGTCGCCTGGCGCTGCGAATCGGTAAAGTAGGCGGGGACGGTGATGACGGCTTCGGTGACGGGCTGGCCGAGGTACGCTTCGGCGTCCGCCTTGAGCTTTTGCAGGATCATCGCGGAAATCTCCTGCGGCGAGTAGCTCTTGCCGTCGATGTTCACGCGGTAGTTCGAGCCCATTTCGCGCTTGATGGAGATGATGGTGCGCTCGGGGTTGGTGATGGCCTGGCGTTTGGCGACTTGGCCGACCATTCTCTCGCCGTCTTTAGAAAAAGCAACAACGGAAGGCGTGGTGCGCGCGCCTTAGGCGTTGGGGATGACGATGGGTTCGCCGCCTTCGATAACGGCTACGCACGAGTTTGTCGTACCAAGGTCAATACCGATGATTTTTCCCATAGTGACTCCTCCTTCAGTCTGACAAATCCGGTCTGTGTATGGAAAGCATGCTAGTTGGCGACTTTAACGGTTGAGAAGCGGATGACTTTATCCCCTATCATAAAGCCCTTCTCATACTCCTCGACGACGACGCTTTCGCCGTAAGCCGGGTCCTCTATATGCTGGACGGCGTAGTGCCGGCTCACGTCGAATTTCTCGCCCACAGCGGGGATTTCCTTCACGCCGAGGTTTTTGAAGATCTCCTCAAACTGCGCCATGATAAGCTGGATGCCCCTGAAGTACGCTTCATCGGAGCAGGGCTGCTTGAGGGCGCGGGCGATGTTGTCGTAAACGGGGAGGATCTGCGCGATGGTGTCCGCGCGGATCTCGCTGAAGAGCGACTCGCGCTCTTTGGCGGTGCGCTTGCGGTAGTTATCGTATTCAGCGGCGAGACGCAAGAACTTATCTCTCTCGGCCTTCAGCTGCTCTTCAAGCTCCCGGACCGCCTTCTCCAGAGCGGCCGCGTCGGGCTGGGGCGCCTCGCCCGCATTATCGGAGGGCGCCGCGCCGGCCGACTTGTCGGCGGGGGGTGCCATATCGGCCGCATCGCCGGCGGGAGGCGCCGCGTCAGTTGCATCGGCGGGGGGTGCATTGTCCGCAGCCGTGCTGACGGCCTCGTCTCGTGTCTCGTCTCTGTTTGTTTTTGACAAACCGAATCATCTCCTTTAGTGTGATAAGCCGCGTATTTTAGCGGCGCGTTACCGGTCGGGCGGCTGGCCCGGGCGCCGGATGCGGAAGCTTCCCGGCCTGCCGAGCATAGGGTGGGGCGGCATATCCTGCCGCAGCAGGCGGGAGAGGCTCTGGGCGATAAAGGACAGGCGTGCCGCCATTCTCGAGTAGTCCATGCGCGTCGGCCCGATGATGCCGATGAGGCCCTGCATATCGTCCCCCGCGTCGTACCGGGCGACGATGACGCTGGCGTCCTTCAGCTCCTCCACGAGGTTTTCCGGCCCGATGATGATTTTCATGCTGCCGACGTCGTCGGAGTCGGGCGAGGGAAGGCGCTGCAGCTCCGTCTCGTCCGAGAGGTAGCGGAGCAGGCGCTGCGCTCTTTCGATGTCCCTGTATTCCGGGTGCTCGAAGAGGTGCGTCGTGCCCGTCACGCGCGCCTCGCGGTGCTTGGACTCCCTGAGTATCTCAATCGCGTAAGTGGCGACGATGGCAACGATGCCCTGCGTATCGTCAAGCGCGCGCTCGATGGACGCGATCAGCTCCGGCGTAATCGCGCTTTCGGGCAGGTTCGTGACGTGCGCGTTGAAAACGGCCGCCACCTTCGCAAGGAACTTGGCGTCGACATGGTGCGGCAGGGTGACAAGTTTATTTTTCACCATTTTATTGCTGAGCATAACCACGATGATGAACATGCCGGCGTCGACGTGGATGAGGTCAAACCGCACGATCGACAGGTCCGGCGCCGCCGCCGCGACGGAAAGGGCGGGGTAGCTTGTCAGGCGAGCCGTCAGGTTGCCGATTTCCTCGAGCAAATTGTCCAGCTGCCTCAGGCGCGTCGTGAGCGCGCGGTTAATCTCCTCGATTTCCGCGAGCGTGAGGCGGTGCTGCTGCATCAGCTCGTTGACGTACACGCGGTATCCGAGCGGCGTGGGCACGCGGCCGGCCGACGTGTGCGGCTGCTCCAGGAGCCCGAGCGCCTCCAGCTCGCTCATTTCATTGCGAATCGTGGCGGAGGAGAGGTTCAAATCGCTCGTCTGCGCGATTGTCTTTGAGCCGACCGGCTCGGCCGACTCGATGTAGC
>JAAYMC010000135.1 GCA_012521555.1 Clostridiales bacterium
AACTATTTTGCCTCTTTTTTCGAGCCAGTTCCTGCCTCATTTTGTCCGCCGTCTCCGGCTTTCGCGACCCCCAACCGAGGACGCTCAGTTATATTAGCACCTGCCCCCGCTTTTGTCAACACCCTTTCGACAAAAAATTCGCGCCAATTATCCGGCGCATAGTCTTCCATCTCTTTGGATAATATTGCAAATGTCACGCCGTTCCTCTATAATTGGTTTTACTTATAATTTTTCCGCTTATGTCGTGACTTTAAGCGCAGAAAGGGTGCCGAAGCTATGCCGATCAAGATTCCGGATCAACTGCCGGCGAAAGATATTCTCGAGAGCGAAAATATCTTCGTGATGACGGAATACCGCGCCATCCACCAGGATATCCGGCCGCTGCAGCTTATCATCCTCAATCTCATGCCGACGAAAATCGTCACGGAAACGCAGCTGCTCCGGAAGCTGTCCAATACGCCGCTTCAGATTGAGGTGGAATTTCTCCGCACGAAGACCCACGACTCGAAGAACGTGGACCCGGAGCACCTCGCCTCCTTTTACACCACCTTCGACAAGATCAAAAACCGCCGGTTTGACGGCCTGATTATCACCGGCGCGCCCGTTGAGAACCTTGAGTTTGAGGAAGTCGACTACTGGGCCGAGCTGTGCCAGATCATGGACTGGTCCTCCCGCAACGTGTTCTGCACGCTCCATATATGCTGGGGCGCGCAGGCGGGCCTTTACTACCACTACGGCATCCCCAAGGTGCCGCTGCCCAAGAAGCTCTCGGGAGTCTACAAGCACAAGGTCCTCAAGCCCCTCTCCCCCTTCTTCCGGGGGTTTGACGACGTCTTCTACATGCCCCACTCCCGCTACACGGGCGTGCGCGTCGAGGACATCAGGCGCGTGCCGTCCCTCGAGGTCCTTGCCGTTTCGGACGAAGCCGGCGTGTTCGCGGTGAAATCGTCGGACAACCGCCGCTTCTTCATCATGGGCCACCCCGAATACGACGCGGACACCCTCGCCCTCGAGTACAAGCGGGACCTGGACAAGGGGCTTGACATCGACATGCCCGAAAACTACTTCCCCAACAACGACCCGACAAAGCCGCCCGTCGTCACATGGCGCGCCCACGCGCAGCTGATGTACTCCAACTGGCTCAACTACTACGTCTACCAGACGACGCCGTACGACCTCAACGAGATCGTCGAAATCAAAAAGTAATGTCCCGAAAACAAAAAAGCGCCGCGGAAGCTTCCGCGGCGCTTTCGTTTTGCTATTTATGATACGGCGATATACAGCGCTTCCTCGTCCGCCGTGAGGACGATTTTCGACGCCTGCTTTTCGTAGTGCGCGATAATCTCGCTGGCGATGCGGTCCTCCACCTCTTTCTGGACAAGGCGGCGCAGGTTTCTCGCGCCGTATTTGTAGGAGAAGGATTTCTTCGTGAGGTACTCCAGCACGCTCTCGTCGTAGGACAGCTCGAGCTTTTTGTCCGCCAGCGCGGCCTTGAGCTCGTCGAGCATGATGGCGGCAATCTTCTTGAAGTCCTCCTCCGTGAGGCGGTTGAAGTAGATGATCTCGTCGACGCGGTTGATAAACTCCGGGCGCAAAAAATCGTTGAGCGCCTTGATCGCCTTCTCCTTGCCAAGCTCCGTGACGGTGCGGTTAAAGCCCACCGAGCCGTCCTTCTTATCCGAGCCGGCGTTCGTCGTCATGATAATCACGGTGTTCTCGAAGTTGACGGTGCGCCCGTGGGCGTCGGTGATGTGGCCGTCGTCGAGAATCTGGAGCAGGATGTTCATGACGTCCGGGTGCGCCTTTTCAATCTCGTCGAAGAGGATGACGCTGTACGGGCGGCGGCGGACCTTCTCCGTCAGCTGGCCGGCCTCGTCGTAGCCGATATAGCCCGGCGGCGAGCCGATGATGCGGGAGACCGCGTGCTTCTCCATAAACTCGGACATATCGAGGCGGATGAGCGCCTCCGGCGCGTCGAACAGATCCTCCGCAAGGCGCTTGACGAGCTCCGTTTTGCCGACGCCGGTCGAGCCGATGAAGATGAACGACACCGGCTTTCGCTTGGCGGAGATGCCCACGCGGTTGCGCCGGATGGCGGCGCACACGGCGTCGACGGCTTCGTCCTGCCCGATAATGTGCTTTTTCAGGCGCTTGTCGAGCTCCGCAAGGCGCTTGTACTCGTCCTCGCGGATGTTCGCCGCGGGGATTTTCGTCCACAGCTCGATGACCCGCGCGAGATTGTCGACGGAAAGCTCCGGCCGCCCCTGCCGCTCAAGCTCCCTGAGTTCCTCGGCAAGGCGCAGGTCGCGGGAGCGCAGCTCGGCAAGGCGCGCGTAGTCCTCCGCCGTCACCGCTCTGGACAGGAGCAGCTCCCTCTCCTTGAGCAGGTCGTCCTGCTCCTTGCGGATGGCGTCGATGCGGGCGATTTTCTCGCTGTGCAGGTTTAAGTCCGAACAGGCCTCGTCGATGAGGTCGATGGCCTTATCCGGCAGGAAGCGGTCGGTGATATACCGCTCGGACAGCAGCACGGCCTGACGGCACACCTCGTCTGGGATGACGACGCCGTGGTAGTCCTCGTAGTACTTCTTGACACCCTTGACGATTTCCACCGCCTCGTTAATCGACGGTTCGCTGACGACGACAGGCTGGAAGCGCCGCTCGAGGGCGGAGTCTTTCTCGATATACTTCCTGTACTCGGTGAACGTCGTCGCGCCGATGACCTGAATCTCCCCGCGGGAGAGGGCCGGTTTGAGGATGTTCGCCGCGTTCATGGAGCCTTCCGCGTCTCCGGCGCCGACGAGGTTGTGCACCTCGTCGATGACGAGAATGATGTTCTTTTGCGCCTTGATCTCCTCGATGAGCCCCTTCATGCGGCTTTCAAACTGCCCGCGAAACTGCGTTCCGGCGACGAGCGCCGTCAGGTCCAGCAAATAGACCTCCTTGTCGCGCAGCTTGGGCGGGACCGTCCCGTCGACGATGCGCTGGGCAAGCCCTTCCGCGATGGCCGTTTTGCCGACGCCGGGCTCGCCGATGAGGCACGGGTTGTTCTTCTGCCGCCTGTTGAGGATCTGGATGACGCGTTCCGTCTCCTCCACGCGGCCGACGATGCGGTCGAGCTTGCCCTCGCGGGCGCGCTGCGTGAGGGAGAGGCAGTAGTTTTCAAGGTATCTTCTTTTTTTCGGCTGCCCGCCCGCTTCTCGCTCCTTCTGCTGTTCGCGCGGCGAACGGGGCACGTATTCCCCTGCGGGCGGCGGGTCGTCCGTCCCGCCGAAAAGACGGTGGAGAAACGGGAAGGTGGCTGTCTTGCCGTCTTCATCGAGATCGGAGAGCGAATCGGGCCCGCCCATGATCTCCATCATCTCGTCGGTGAGGCTGTCGAGGTCTTCGTCCGTCAGCCCCATTTTCCGGATGATGTCTTCCACGGGCTTTATATTGAGCTCTTTCGCGCATTTAAGGCAAATCCCCTCGTTGGTGGACTCGCCGTTTTCGATCTTCGTGATGAATATGACGGCAGCGTTTTTCTTGCACCGCGCGCAAATTGTTGGTCGCATGTATGTTACCTCTTAACTTTAAGATGCGCCGGCCTTATGCCGGCTTCTACATATTTACTCGGTACATTTTTTCATTATCATTAGGAATGTGCGGATGTAGCTGACCAGAGCGGCCATCATCAGCACGAGCGCCACGCCGATGAGGAAAACGGCGGCGCTGTGGGGGATCCCCCGGAACAACATAAGTGTAACACAGATAATGAAAAACACAACCGTTGACGTTTTTCCAAAAATGTTGGAGGAAGGCATGGTGCCTTTCGTCTTGCGGCGGACGATCAGGCCGCCGACAACCATGATAAGCTCCTTTACGAGAACGAGATACACCACGAAGGGCGGAATGAGCCCGTCGATGGCGATGCACGCGAGGACGGCAATCGTCATGAGCTTATCGCCCAGGGGGTCGAGCACTTTCCCGAGATTGGATATGAGCTGGTATCGCCGCGCCAGAAAACCGTCGAGAAAGTCCGTCACCGACGCAAGGGCGTACACGACGGCCGCCTGAATCTTTATGCTGCTTTCCTGACCGAAATAGACCAGTACGAAAACCGGCACAAGCAGGATCCGAATCGACGAGAGAATATTGGGGACGTGTTGTTTCAACGTATTCACCTACTACCAGTCTATTGCAGCCAGCCCGCGCTCCTTTGGTCTCTCTTTATATGCCGAGCAGCTTCGCCAGCGGGTTGGCGTTGAGTATGTAACTTAAAACCTTCGTCTGCCCGATCACGGTGGCGGACACAATGCCGAGATACCGCATGGCCACGGCGAGGGTAAACACGATGAGAAGCCCTTTCACAATCCCCAGAACAAGGCCCGCGATTTTATCCGGAAGGGCCAGTCCCGGGAGCGTAAAGACGAAATGAATCAGATTGCCCAGCACGGCAAACAAAATTGAAATCAGAATAAACACCACGATGAAAACGGCGACGTACGAGAGCATGGCGCAGAGCTTTTGCGTCAGCCCGTCGGACATAACCTGCCCGACGCTCCCGAACTCGGCGGCCACTTTTTCCGCGAGGTCCACGGCGGCGTCTTCCGCCACGCCGAGGCGCCTGAGGGCGTTGAGGCTCACGTCGTACACGCTCACGCGGTCGCTCGACATTCCCGACGCGTCGACGACGGCCGAGACGGCGTTGTCCACGACGCCGCCCACAAGCGGCTCGAGCATCTCCGTAAACTCGCCCGAGTACGCTTTGGCCACAAGGTTGGCCCCGAAGATGGAGACGATTACCGCCACCACACCGAATATACCGCGGATGAGGCCTTTTTTCCACCCCTTGTACGCCGTGACCGCAACTATCAAGACTAAAACCGCATCAATCGCCACGCTCACTTCTGCCATCGCTCCTCTTCTTTCGTTCCGGCAACGGCCCTGTACGGCTGCGCTGAAAACTTCGTCAGGGCGAGCGCGATGCCGTCTCCGCGCATGAGGACCTGCGCCGCGCCGGCCGTGCCTTCATACTGCGCGCAGACCTCAAGCTGCCGGTTGTATATGACGAGCCGTTCCGGATACAGCACGGCGATGTACTCGCCGCTTGCGGAAACGGACAGGATTTTTTCGTCCTTTTCAAGCGCGCCCAGCTGCGCGCCGCTCTTGTCAATCACGGCCAGCACGCCCTGGTCGCCCACGGAATACGTCTTGAGCGCGAGGAACGCCTTCCCGTCCCACAGCGCGTACGTCTCCAGATACCGCGCCGAATAATCGAGAAGATATGTTGCCGTCCCGTCCGGCGCGATGCGCACAAGCTCCCCTGTGCCGATGGCAAGAACGCCCTCGGCGCCAAGGTGCTGCAGCTCCATCAAAACGGCGTCCTCAACAAAGCAGGATGCCTTTTCCTGCTCGCTGTCGAGCGTGAAGAACACCACGCGGCTGCCGCCCTGGCCGAGCGTCAAAACCGCCATTTCCCTGTTGTCGGGCGAGAGGACGGCCGACAGCACGTACGCCGAGCCGGAATACCACTTGTACAGCTCGCTTCCCGCGCGGTCGTAAACCGTCACAAGCCCTTTATACCCGTCGTACTGCGTCGTCAGGGCGAGGTAGCCGTTTTTGTTCACCGTCGCGGAGATGATCTTGCCCGGCGCGGTGATGCGCGCCGTCACGCCGTCTTTGCCGAACAGGTAAGCGGCCGTTCCCCCCATATCGTACGCCACGCCGCGGTCGTCCTGTGCGGAAATGGCAGGCCTGCCGAGCTCGAACACCTCCGAAAACACGAGCTCGGCTTTACTGCTGTACACCTGCAGCCCGCCGGAGCTGGCGACGGCCACGCCGCCGCCCAGGGCGGCGAAGGCCTCCCCGCCGGGTTCAAACTGAAACGGCACGGCTTCGGGCGCTTTGCCGGTAATCAGCTGGTACAGCACGGAAGACGGGGCGTCTCCCCAACCGAGCAAATAGAGCGCCGATATCGTCACAAGCGCGAGAATGAGAATCGAAACGGCAATTCCGATCAGTCTCGCTCTCCGGGCTTTCCTCTTTTTACTTTTGCGCATTTCAGGAATCGAATCGACCATAATCAGCTCCGTCGCGCGTGAAAGGCCGCAAATCGCACCGTCGCATTTCTATAATTTTACCATTATCTCACAGAAAAAGATACTGGTTTATCAAACAAATCTCTCAAATTACGCTTTGCGGCGCAAATTTAACGCAATTTTAATCCTTTATTAAGCCATCATCTCGCCCACAACGCCGGGATACCACACGCGCGTGAGGTACAGCCCGCAGGCCGGCACCGTCGGCCCGAAGGCGCGCCGGTCCCCTTTTTCAAGGAGCGCGGGGATGTCCTCCGGGGCGATTTTCCCCTCGGAGGCGTAGATGAGCGTGCCCGCCATGGCGCGGGCCATATTGTAGAGGAACCCGTCGGCGCACACGCGCAGGTAGATTTTATCCCCTTCGCGCTCCACTTCATACCAGTAGACCGTGCGCACCGTCGTTTTCGTCTCCGTCCCCACGGAGCGCACGCCGCGAAAGTCGTGCGTGCCGACAAAGTGCGCGGCGGCCCGCTTCATCACCGCTTCGTCGAGCGGCACGGGGTAAAAGTAGGCGCGGTCGGCGAGAAAAGGGTCGCGCACCCGCGCGTTGTGGATGACGTACGTGTATTCCTTTTTCTCGCAGGACAAGATGGCGTTAAAATCAGGCGGCGCGTCCACCGCCGCCATGACGGCGATATCCGGGGGCAGCACGGAGTTGAGCGCCAGAGGGAGCCTGTCTGCGGGGATGCGCGAGGTGGTGAAGAAATTTGCGCAGTAGCGATCGGCGTGCACGCCGGCGTCCGTCCGCCCGCAGCCGACGACTTTCACCTCGTGGCCGCAGATTTTGCGGATGGCCTCCTGCAGCACGCCCGCAACCGTCACGTCCCGCTTCTGCTCCTGCCAGCCGTGATACCGCGTCCCGATATACCGCAGTCGCAAGGCGATGTTTCGCATTTCTTTATCTCCCAAACCGTCGTGCTCCTAAAATCCCAGCGCGCTCAGCGTAAAGACGGCCACGATGAGCGCCGCGCCGAGCAGGAAGGCGACGGCGTCCCGTCGCGCGAGCTTCAGCTGCTTCAGGCGCGTGCGCCCCTCGCCGCCGTGGTAGCAGCGGCTTTCCATGGCGACGGCCAGCTCCTCCGCGCGCCGGAACGCGCTGACAAACAGCGGCACGAGGATGGGAAGAAGCGCCTTCGCGCGGCGGATGAGGTTGCCGGACTCAAAGTCGGCGCCGCGCGCCTTCTGCGCGCTGATGATTTTGTCCGTCTCCTCGATGAGCGTCGGGATAAAGCGCAGGGCGATGCTCATCATCATCGCCAGCTCGTGCACCGGCACGCGGATTTTCTTCAGCGGGCTGAGCAGCCGCTCAAGCCCGTCGGTCAGGGCGATGGGGGACGTGGTGTAGGTCAGCAGGAACGTGCCCACGATGAGCATGACAAGGCGCGCCACCATCTTCACGGCCGTCACAAGGCCTTCGCGCGTGACGGTGATAAACCAGACCTTAAATATCGGCGTGCCGCGTGTGAAGAAGATGTTGAGGACAAACGTAAAGACGATGATGAAGACAAGCGGGCGGATGCTGCGCAAAATCGTCTTTAAATTAATTTTCGACAAAAGTACGCTTAAAACCAGCGTCACGAACATCAAACCGTACGTCACGGGCCCCACGGCGGCAAACAGCGTCACCACGTAGACGAGCGTGAGGATGAGCTTTGTGCGCGGGTCGAGCTTATGCAAAACCGAGTCGCCGGGGAAGAACTGGCCGAGGGTGATATCCTTAAGCACTCTGCCCGCCCCCTTTCATCGCACAAAGCACCTGCTTGAGCTGCTCCGTCGTGTAAATGTCCGGGGGTATGTTAAGCCCCAGCGCCCGCAGGCGCGCGGCGACCATCGTCACCTTCGGGACGGTCAGCCCCATGGATTTGAGCTCCTCGCTGTGGGAAAAGACCTGCGCGGGCGTGCCGCTCATGGCGATGCTTCCGCGGTCAAAGACGTACAGGCGGTCGACGATGCGGGCCACGTCCTCCATGCTGTGCGTGACCATTATCACCGTCGCCCCGGTGGAGCGCTGGTACTGGCGGATGTTGGCGATAATCTCATCCCGCCCCCGCGGGTCGAGGCCCGCCGTCGGCTCGTCGAGGATGAGCACTTCCGGCAGCATGGCGATGACGCCGGCGATGGCCACGCGCCGCTTCTGCCCGCCGGACAGCTCAAACGGGGACTTGTCCAGAACCGCCTCGGGCAGCCCGACGAAGCCGGCCGCCTCGCGGACGCGCTCGCCGATTTCCGCCTCGGAAAGGCCCATGTTCTTCGGCCCGAAGGCGATGTCCCGGAAAACCGTCTCCTCAAAGAGCTGGTACTCCGGGTACTGAAACACAAGCCCGACTTTAAACCGGATGGCGCGCGTGCGCTCCTTCGTGGCGTGGATGTCCTCGCCGCTGAAAAGAACTGTCCCGCTCGTCGGGGTGAGCAGGCCGTTTAAGTGCTGGATAAACGTGGACTTGCCCGAGCCGGTGCGGCCGATGATGCCGAGAAACTCGCCCTTTTCGGCGGAAAAATCAATGTCGCGGATGGCCACGTGCTCAAACGGCGTGTTCGGGCTGTAGATGTGCGTGAGCTTGCGCGTTTCCAATAAAGCCAATGGTTTTACCGTCCTTTAACAAGATGGTGCATCTTTCCCCTCACGGCGGGAAATGACGCCCGTTTCCGGCCAGTGCCGTTATCTCTTCAGCGCGGCGTAGATCTCCTGGGCGCACTCTTCCACGGTCAGGGCGTCCAGCCGCAGGTTAAAGCCGCATTGGTTCAGCTCATAGAGAAGCCCCACCGTCTCCGGCACGTCGAGCCCCGCTTCGCGCAGGGCTTCCACGTTTTTAAAAACCTCCCGGGGCGGCCCGTCCATCAGAATGTTCCCGCGCGCCATGACGATGAGGCGGTCGGCGTCGATGGTCTCGTCCATGTGGTGCGTGATGAGCACGACCGTCACCTTGCCCGTCCGGCGCAGCTTGCGGATAATCTCCACGACGCTCTCGCGCCCGGCGGGGTCGAGCATCGCCGTCGGCTCGTCGAAGACGATGCACTCCGGCTCCATGGCGAGGACGCCGGCGATGGCCACGCGCTGCTTCTGCCCGCCGGACAGCAGGTGCGGCGCATGCTCGCGGAATTCGTACATGCCCACCGTTTTGAGTGCCTCGTCCACGCGGCGGCGGATTTCCTCCGGCGGCACGCCGAGGTTTTCCGGCGCGAAGGCCACGTCCTCCTCCACCACGTTGGCGACGATCTGGTTGTCCGGGTTCTGGAACACCATGCCGACGGTCTTGCGGATGTCGAGGAGCTTGTCCTCGTCCAGAGTGTCCATGCCTTTTATATAGACGCGCCCGCCCATGGGCAGCAGTATGGCGTTAAAGTGCTTGGCCAGCGTCGTCTTGCCCGAGCCGTTGTGCCCGAGTATGGCGACGAAGGTGCCTTTTTCGACCTGGAGGTTTATCCCGTCGAGAACGACGGGCACCTCGCCCTCGTCGGTCGACCTGTAGGCGTAGTGCAGGTCCTCCGTCCTGATGATCTCTTTCTGGTTTTCTGTGTTCATCGTCCGTCCCATCCGTCCTGCCGCTTCGGCTTTATGTCGCGCGGCGCTGCCAGCGGCACGTCGCCCCGCAGGGGAGAAAAAGGCCGCTTTCCGTAACCGGCAGCCCGAGTTCCGCGCTTTCCGAAAAGCCGCCGAACCGTTTCGTGAAAATCGTCTCCGCAATATAGGTGAGCGTCGAGGCGGAAAGCCCCGTCGTGTAGGCGTTGATGAGGACAAATTCCGGCTCGTCGCTTAAGACGTCGGCGCACAGGGAGACGAAGCGGAACAGGTCGTCCTCCAGCTTCCAGACCTCGCCGGAAGGGCCGCGTCCGTAGGATGGCGGGTCCATAATCAGCGCGTCGTACCGCCGTCCGCGGCGGATTTCCCGCTCGACGAACTTGGCGCAGTCGTCCACAATCCAGCGGACCGGCCTTGCCTCCAGCCCGGAGCTCTTCGCGTTTTCACGCGCCCACGCAACCATGCCGCGCGCCGCGTCGACGTGGCACACCCGCGCCCCCGCCGCGGCGGCGGCGACCGTCGCCCCGCCCGTATAGGCAAAGAGGTTGAGGACATTAAGCTCCCTTCCCGCGCCCGATATCTTTCGCCGCAGGAATTCCCAGTTGACGGCCTGTTCGGGGAAAAGCCCCGTGTGCTTAAAGTTCATCGGTTTGACGTTAAACCGCAGATCGCCGTAAGAGACGCTCCAGCTGTCCGGCACATCGCGGCGCTCCCAGCGCCCGCCACCCGTAGAGGAGCGTTTATAGACGGCGTCCGGCTTTTCCCAGCCGGGGTGCCGCCGCGGCGTGTCCCAGATGACCTGCGGGTCCGGCCTGACAAGCAGGAACTTGCCCCAGCGCTCGAGTTTTTCCCCGCCGGAACAGTCGATCAGCTCGTAATCCGTCCATTTGTCCGAAACCCACATCGCGTCGTATCTCCCGTTATTCCAAGTGATCCCATAAGTAAATATAAGTATTATACCCCCAGGCGGGCATGAAGTCAATTAAAGCCATAATGTCCTCCTTCTTCCCTCCATTATGCCCGGCACGGCCTTTTTCCAGTTATTTTGACTGGAATGCGCGGGGACAAAGCAGTATCATATCACTATCAGCCTTCACTAACTTCGGGAGGTCTTACATGATGGAAGTGCAACAGCTCGGGTGCGGAAAACTTCTTATCCTGCTCAAAGGGGATGACCTGCGCGCCCTGCCCGTCCCCCCGTCCGACATGACGACGCAGGATGCCTCGACCCTTCTCCGCCGGGCTCTCGGCAATACATACGACCCCAGCTGGGACAGCGTATATTTCGAAATGTTTCCCGGGCACGATTCGCTCCTTCTTTTCGCGCTGCAGCACAACGGCGCCCCTTCGTTCTTCACGTTTGACTCCATCGAGCCGGTCATCGACGTGGCGCACGCGTGCCCGTCCGGCCTGATTACCTATCTGACGCACGACGGGGAGGCGTACACCCTCATCGTCTACCCGTGGCACGGGGAAAACCCGCCTTCCGTCATCGGCGAGTACGGCCGGCAGGTGGACTACCACGCGTACTTCGCGCTGCACCTGTCCGAACACGGCACCGTCATCGCCGGGCCGCACGCGCTGGACGTCCTCCGGCACTATTTTAGCAAAAAATAATCGAGCCCTATCGTATTATAGACAAGTTGTTGAGAAGCGAGAAACCAGCCTGCGCCCGGTTTCTCGCTTTTTGCCGTCTGATGGCGCACTCCCCTGTAAGGCCGCGCCTGCTAAATCCTGTTTATTTTTCCTGCCGGACATGGTATAATGAAAGCGGATGGGCGAGATGCCTTATCCCGATTCGGCAGCGAGAGGAGGCCGGCCATGTCCCCGAAAACGCCCGGCATCAAGCAGATTGCGCAAAACCGGAAAGCGTTTCACGACTATTTCATCCTTGAGCGGTATGAAGCCGGCATCGAGCTGTTCGGGACGGAAGTCAAGTCCATCCGCGCCGGCAACGTCAATCTGAAGGATTCGTACTGCACGGTGAAAGACGGCGAGTTGTTTGCCCGGAACCTGCACATAAGCCCATACGAAAAGGGGAATATTTTCAACCGGGACCCGCTCCGCCCGAAGCGCCTTCTCATGCACAAACGCGAAATCAACCGCCTTTACGGGCGGCTCAAGCAGGAAGGCCTGACGCTCGTCCCCCTTTCGATTTACCTGAAGAATTCTCTCGTGAAAGTCGAGCTGGGGCTGTGCAAGGGCAAAAAGCTGCACGACAAGCGCGAAGCCGCCGCGCGGCGCGACGCCGGCCGCGAAATGCAAAAGAGCCTGAAAGAAAGGAGCTAAAGGATGCAAAACCCTGTCGTCACCATCACCATGGAAAACGGCGGCGTCATCACCGCGGAACTGTTCCCGAAGGCGGCGCCGAACACCGTGCGCAACTTTATCTCTCTCGCGAAAAAAGGCTTTTACGACGGCCTGATTTTCCACCGCGTCATCTCCGGCTTCATGATTCAGGGCGGCTGCCCTCTGGGCAAGGGCACGGGCGGCCCGGGCTACGCCATCCGCGGCGAGTTCCGCGCAAACCATTTCGACAACCCCATCAAGCACACGCGCGGCGTTTTGTCGATGGCGCGCGCCGCCGACTTCGACTCCGCCGGGAGCCAGTTCTTCATCATGCAGGAGGACGCCCCGCACCTTGACGGGCAGTACGCCGCGTTCGGCCGCGTCACAGAGGGCATGGACGTCGTCGACGCCATCGCAAACACGGAGACGGATCGGCGCGACCGTCCTATCACGCCGCAGGTCATCAAAAGCATCACGGTGGAGACGTTTGACGTCGAGTACTCCGAGCCGGAGAAGCTCAGGGTATAACTGGACGGCATAGAATCATTTCACCCCGTGACAATCTGCCTCATACCGTGTATAATAGCTTATTGCCGGCCGGGGCGGGGAAAAGCGCTTCGCCCCGGCGGATAAATCCCGGCTTTGCCTTCGCAAACGGGGCTGTACCGGTTTCGACGGGGGCGTGGAGGCGGGGATAGCGGGCGGAGGTTTCCGTCACCTCCTTAAACAGCGGAAATTATAAATTAAACAACAACAGCAAAGCTGTTCCGGTAGCCGCCTAAGGCTGCCCGTCCTCGCCGGAAGGTCCACGAGCCGGATGAGGGCGTCGCTTAGTGGAGAACGTGCGTGCGCAAAGCTTTGAGCGCACCATGAACAATGAAGCTACCAAACTGTGACGCGTGACGGTTTGCGTCACAGGGCGGGAATGGGGCTCGTCCCGAAATAACCGTCTGCGCCCGGAGAAGTCCGCGTCAAAGCGCTTTCGGACGGGGGTTCAACTCCCCCCAGCTCCACTCAAAATCCGCACAGAAAAGGGAGTGATTTTTCACTCCCTTTTGCTCTATGCAAGGCGGTTTTCATGGGAAAGCCATATACCAGCCTGACCGGATTCTCAGTCAGTTTGAGGACAATGGCTGCTTGACAAAATGGCTGAAACGGCTCAGTCAAATCCAGGGACAGTAAACCCCGCGGCCCCTTGAGGCCGCGGGAGTTTTCTTTTTGGCATGACGCGAGGCCGGGGAACGTCTCCTCTTGGCCTCAAACGAAAAACGAGGGTTTGCCGATGGTATACCCTCGTTTCAAATTCGTGGCTTGAGTCTTACGCGCCAGCTTTCCTTTTTCTCCAGCAGGTGTTTCCACCCCGCCCGTTCCGGGCGTTTCAAATGCAAAATGTCGCTGCGGCGGCAGCGTTTATGGGATGATTCTTCGCGTTGTCACATAGCGGCTTGTCCAGTAATCTGTGGTGACGTCGGCAATTCTTACGACATCCCCTGTCTTCGGGCTGTGAATCATCTTGCCGTCTCCGAGGTATATGCCCACATGGTCAATGACCCCGTTCTGCGCATGGGAGTAAAAAACCAAGTCGCCGGGCTGCGTAGACCCCCGCGGCACGTAGGTCCCGTTCAAAGCCTGATCCTTGGAGACGCGGTTGAGATTATACCCGCTTTGCGCGAAAACATATTGCGTAAACCCTGAGCAGTCAAATCCCCCGTCGCTTGGCGACGCGCCGCCCCAGACATAGGGTGTTCCCAGAAAGGACTTGGCTCTGTTGAGAACAGCGTCAACTTTTGCCTGCCTTGCTACTGACTGGCTGTTCAGGTTCAGATACTGGCCGCTTGACCACCCCACCCGTCCGTCTTTCAGCCTTATCTGATACCAGCCGTCCGACTCGCCTATAACCTCAACGGTCTCCCCCTGCCGCAGCACGTGCACGATTGAATAGGCCGTCGACGGGCCGCTGCGCACGTTGAGCTGGCTTGCCGTGACTGTGGCGGTTCTTTGATTTGCCATCTGGACTGCTGATGCCTGAGGCGCTGCCGCGGATGCGGTCATATTTTGATGGGCAGAAAGGCCTCCAAGCGCCAGGCTCCCAACCACCATGCTTCCAATCAGGAATTTAACTGCATTGATTTTGATATTCGGGAATTTCTCCGCAATAAGTTTTTTGACGCTCTCTTCAAGGCCGAGCGCGTTTTCCTTTATCTTTGCGAGAAATTCCGCGGAAAACTCTTCGTCGTCTTTATTCAGATAAATCTCGAGGACAAAGCCCTGAGAATCTTCAACTAACCTGTAATTTCTAAAAAGCTCCATACCCATCCCCGCAGTGTCTTAATGAAAACAGCTTTACTCAATATGATAAGCATTTCCCCGGATAAAATAAGTTTGGGCGTATAAATTTTGTGGCATTTCATTGCGCTCATCTGCGGGAGTGCGCTGACAGGTCGCCAGCGCAAAAAAACGAGGGTTTGCCAATTGGCAAACCCTCGTTTTTTATCATGTCGTCAAAGTCTTAGGCCTGAGCCTTTGCCTTTCTTTTCTTTTCTTCGTAGTAACGGCGCTCGAGAACGTCGTCGACGGGCAGGCCGGCTTCCGCTCTCAGCTTGTTGTCATACTTGGCAAGGCGCAGCGGGTTGAACAGGGCGAGGCAAATCATGCCGATAATCGCGCAGATGCCGATAAAGGTGAACGCGCCGTTGTACGTATAACGGGCCGCGATGGAAGAGATGATGAACGGGAACGCAGCGCCAACGATCGTGCTAAGCGGGGGCGCGCCGGAGAAGACGGACGGGAAGTCCTCCTGACGCCAGTAGCGGACGACGCCGGACAGGCCGAAGTTGGAGGCAGCGCCCATGTAGATGCCCAGCAGCCAGCACGCGGCGACGACGCACCAGACATTGTCGATCGAACCGAGGATACCGGCGAGAAGCATAAAGCAGGCGGTTATCGACATAGCAAATCTCGTGCCGTACTTGGTGTCAATAACGCCAAGGAGCCAGCTGCCGGCGGATGCGAAGATCGCCAGGCCGAAGAGAACGGCGGAGTAGCCCTCGCTCATCAGGGCAAATCCGGGAACGGCCAGAACCTTAAGCTGCTCGTTGTAGCCCATCAGGACGGGGACGATCTGAACCATCAGCGCGATGGCGCTGGACAGCAGCAGGGAGTTGGGGATACCCAGCAGCCACCAGTCGAGGCAGCCCCAGATCTTGGAGCGCTTCCACACGGAATTTTTGCGGGCTTCAAGCTCGGCGAGCATCATCTGCTGCGCCATTTCAGGCGTGAAGCTCTTGTCGTTGTCGCGGTAGGCGCCAACCTGCTCGGGGAAGTCCTTCAGCCAGATGATGCAGATGAGCATGCCGACGATGGACGCAATCCAGTAGGGGGCGAAAGCAGAAACGGTCGCCTTAATCAGAGACCCGCTCATCCCCAGAACCGTATAGAAGTGGGTCATAAACAGGCTCAGGCAGATGCCGGTGACGATGGGGAACGCGATGGTCACGATGCCCATAACGGTGCCCTTGCGGCGCGGGAACCAGTTGCCGATCAGCATCGTCACGAAGAAGCAGCCCCACAGCTGCGTGGTGATCAGAACGAGCACGAAGCAGATGCACCACAGAACGGACATTGTGGGCGGAATCACGCAGATGAGCGCGCAGAAGACCATCGAGATGGCGCCGATGATGAGGCCGACGCGCTTCATGTTTTTAATGCGGCCGATGCGGGGAGCAATGATTAAGTAGGTGATGAGATAGCCGACAATACCGCCGATGAGGTTCATCGCGGTTGTCGTCTGGGTACCGCCGTAGTACTGGCTCATCACGTTCTGCGGGAAGTTCGTGAACGCGGTGTAGCCGACGTACGCCAGTATCTGATAGATCATCAGGAGCGTGCCGCGGGTGCCAAACCCAATACTTTTTTTCTGTTGCATAAACTCTCTCCTCTTTGTTTGAAAATGGATTGCTGCAATTTCAATTTCACACAAACTGCCCGAAACCCCGGCAGATCTGAGTGAAATTTTTGCCGAACAGAACAAACGGGAACCCGGAACCCTTAAGCTCTATGGTTCAAAATTTAAACCCTATACCCTCTCGAATTCGTATAATATCACCATGCGAATTCCGTAGGAAATACAAAATATCTATGAGCTCATAACAAAAGTGTAAACGATGTATGCGTTTAATGATTAAGTGCTGATATTCGGTGCAATCCGGCCTCCGGCGTTCCATAATTTATGGCGATATCCAACACTTACATAGCTCACGCCGCCGCGGCAGGCATCAGCGCCGCATAAACCGGCCCACTGTTTTCAGGCACAATAGCCAAGTGTTTAAGGCACAAGAAAAGAGGGTTTGCCGATGAGGCAAACCCTCTTTTTTGAGCTTGTGAAACTTGTGCCCTGCTTCTTATGCGGAGACTTTTTGTTTCCTACGCTGCTTTTCCTCCAGCTGGCGCCGCTCGAGCAGGTCGTCGGTCGGCAGGCCGGCCTCGGCTCTGAGCTTGTTGTCATATTTGGCAAGGCGGATGGGGTTGAACAGAGCAAGGCAGACCATACCGATTACGGCGCAAATCGCGATAAAGGTGAACGCGCCGTTGTATGTAAAGCGGGCCGCGATGGTGGCGACGAAGAACGGATACGCAGCGCCAATGACCGTGCCAAGCGGGGGCGCGCCGGACATGACGGCCTGGAAGTCCTCCTGCCGCCAGTAACGCACGATGCCGCTCAGGCCGAAGTTGGAGGCGGCGCCCATGTAGATGCCCAGCAGCCAGCACGCGGCGATGACGCAATAGACGTTGTTGAACGAGCCGATGATACCGGCAGCGAGCATGAAGCAAAGCGTTATGCCGACAGCGAATCTTGTGCCGTATCGGGTGTCAACAAGGCCCAGAATATAGCTGCCGGCGATCGCGAAGATGGCAAGGCCGAAGAGAACGGCGGAGTAGCCCTCGCTCATCAGGATAAAGCCGGGGACGGCCAGAGCTTTCAGCTGTTCATTGTAGCTCATCAGGACGGGGATAATCTGGACCATCAGAGCGATCGCGCTGGACAGCAGCATGGAGTTGGGAATGGAGAACAGCCACCAGTCGAGGCAGCCCCAGATCTTGGAGCGTTTCCACACGGACCGTTTGCGGGCTTCAATCTCGGCGAGCATCATCTGCTGCGCCATCTCGGGCGTAAAGCTCTTATCATTGTCGCGGAATTCGCCAACCATCTCGGGGTAGTCCTTCAGCCAGATGGCGCAGATAGCCATGCCGATCAGAGACAGGACCCAGTAGGGCGCGAAGGAGGACAGGCAAGCCTTAAGCAGAGACCCCGTTCTGCCCAGCACGGAATAGAACTGGATCATGAACAGGTTCAGCAGGATGCCTGTGGTAACCGGGAACGCGATGGTCACGATGCCCATGACGGTGCCCTTGCGGCGCGGGAACCAGTTGCCGATGAGCATCGTCACGAAGAAGCAGCCCCACAGCTGCGTGGTGATCAGGACGATGATGAAGTTGATGCACCACAGCGTGCGCATTGTGGGAGGAATCACGCAGACGAGCGCACAGAAGACCATGGAAATGAGGCCGATGATCAGGCCGACACGCTTCATGTTCTTAATGCGGCCGATGCGGGGAGCAATAATAAAGTAGGTGATGAGGTAGCCAAGAATACCGCCGATGTAGTTCATCAGGCTTGTCACTTGAGTGCCGCCGTAGAACTCATACAACACGTTCTGGGGGAAGTTCGTGAATACGGTGTAGCCGACGTACGCCAGCGCTTGGTAGATACATAGGAGTGTTCCTCGTGGGCCAAAGCCGATGCTCTTTTTTTGTTGCATAAACCTCTCTCCTCATAAATCTTAATGGATTTGCTGCAAATTAAATTCCGCTCCGGCCCAGCCTGGAAATCATCTTGAATTATATCAGGCCGAAGGCGAAATCATTGCCAGATCATATAAGCGGGGAAGAGCAACTATGCAATATTGGGTTATGATGGAATTCGCATCGGATATGTGAGTTTGCAACACCAGACTTCAAAAAATGTAGCAATATGACCAAAAGGGACGTTCTCCATTAAAGCATTTTATATCATATCACCAAGTGTTTAT
>JAAYMC010000136.1 GCA_012521555.1 Clostridiales bacterium
AGCACGGCCTGCCGGGCCTGCGCATCGCCAGCCTCGCCACCGATATGGCCGCCCTTTCCCTTGCGCAAAAGGCGGCCCACGACCTGCTTGAAAAGGACTCGGAGCTAAAGCTCCCCGAACACCAGGTCCTGAAAAACGCCGTCGAAGAGCTCATTTCCGCCTCGGCCGACACGCTCAATTAACCGGAAAATTCGGCGCGTTTTTCCAAAAGTTCGTCCAATGGCACAATATTTGCCGCAAAGTGTTGAAACTTTACCGCCGTGCCGATATAATGCTCCCCATAATGACGACTGATGGAGGTGACGAGCATGAAAAAAGCGCTCGGCGGGATACTCGCCGCCGCCCTGCTTTTCGCCGCTGTCACGCCCGCCGCCCGGGCCGAGGCCATGTCGGCCAGCCGCGAGTGCATCGAGTTTATCAAGCGGTTTGAAGGCTTCCGCAGCCGCGTCTACTGGGACAGCGGACAATCTTACATCGGGTACGGCACGCGGTGCAACCCCGGCGACTATCCCAATGGCATCACCGAAGCGCAGGCCGAAGCGCTCCTCATCGACGCCGTCTCCGCTTTCGCCGCGCGCCTTACAGGCATCCTGGACAGCTGCGGCATCACCCTCAAGCAGCAGCAGTTTGACGCCCTCGCAAGCCTTACATACAACATCGGCACCGTCTGGATGAGCGATTCATGCCGCCTGTTTACATATCTGAAAAGCGGCTTTGAAAACTACTCGGACCTTGAAATCCTCAACGCGATTGCGACGTGGTGCCACGCCGGCGGCAAGGTCAGCCAGCACCTCGTGGAGCGGCGCATCGCGGAGGCGAAGATGTTCCTCTACGGCGACTACTCCGGCGAGAACACGCAGGATTACTGCTTCGTGAAGTTCGACCCCGGCGAGGGCGAAATTGACCACAGCATCGCCTTCTACCCCGCCGGCGCCGTTTACGGCGACCTGCCCGTCCCCACCCGCGCCGGATACTTCTTTGCCGGCTGGGTCGGCGAGGACGGCAAGCGCCTTTCCCCCGCCGACACGGCCAATGAAAACCGCTTCGTCACGGCCGAATGGCTCATAGCCACGTCCGCCCTGAAGGACGTCAGCCCGTCCGACTGGCACTACCCCTACGTCCTGCGCCTGACGTCCTACGGCATTATCTCCGGGTTTGACGACGGCACCTTCCGTCCGGGTGATAACGTCACGTACGGGCAGGCCATCAAGCTCATCGTCAAGACCATCGGCCTTCCCGACCCGCCGCGCGCCGGCGAACACTGGGCGTCCGGCTATATCGAGCAGGCCCGCTTTTACGGCATCGTGGACGAGGATGAAAACATCTCGCCCGACGCGCCCATCATACGCGCCGACGTGGCGCGCTACGCCGCCCGCGCCCTCGCCCAGCCGCCCCTCGACCCCGAGCCGACGTTTTCCGACACGCAGGACGGCTACGCCCTCGCGCTGTACCACCTGGGCATCATCACGGGCGATTTCTCCGGCACGGCACTTCGTTTCCGCCCGCAGGATCCCATGACACGCGCGGAAATCAGCGCCGTCTTGTGCCGCATGCTCGACTCCGGCCTGATTCTATAATAACAAAACCGGCCAACCGGCCGGTTTTTTATTGTGCGGCGCTGCTTTCAAGCCGCTTTTTCAAAGCGGGCGCAGCCGCGCTTGCCAGAGCGATTTTGACGGCGTCCCCCGGCAGAAAGGGCACGACGCACGCAAAAAGCGCCGTCTTCAGAGATGAGCCCGTCGCGGCGAGAAACCACGCCGTGCCGCAAAGGTAGAGCGCCGCCGTCCCGCACAGCATCGCAAGAGGATAGCGCCCCTTCCACGCCCCCGAACGCCGCGACAGGACGGATGTAATCGCGGCGCACGGCAGGTAGCCGAAGATAAACCCGCCCGTAAGGCCAAGGAGCTTTTGAACGCCGCCCGTAAAGCCCGAAAACACGGGCGCGCCCACGGCGCCAAGGAGGATGTAGACGAATATCGCCGCGCTCGCCTGAACCGGATGAAGCACCGCCCCCATGAGGTAGACCGCAAACGTCGCCAGCGACAGCGGCACGGGCTCCAGCGGGATTGTCAGCGGCGCGATGACGCATAAAACGGCGGCAAAAAGCGCCGTTACCACCATCTTCCGACGCTCATGCCCCGCCCCTTTCCGGCACAACGCGCACTTCGCCGCTCATGAGCGCGTCCGTCTCACCATTGTCGTACCGCACGAGCAGGCGGAAATCGTCGTCAACGCCGAGGACTCCGGCGCGGCGGGCTTCGCCTCCTGAGACGACGTCCACTTCCCGCCCGGTCAGGAACATCCGCCTTTTGTATTCGGCAAGGTGCGGCTTTTCCTCAAGGCGCGGCAGGATATCGCTCAGCCTTGAGAGTACCGCGGCAATCAGGCGGCTTTTTATCCCGGCGGGCGCTGCTTTATCGTAGAGCGGCGCGGCGATGGGGCGCAGCTCTTCCGGAAACCCTCCCGGCGGCGGCTCGACGTTGATGCCGATGCCGAGGACGACGGACTCAAGCGCCCCC
>JAAYMC010000137.1 GCA_012521555.1 Clostridiales bacterium
CGCCCCGCGACAGGGGACTTAAGGCGCGTCAGTCCGCGCCGCCGTACAGGAGCTCGAACAGCTGCCTGGCCGCGTCCGCAAGGCGCGGGCCGGGGCGCGTGATTTCGTCGTTGTCGGCGTTGAGGATGCGGCCGCTGGCGACGGCCGTGATGTTCTCCCAGCCGGCGCGGCTTTTGATCTCCTCAATGGGGTCGGGGGAGCCTTCGTAGGACATCGTCGTGGTGACGATAAAGTCCGGGTTGCGCTGAATGACCTGCTCCTCGCTGACCTGGACCCAGCCCGTGAGATCCGCGAAGATGTTCTCAGCGCCGAGCATATTCCCCAGCTCGTCCATAAAGGTACCGCTTCCGGCCGCCCACAGGCCGTACTGGAGCGGGGAGACCTCAAAGTAGACGGCGGGCTTCTTATCAAGCTGGGGCACCTTCGCCTTGAGGGCGGCAAACGCGTCTTTCATGGACTGAATGAGCGCGTCCGCCTCGCTCGTTTTACCCACGACCTGGCCGAGCAGGGCGATGGCCTCGTAAACGCCGCCCAGGTTTGGCGCTTCCGTCACGACGACGGGGATGCCCACCTTTTCGATGGACTCAATATGTTCGTTTGTCTGCGCCATCGTGCTCATGACGACGACGTCCGGCTTTAAGGCGACGATCTGCTCGACGTTCGTATCGTATCCCGACTGGACGGACGGGACGTCCAGCACGTCCGCGGGATAGTCGCAGTACTCCCCGCGGCCGACGATTCTGTCCCCCGCGCCGAGCGCGTAGAGGATTTCACAGTCGCCGGCGGTGAGAACGACGATGCGCTCGACCTGCTCCGGGAGCGTCACCGTGCGGCCCGTCATGTCCGTGACGGTCCGCCCTTCCGGCGCGGGCGGCGCCTTGGTCCCGCCCCCCTTGCACGCGGCGAAAGAGGCGAGCAGCAGCGTGGCGATGAGCAGTGCGCAGATCTTTTTCATACAAGGGCTCCTTTGCGGTGGAATCCATGCGCGGCCGCGCCTGCAGCGCGAAAGCCGCCTTATGGAATTTTATCATAGCGGCGGGGAAGGGGTCAACAAGAGCGGGAAGGCGTTAGCAAAAAATGTCTTTTCCCGGTGGAAATCCGGTGAGAAATATGGTAAACTCTTGCAAAACGGAGGCAGTAATTTGGCGCAAAAACAAGGCTTGGCGACGAAATCGGTAAAATGGAGGATTTTCATGGACGACGGGAAAATTATCGGAAAGACGACGCCCGAATGGATGCCGGTCAACGTCATGGAGGAAATCGTCATCCGGCAGGTGAAGAAAGCCATCGCGGAGATGGGCGGATGCGGGTGCGATATCTGCGTGTCGGACGCCGCGGCGCTCGCGCTCAACGAGATACCCCCGCGGTATGTGACGACGCAGAAAGGCGCCCTGCTTGAGAGCATCGACTCAACCAACTACGAAAACTCAACGGAAATCCTCGTTTCCGTGACGAAAGCCGTTATGAAAGTCATGTCCAACCCCCGCCATTGAGAGGAAAAGTGAAAACTCCGGGAAATCACAGCGACGGGAGCCCCCGCATAGCATATAGCATAAAGGGGCTCCCGCCGTTTTCGCGGCAAGGGAGGAAAGTTTTGGCAAGACGGCGCGTGATGCATAATCTGCTTATGCGGAGAAAAAACATGATAAGACGAGTCTTGACAAGCTTTGTCGGGACTGTTATAATGACTTGGACAAAGAAGCAGAACGGTATCCCCGTCCTCACCTGGCCGCACCATGGCGTGCCACGGTTAACATCGATCTGGGCGCCGGCTTATGGCTGTCGGGCTTAGGTTGTTGTGTACGCGGATGCTCTGCATGCCGCGTTTTTTGTTTCGGGCTTAGAATGTATGGAGGTGCGTACTTATCAGCAACAACGTTTACCAAATAAACGAAGAGATCCGTGACAAAGAAGTCCGCCTTATCGGGGTGGACGGTACTCAGCTTGGCATTATGCCGGCGTCGCAGGCGCTCGAGATCGCCTACGAACAGGATCTCGACCTTGTGAAAATTGCGCCGCGTTCCGTTCCGCCTGTCTGCAAGATTATGGACTACGGCAAATACCGCTTCGAGCAGGCAAAGCGCGAAAAGGAAGCGCGCAAAAACCAGCGGATCGTCGAGGTCAAGGAAATCCGCATGTCTCCGAGCATCGGCCTCAACGATTTTAAAACGAAGCTTAAAAACGCCCAGCGCTTCCTGCAGGACGGCGACAGGCTGAAAGTCACGGTTCGGTTCCGAGGCAGAGAGATGGCCCACACCAACATCGGGGAAGAGTTGCTCAAGAAATTTGCCGAGGAGTGTTCTGAGTTTGGCACCGTTGAAAAAAACCCGAAGCTCGAAGGCCGCTTTATGACGATGTTTATTTCGCCCAAAGCGAAGTAATACGACTTTCGCGTATTTCGCGTCATAGATTTTGGTGTATTAGATTTTGGAAGGAGATCGACCCATGCCTAAGATTAAAACGCACAGCGGGGCGAAGAAGAGATTTTCTCTTACGAAGTCCGGCAAAGTCAAGCGCGCGCACGCGTATAAGAGCCACCTGCTCAATGGTCACGGGAAAACCCCGAAGCGCAAGAGAAGGCTTCGCAAGGGAACGTACGCCGACGTGACGAATACGGCGGCCATCAAGCGCATGATTCCCTACAAGTAAGGAGGTTAGACCAATATGGCCAGAGTGAAAGGCACGATGATGTCGCGCAAAAGGAGAAATAAAATCTTAAAGCTTGCAAAGGGCTACTGGGGCGCCAAGTCCAAGCACTTCAGAATGGCCAACCAGGCCGTCATGAAGTCCCTGACGTACGCTTACGTCGGCCGCAAGCGCAAGAAGAGAGATTTCCGCCAGCTGTGGATTACCCGCATAAACGCCGCGTGCAAGCTCAACGGAATGAATTATTCCCGTTTCATGCATGGGCTTAAGCTTTCCGGCATCGAACTGAACAGAAAGATGCTCTCCGAAATGGCGATCCACGAGCCTGAAGCGTTCGCCGCTCTGTGCGCGACGGCGAAGGAAGCCATCGGCGCATAAAAATACCGCAGCTATCAAACGCCGCATGTCTCGACGACGAGGATGCGGCGTTTTTTCGTTATATTTTTGTAATCCGCGCCAATCCGACAGATTTAGAGACTTATCGCTCTTGTAAACGGGGCATGAGAAGGTTATAATGAACGAATGCGGAAAGAAGCGCGCATCGCTATATGCGCGCGCCGCATATAGCCTGAGACTGCTGTCGACGCCCAATATAAGCATTTCACCCCGCGACGCGGTGGAGGCGGTATTGGCTTGCGCCATAATGATTTGAGGAGTGCATTCTATGAGTATTGCTGCTTTAGAGCAGTGTCTTAAGTCCGGGGGGCGG
This sequence comes from Clostridiales bacterium, assembly GCA_012521555.1. Classification (GTDB taxonomy): domain Bacteria; phylum Bacillota; class Clostridia; order Oscillospirales; family Oscillospiraceae; genus Sporobacter. Next base: position 3,356 of record JAAYMC010000137.1, read on the forward strand.
GCCCATCTCGTCGGCATCGGCGGCGTGTCGATGTCGGCGCTGGCGGAAGTGCTGTGGAGCCAGGGGATCAGCATCACCGGCTCGGACAGCCAGGAGAGCCGGAACACCCAGAGGCTGCGCGCGCGCGGCATCCCGGTCACCATCGGCCATTTCCCCGAGACGGTCCGCGGCGCGTCGTACATCATCCGCACCGCCGCCGTGCGGGACGACAACGTCGAAATCATGGCCGCCCGCGCCGCCGGCATCCCCGTGTTCGAGCGCGCCGAGGCGTGGGGCTACATCATGCGGGCTTACGCAAACGCCGTCTGCATTGCGGGAACCCACGGGAAGACGACGACGACGTCCATGTCGGCCCACATTTTCCTCGCCGCCGGGGCGGACCCCACCGTCATGGTGGGCGGCACCCTCTCCACCCTCAACGCGGCGTACCGCGTGGGCAAGGGGGACACGATTATCCTCGAGTCCTGCGAGTACTACAATTCCTTCCACAATTTCTCGCCCACCATCGCCGTCATCCTCAACATCGAGGCCGACCACCTCGACTTCTTCAAGGATCTGGAGGACATCAAAAAGTCCTTCCGCACGTTTGCGGAGCTTGTGCCGCCTCACGGCTGCGTCGTCTACAACGCCGACGATAAGAGCACCGTGGACGCCATGCGCGGCATCGCGCGCCCCGTCCTCACTTTCGGGATGGGCGAGGGGGCGGACGTGCGCGCGCAGGCGGTTGCGTATTACGAGACGGGCTCGGAGTTTGACGTCCTCGTGCGCGGCAAGCTGTACTGCCACGTGACGCTCCACGTCCCGGGGCGGCACAACGTGATGAACGCCCTTGCCGCGATTGCCGCGGCGTACCACGCCGGCGTGCCGGGCCGGGCCGTTGAGGAGGGGCTGGCGAGCTTCTACGGGGCCGGGCGGCGGTTTGAGTACAAGGGCGTCTTTAACGGCGCGCGCGTGTACGACGATTACGCGCACCACCCGTCCGAGCTTAAGGCGCTACTCGACGCCGTCGCGGCGATGCCGTACCGGCGCACCATTCTCGTCTTCCAGCCGCACACGTACACCCGCACATACAAGCTGTTCGACGATTTCCTCGCGCAGCTTCGCCGGCCGGACGTCGTGCTGCTGGCGGAGATTTACGCCGCCCGCGAGAAAAACACCATCGGCATCTCGTCTAAGGAGCTGGCCGACAAGCTGCCGAACGCGCGCTATTGCGCGACCTTCGACGAGATAGAGGCAGCCCTGCGCGCCATGGCGCGGGAGGGGGATATTATCCTCACCGTCGGCGCGGGCGACATCGTGAAAGTCGGCGAGCGCCTCGTCGCTCCGGCGCAGGAGGCCATCTAGGCGCGCCGGAAGCGGCGCCGCTCAGGTTTGAACGGCCAGGGCGGCGCTGAAGCGGAAACCATTCAGATGTTCCCGCCTTAAAAGGCGCTTTGGAAGTGCAAAGCCGCCGCGCGGCGGCTAAGCAATCCCATATTTAATTTTATGGGCAGGCGCAACGCGCACAATACGAAAACAAACCCCAATCGGAACTTTGCCGATTGGGGTTTTTGCTTTATTCTTCCAGCTCCGGCACGGAAAACTTCTCCTCGCGCAGCTGCATCGCGCGGCAGAGGGCGGCGTACCGCCCGCCCTTGCGGAGGAGCTCTGCGTGCGTGCCCTTCTCGACGATGCGCCCCTTGTCGACGACGAGGATGAGGTCGGCGTCCCGGATTGTCGACAGGCGGTGGGCGATGATGAAGGACGTGCGCCCCTTGAGCACGCGGGAGATGGCGTTTTGGATGAGCTTTTCCGTCTCCGTGTCGACGCTCGCGGTCGCCTCGTCGAGGACGAAGATGGGCGGGTCGGCGAGGACGGCGCGGGCGAGGGAAATAAGCTGCTTTTCGCCGGCGGACAGGCGGTCGCCCCCTTCGCCGACGGGCTCGTCGTACCCCTTCGGCAGCCGCGCGACGACGACGTCCGCCGAGACGAGCTTTGCCGCGGCGATGACTTCCTCGTCGGTGGCGTCAAGCCGCCCGTACCGGATGTTTTCCATGACGGTGCCGGAGAAGAGGAACGGCGTCTGCAAAACGTAGCCGAGTGAGGAGTGGAGCCAGAGGGTGCTCCTTAAGCGGCTGTCCTTCCCGTCGATGAGCACGCGCCCCTTCGTCGGCTCGAAGAAGCGGCAGGCGAGGTTGACGAGCGTCGATTTCCCCGCGCCCGTCTCCCCGACGATGGCGACGGTCGTCCCCGCCGGGATGTGGAGGTTAAAGTCGTGCAGCACGTCTTCGTCCCCGTCGGGGTAGCGGAAGGAGACGTTCTCAAAGGTGATGTCGCCGCGGATAGGCTCCCAGTTTTCCTTTTTGGGATTGAACACGTCGCCGTATTTTTCAATGACTTCCGGCGTGTCCGCGACGGTGACGGGCTCGTCGATGAGCGCCGTGACGCGCTCGATGCCCACCTGCGCCACGATGACGTTCTCCAGCATGCCCACAAGCTGCACGATGGGCTCGACGATGCCGAGGGCGTAGGTGATCAGGGCGCTGAGCACGCCAAAGTCCATGAGCTGCTCGCCCACCAGCAGGCCGCCCTTGTACAGCACCGTGCCGACGGCGGCGGCGCCGGCGATGGACATGAGCGGCGTGAGGAAGGCGGCAAGGCGCGATGAGCGGATGGAATAGCGGTACATTTTCTGCGTGACGGCGGAAAACTCGCGCGCCATCACGTCCTCAATCACGAGGGTTTTCGTCACCTTCGCGCCGGTGATGCCCTCGTTGTACGCGCCGGTGATTTCGGAGTTGACCTCGCGCACCTTCCGCTGCACGCGGATAATCTTCGACTGGAAGAACCACACGACGGCCGTGATGACCGGCACGTAGGCCAAAAGCATGAGTGCGAGGGAGGGCTTGAGGATGAACATATACACGAAGGCGCCGACGACGTAGCCGACGTTCCAGAGCGCGTGCGTCATGCCCCACGCGATGACGGAGCTGATGCGGTCGACGTCCGACATGACGCGGGCGAGCAGGTACCCCACGCTCGTCTTATTGAAGAAGGGGATGGACAGCTCCTGCAGGTGCACGAACGCCTTGCGGCGGATGTCTTTGGCCAGGTACAGCTCCACCTTCATCGAGTGGCGGAAGAAAAAGAGGGAGGCGGCGCCGTCGACGAGGATGGCCGCAAAGTAGGCCACGACGAAAAGGGGCAGTCCTTTAAGCTGCCCGGGCTCGATAAAGGCGCTCACGGCAAAGGCCGTAAACACCGGGTAGGCGGATGAGATAAGGGCTGAGACAATCATCAGCACAAGCGCCATGATAAAGTGGCGCCTCACGCTCTTCATGTAGGGGAGCAGGCGCTTCCAGACGGAAAGGCTCAGGCGGGCCGACTCTTCTGTGCGGTTCATTTCTCGCCCTCCTCTCCGCTGTCCGTCTGCAGGTCGTAGACGCGGCGGTAAAGGCCGGGGCGCGAGATAAGCTCTTCGTGCGTGCCGCAGTCCGCGATGCGCCCGTCCTCGAGGACGATGATTTTGTCGCACAGCATCAGCGTGGAGATGCGGTGGGAGATGAGGATGACGGTAGCGCCCCTGGCGTGTTCGCGCAGCGCCTTACGGATGCGCGCGTCCGTTTCCGCGTCGAGGCTGGACATGGAGTCGTCGAAAATCATAATCGGCGCGTCGAGCATTAAGGTGCGGGCGATGGCGATGCGCTGTTTCTGGCCGCCGGAGAGCGTCACGCCGCGCTCGCCCACGAGCGTGTCGTACTGCTTCGGCATGGCTATGACGGCCTCGTCCACCGCGGCGACGGCCGCTTTCTCGCGCACGCGCTCAAGGTCGCCGGAGCGCGCGGCGATGTCGATGTTTTCCATGATGGTGCGGGAGAACAAAAACGGGTCCTGCAGCACGAGGCCGACGTTGCGGCGCAGGTAGAAGCGGTCGATGTCGCGGATGTCGACGCCGCCGATGGTGATGCGCCCGCAGCCGGGCTCAAGGTCGAACAGGCGGTTGAGCAGGTACGTCAGCGACGATTTGCCGGAGCCCGTCGCGCCGAGGATGCCGAGCGTCGTGCCGCGCTCGATGGTAAAGCTCACGTTCCGGAGCACTTCCTGCTCGCCGTAGGCGAAGGAGACGTTTTCAAACACGATGTCCCCGTCAAGCGGGGGCCTTAAGGCGCCTTCCTTTTCCGTCTCCGGCTCGGCGCGCAGGATTTCGTCGAGCCGGGCGATTGAGACGGTCGTTTTGCTCACTTCCGAGAGGATGCGCCCGAGCATGCGCACCGGCCACGCCAGCGTCGCGGCGTAGCTGAGGAAGACGAGGAACGTGCCGAGCGTCACCGTCCCGCGCACGCACAGCACGGCGCCGACGGCGCAGATGACGAGCAGGAGGCTGGAGGAGAACACGTCCCCGATGGTGAAAAACCACCCGAGCGTGTCGCCGAGCTTGATCCAGCGGTTTATAAACACCTCGTTTTTTTCGTCGAACTTGTCCAGTTCGTACCGCTCCCGCCCGAAGGCCCGCACGACGCGCACGCCCGTGAGGTTTTCCTGGATGTGCACCATAAGCTCCCCCTCCGCCTCGTCGCAGGCGAGAAATTCGCTCGCGACGCTTGAGTAAAAGAGCAGGGAGTACGTCAGGACGACGGGGACGTACGCCGTGGCGATGATGGCGAGGATCGTGTTGAGCTGGAACATGATGATAACGGCGACCGCCACGAGCAGCAGGATACGCATGATTTCAATGAGCTGCTGCGCCACGAACCGCTGCACCATGCTCACGTCCTGCGTGCAGCGCTGGATGATGTCGCCCGTCCTGTTTTCGGTGTGCCACTTGAAGGGCAGCTTCTGGATGTGGTCAAAGAGCGTATCCCGCAGGGAGCGGGTCAGCCGCTCCGTGCCCGTGGCCAGGCACACGCGGGCGAAAAACGTCAGCACGCCCGAAAGGAGCGCGCACAGGAGCACGGCGAGGGTGCATTCGAGAAGGCTTTTCGATAACTCGCCGCCGCCTTGCGGCAGCCACTTAAGAAGAAACGGCGGAAGGTTCGGTTCCTTCGCGCCGATGACCGTATCGACGGTATAGCCGACGATGAGCGGCAGCACGAATGAGAACACGATGCCGCCGCACGTCAAAACGAGGGCAAGCGCGAAATAGCGCTTGGCCCCGTGTGAAAAGCGCAGGAGAAAAGATGCGGCTGAGTTTTTGGCCATGTATTCACCAACTCAATGTGATGTCGGATGTATATAGTATTATTTTGCCTGCGGCGCATGGCGCGATGGCGCTGACGCGCCGTCTTTACGGCTCCTTTTTCAGCGCGCTGCCTGACGGGCTGTCCGGCCCGGCGCTGCCCGCCGTCTCGCTATCCGGCAGTCCGGTGCGCGCGCTTGCGGCGGCCGCCCGCGCGCTGGCCGGGAAGCTGACGCGGAAAACCATGCCGCCGCCGCGGCGGTGCTGCGCCTCGATGGTGCCGCCGTATTCCAGGACCGTTTCGCGGACGATGGACAGTCCCAGACCGCTGCCGCCGGAGACGCGCGAGCGGGCCTTGTCCACGCGGTAGAAGCGGTCGAAGATATAGGGCAGGTCGTCCTCGGGCACGCCGATGCCCGTGTCCTCCACGATGAGGTCTATAAACCCGTCGGCGCGCGACAGGCGGACGAACACGTCGCCCCCCGGGCGGTTGTACTTGATGGCGTTTTCCACGAGGTTGAACACGACGTGGTGGATGTCGTCCTCCAGCGCGTCGACGACGCAGCCCGGCTGGAGGTCTGAGTGGAGCGTGACGGTGCTCGACTCGGCCAGCGGGCGGAGCATGCGCAAAGAGCGGCGGACAACGTCGCCCATGTCGACGCTGCTGTACTCCTTCGAGAGCTTCGAGTCAAGCCGCGCGAGGGTCATGAGCTTGGCCGTGATGCGGGACAATCTCTCGGCCTCGGAGCCGATGTCGGCGATGAACTCCCGAACCGTCGCCATATCCATGTTTTCGTTTTGCAGGATGCTGTCCGTAAGGAGCCGGATGGAGGCGAGGGGCGTTTTCAGCTCGTGGGACGCGTCGGCCACGAAACGGCGGCGGATTTCCTCCGTCTCATGCAGGCGGCTTGTCAGGCTGTTAAACTCGTCCCCCAGGAGGGCCAGCTCGTCCTTCCCCTTGATGGTGATGCGGTAGTTGTACTCGCCCTCCCGCACCGACTCAATCGCCTTGAGGACGGACGTGATGCGGTTGACGATCGTCCAGATCATGAAGACGACCATCACAATCGACAGGAAGAGGATGACAAGCGAGATGTTCTTGATGGTGCTCTGCAGCCCGATGAGAATCTGCCCCTGCTCGGGGTCGTACTCGTGCACGTAGACGACGCCGATGAGCCCCGAATCCTTGCCCGTTATGGGCGTGTAGGCGCACGACGAAAACGACCCGTCCGAAAAGCGGGAGACAAAGATGGTGTTCCCCTGGAGGGCCAGGTGCGCGTCGTCCGGGTTATAGCCGCCGTCGGGGCTGTCGCCCCCGATGGCGACGTCGTAGATCGGCTCGGCGTCCGCGCCCGTGACGGTCACGTGCGTGACGCCCTTGAGGTCAAGGCGCGCGATAATCTGGCTTACGCCCTCGTACGTGAGGGTTGTGAACACGTCCGAGAGGTTGGCGGCGATGGTGCCGGACTGGCTTTGGATAAACGACTGCTTCGACGCGAAGATCACGTCCCGCGACGCCGTGAGAAAGTAGGTGTTCATGAGCACCAGGACGATGGCGATGACGGAAAAGTACATCAGCGCGAATTTCGTCTTGATGCTCGTGAGAAACCCGATGCGCCGGGGCTTAGCTCTTGATGTAATAGCCAACACCCCACTTCGTCATGATGCGCTCGGGGGAGGCGGGGTTGCGCTCGAGCTTTTCGCGCAGCCGGCGCACGTGGACGTCCACCGTGCGGATATCGCCCTGATAGTCGTATCCCCAGATCAGGTTGAGCAGGCTTTCGCGGCTGTAGACCCTGTCCGGGTTGCGCGCGAGCAGCTCGATGACGTCAAACTCCTTCGCGGTCAGCTCGACGGGCACGCCGTCCTTCTTCGCCGTGCGCTTGTGCGTGTCAAGCGTGATGTGGCCGATGGTGATGATGTTGTCGCTGGCGCTCGACTGGTTCGTGAGCGCGCTGCGCCGCAGCAGCGCGCGGATGCGCGCCTTGAGCTCGATGATATTGAAGGGCTTTGTGACGTAATCGTCCGCCCCGTACTCGAAGCCGAGGATTTTGTCCACGTCCTCGCTGCGCGCGGTGAGCATGATAATCGGGACGGTCGAAAACTCGCGGATGCGCATGCATGCCTCAAGCCCGCTGAGCTTCGGCATCATCACGTCGAGGATGATGAGGTCGAAATTACCCGTGCGCGCCCGTTCGACGGCCTCCTCGCCGTCAAACGCGGTTTCGACTTGGTAACCTTCCGTCTCGAGGTTGAACTTGATGCCTTTCACAAGGAGCTGTTCATCGTCAACGACAAGAATCTTCATAGTGTGCCATCATCCTCCCGTAGTTATCATGTCTCGAATCGCGTTAAATTTCTTTTCCCCGATGCCGGAGACGTCCATGATGTCCGCCGGCGTCTCAAAGGGCCCGTGCTGCTGGCGGTAGTCGATAATCCTCTGCGCAAGCGCCGGGCCTATTCCGGGCAGCGTTTCAAGCTCTTCCTTCGTCGCCGTGTTGATATTCACGCGCCCGCCGGATGGCGCCTCTTTGGAATCTGAATTCCCCGGCAAAGCCAGCGGCTTAGCGCCGGAGAGAGATGGCTGCGTAGAGTCAGGCGATGCCGGCGCACTGTCTGGCGCGGCAAGCTGCGGCGCTTCCGGCCCGGCAAACGTAATCACGGTCGACGCCGTGCTTTTCCCGACGAAATAGCCCGCCGTAAAGGCGAGAAAGAGCAGCGTGAGGCAGATAGCGGCTTTTTCCGTGCGCGAGAGGTTTTTCATATCGTGCTCCTTTGAGAAAAACGTCTAAAAGAGAGGCAAAAGGCGGCGCGGATTCTTGTCTCGGGACAAACCGTCTGGTATACTTATGTCAAAAAGCCAAATCGCAGCATTTAATCCCTTCGCACTTCGAGTAATTTGACGAATCCGGCGCGCCCGCCTATATATGAGCGCAAAACGGCGCTTTTGCATCGGATGAAGATAAATACTGGAAAACTCTGTGGATAGTATACCATACTTTGCGGGGGAATCATATGAGAATATTTTTGTCATTTTTCATAAGTATCGCCGTGATTTGTGCGGTTTTGATTCCCTGCACGCCTTCAGCGCGCGCCGAAAACGGGGAGGCGTTCGAGGTACGCGCTCAGACGGCCGTTTTGTACGAGAAGAACTCGGGCCAGTTTCTCTATGAGAAGGACGCGGACGAGCCCGTTCACCCCGGTTCGCTGAACAGAGTGATGACGCTTCTCCTCGCCGCCGAGGCCATCGGGCGCGGGGAGATGCGCCTGCACCAGAGCGTGACGGTTTCCAACGATGTGCTCGAATATCTCGGCGAAAACCCGGATTACTACGCGCCGGGAGAGGTCCTGCGCTTTTCGGACCTCCTTTACACGGCCTTCCTCTGGACGGAAGGCGCCGAGGCGTGCTATATCATCGCCGACGCGGTCGGCGGCAGCGTGAGCGAATTTGTCAAGCTCATGAATGCCCGCGCCAAGTCGCTCGGCTGCACCGGCACGGTGTTTGCCGACCCGTCCGGGCAGCGCTACTTGGAGCAGTATACGACGGCGCGCGACCAGGTCATCATCTTCAGCGCCGCCGTGGAAAACGCGCTCTTCCTGAGCATCGCGCAGACGCTTTCCCACACCACCGCCGCGACGGAGCAGCACCCCGGGCGCACCATCAGCAACGCAAGCCTGCCCATGTACAAGGATTCGGAGTACTATTACCCCGGCCTGATTGCCGGGAAGGGCGATTCGCATCTCCCGGATGGCGGCTACAGCTTCGTCTCCGCCATGCAGTCGGGCAGCATGAAGCTGTTTGCGGCCGTCATCGGAGCCGCGGGCGTGGAGCGTCCGGGGCAGAGCCTCCTCATTGAGAGCTACACCGAGACGGCGCGGCTTTACGACTGGGCCCAGCAGTCGTTTTCATGGCGCAACGTGACGATGGAGCACCGCATCGTGGCGACGATGCCCGTCGATTACGGTTTGGACCGCGACAAGGTCGACTTAAGCCCGGCGGAGACGGTCCGCCTGCTCCTGCCCAACTCGATCTCCGACAGGGACATCAAGTATACCGTCACCTTAAGCGGGCGGGGGGAAAACAACACCATCACCGCACCCGTCTCGCGGGGGGACGTTCTCGGCGCCATGACGGTGCGCATCCCCGGGCGCGAGGAGTTTAAGGTGCCCCTCGTCGCCGAGCAGAGCGTGAGGATGGACCGCAAGGCGTTCTTCCGGGACGAGCTGAGGCGCGCCGTCACGAACAAGTGGGTCCTCCTCGGCTTTGCGCTGCTTGCCGTCATCGTCGGCACATATACATATATCGTCGTCATGTACAACAGGACGCAGCACGAAAATGAGATGCGCCGCCGCGAAACGCTGCAAATGATGTATGAGGAGCGGCGGAAAGAGGAAACCACCCGCCTGCCAAGCCCGTCCTCGCTCAAGGCGCGGCAGGAAGCGGGCAGCGGCGCCGCGCCGCCCGATAAGGCGCAGAAAACGCCGCCCGCGCCCAGACCGGCGGACGCCGCA
>JAAYMC010000138.1 GCA_012521555.1 Clostridiales bacterium
TAATCGCGCGCGTCGTGCAGGTCGAAGCCGCGTTCCGCCATGACGGTGGGGATGATGACCTCGTCGTTCTGGTACAGCGGCAGCCCTCCGACAAGCCTTGTTGTCGCGATGGCGCACTCCCAGAGCTTGTCGGGGCTGTTTTTATTAAAGCGCAGGGAGATGGTGGGGTCATGGAGCTTCAGCCGCCCGATTGTCTCCAGGACCATATAGGTGACCGGGTTCGTGGCGTCCTCGCCGGTGTCGGGGTCGACGCCGCCCAGCGTCGTGTGCTGGTAGGTGTTGCCGGCGCCGGTGATGGTCACGAGCTTTGACGGCGCGGCGCTGTAGAAGCAGTTGATTTTCAGGAAGAACGCGTCCACAATCTCCTGAGCCTGCTCCATGGTAAGTCGGCCTTCCTCGAGGTCCTTCTTCAGGTAGGGCCAGGTGTACTGGTCAAAACGGCCCAGGGACGGCGACGGGAACAGTGTCTCAAGGGTGATGAGCAGCTGGTACATGACGACGCCCTGGCAGGCCTCCCAGAAGTTCCTCGCCGGGTTTTCCGACAGGTTCAAAAGGCCGTCCGCCATGAACTCCAGCTCCGCCTTGCGCTTCGGGTCCTTGCACTCGGCCGCCTTGGCCGCGACGGCGTCGGCGTAGCGTTTGACGAAGATCATCGCCGACTCAGCCGCAATCTGCGCCGACTTATAGAACATGTATTTGTCCATATCCTCGCCCATCAGGTTGCCGCGGTGGCTGTTGATCCAGTCGGTCGCCTCCTGCCAGATGGCCTTGTAGCCCACCTTCAGGATCTTCGGATAGCCGGCGACGAGGTGGCCGGCGGAAAGGCCGATCAGGCCCGTCCCGCTGCGGTCGCCGTAATCGCAAACGCCCAGCCGCACAAGCTCGTCGAAGCCTTCGGGCTGCCAGGCGTCGGCGGTGGCGCCGATGGTTCGGCCTCTCCAGTAATCCTGAATGCTCTCCAGCGCCTGGCATTCTTCCTCGCTGATGCACATTCTGACCTGCTCGCTGTCCGGGTTGTGGTAGAGCCCGTCCTCGCGGAGGGTCCACTCGCCTCTGCGGACGGCGCTTGTAATCCATTCGCTCGTACGCCCCCACTCGGGATACGCGGGGCTGGAGAAGAAGTACGGGCCCTTGCTGCCCACGATAATCTCGTCGTCGTCCACCAGCGTGGTGATTTTTTTGGCGATTTCCTGGAACATCAACGGGCGCTTGATGATCGGGACAATGTTTTCGTACTTTTTGCTTGCCTCCGTGATGATCAGGGCGCGCTCGGCGTCGCAGTGGATCACGCGGTCCCGGATGCGCTCGCGCATTTTCCATATACGGTCGGTGACCGGCCTGAACTCGTACATTGAGAGCCCTCCTTATTTAATGGCGCGATATTAAACCTGCGCTTAAATCCTACATCTAAAAATCAAAAGCTTCGCCAGTGGCGCTGCCTTTTGTACTATTCGCTTGTTCCGGCAGCTTCCAGCCTGCCGGGTATCCCCCGCAGGCTACTTTCCTTCCTTCCATTATATCACCAGTCCGCCGCAACTTCATGGGAAACAATGCGCCAGCCCTCCCCGCTTTTTTGCAGCGTCAGCCTGCTCGCGTCAAATCCGTAGTAGGGAGACGACCAGAGTGTGACGATGTCGCCGTTCTTCTCGCCGTAGCAGGGAACGAAGGTGCCGGGGCCAAAGTCGCTGGTGAAGGTATAGAAGCAATCCGTTTCCGGAACATACAGTGCCTTTTCCGTCCAGTCCGTGCTCATGTCCTCCAGCGTAACTCCCGCGTACTTCATCAGGATTGCGTTAATATCCTCCCGCCGGTAGCTGTGGACGGGAACAGGCAGTTCGCCGAGCGTCTTGAAGGGGATCTCCTCACCGCTGCGCAGACTCACCTTATAGACAAGCAGCCATTCCTCTTCGTCTTCTTCGTTCCCTATTTCAAGAGTCCTGCGGCCGGGGCAATAGGCAAGGAACGCATTGAGGTCCAGGTCGCGCGGGTCGCTGTAATGCGAGGTGAAAAAACAGCTGATTTCCGTGGCCTGAATAAAATACATATCCCATTTCGCGTCATACTCTTCCCACGAAGCCGCGGTGTACTCCCGGAAAAAGACCAGTTCCGCCGGCGTCAGGGGCGTCCCCTCCCCGCTGTAGAGAAACGCGGCCTTCGCCTCCTCAAACCAGGAGAAAAAGAGGCTGTAAATCTGCCAGTAAAACCTGTATTCGTCCTGCTCATAGGGCAGAATGAACCAGCCTTCGCCTTTGTCCGTCGTCAGACGCACAAGGCGGTTATCGCCGTCTGCACTTTGGGGCGCAACGAGGGTCCCCCCGGGAGCCTCAAGCCGTACGAAAAAGGCGTCACTTTCTTTCCACCGCACAGGGAGAGAAAACGCCTCGAACGCCAGGCTTTTTATTTCTTCGACGTAGCGTTCCGCGCGGATGGCGGCTCCGGCGGGGCAGGACGCTTCTTCCCTTTCGTTGCGATAAGTCAGGCTCGCGCCGCTCAGGTCAAGCGCGTCGAGGAAGTCTTTTAAGTCGGTTACGGTGAGTTTTGCGGGAGCGGGCGTTATTACGGCGGGGTCCTGTTCATCTTCGGGCGCTGTATCAGGCGATGCCTCGCCGGTATCAGGCGTTGTCTCCGGCGGAATCTGTTCATTCCCCCCGCCGGTCTGAATCGGCGATTCCGAAGGGATTTGTCCGTTTTCCCCGCCGGTCTGAGACGGCGATTCAGGAGGGAGTTGCTTCGAGCCCTTGCCGCATCCGGCGAGAACCAGCAAGAGCGCCATGCAGAAAGCAAAAACAGCTTTTTTCATAGCCCGCGCCTCACCTTTCAGCTTTCATGAACGATTTTCCAGTATAGTAAAACTATATAAGAAACTGACGCAAAACACAAGGGCAGTTTTGCAATATATAAAAGCTGTTGTACAATGTAAATTTCTGTAATATAATCAGTGAAACGAAACTTTCCCATATCCAGTTTATGTTTCGTCCGGAAAAAAGAGCAGCACTGCGGAAAAAGCAGTGCTGCGCATAAATGGCGGGGGTGAGCGCGTGGACAGGATCGTCGTTTTCGACGTTGAAACGCCGAATTTCAAAAATGACAGGATATGCTCGATCGGCGTCACCATTGTTGAAAATGGCGACATCGCGCGGTCAATGTATTCTCTCGTCAATCCGGAGTGCGCGTTTGACTACAGGAATATTCAAATCCACGGCATCACGCCGTCGGACGTCGGCGACGCGCCGATATTCCCTGAAATATGGGGGACGATTGGCCCTCTGTTCCGGAAAAATCTCGTCGCGGCGCACAATGCGCGGTTTGACCTGTGCGTTTTGCAGAAAACGCTGCAGGCGTACGGGATAAACGAATCCCTGGTCTACTACGTCGACACGCTGACCATGTCCCGGGCTCTCATTCGGGATATTGAAAACCACCGGCTTTCGACGCTTTGCGAGTGGTTCGGCATCCCGCTTGACCACCATCACGCCGGCAGCGACAGCTGGGCCACGGCAAAGCTCCTGTGCCGGCTGCTCAAGGCCGGCGCGGACTTAAACCGCTACATAAGGTCGTACCGGCTTGACAAGCGCGTCCCCCCTGCCCCCGCCCGCATGCCCGTACGCCTGAGCGCGGACAACCAGGCCCTCCTGGTGCTCAGCGGCATCCTGTCGGGCATGACAAGCGACAACGTGTTGACGAAGGCCGAAGTAGAGTATCTTCAGAAATGGATGGACGACAATGCCGCCTTAAAGGGCAATTACCCTTACGACAAGATCTATTCCATTCTCTCCGGCGCTTTGGCCGACGGGGTGCTTTCGCAAAGCGAGCTTGACGCAATGCTTCGCCTTTTCAAACAGGTGACGGACCCGGTGGGCGAGAGCGCCTGCCATTGCGGCGCTCTTGACATCAGGGGGAAAAACGTGTGCCTGACCGGCGAGTTTGACTGCGGCAGCAAGTCTTCTGTCGCAGAAAAGCTGATTTCTCTCGGCGCGAGAATTTGTGCCAGCGTCTCAAAAAAGACGGATATTCTCCTTGTCGGCGGCCAGGGCAGCAGCGCGTGGTGCGCCGGAAACTACGGGACGAAGGTGAAAAAGGCCCTCGAGCTTCAGGAAAAAGGGTTTGGCATTCTTATTATGCGTGAATCCGACTTTTTCGCCGCGCTGGAGGGGCAGGAATAGCGCTCGCATCCTTTTAAAAATATACTTACGCTCAGCCGCGTTCTATCGACCGTCCTGAAAGAAGACCTGCACGGGTCTTCTTTTTTATATCCACCCGCCAATGCGGCATAATAAGACCGGACATATCCCCGGCAGGGGGATATTCCGGCGCTCGTTTTTGTATTTCCTTTCGCACTTCTTATAATTTTATTGGAACTTCCGCTTTCCCCCCGGGGAGCTTGTGAGGGAGGATCTGCCGCCCTATACTTGAGCTGTAAGCTTGGTTCAAAGGAGGATTTACCATGCACATGGCAGATGCGCTTTTATCGCCCGCCGTCGGCGGCGCGATGTA
>JAAYMC010000139.1 GCA_012521555.1 Clostridiales bacterium
AGGAACTTCACGGCGGCAAGCTGCCCGTCGCCCGTCGTGGCGCTGTCGAGGAAGATGATGTGGCCCGACTGCTCGCCCCCCAGCACGGCGCCGCACTCGAGCATCCGCTCGAGGACGTTGCGGTCGCCCACGGCGGCGCACTCGAGGGTAATGCCGTGCTCCCTGGCGAAGGCGTGAAAGCCCATGTTGCTCATCACCGTCGCCACGATGCGGTCGTTTTTCAGCCGCCCGCTCCTTTTCATCGCGAGGCCGAGGACGCTCATCATGCGGTCGCCGTCCACCACGGCGCCCGTCTCGTCCACGACGAGGCAGCGGTCGGCGTCGCCGTCGAAGGCGAAGCCGAGGTCGTACCCGCCCTCGCGGACGAAGGCGGAAAGGCGCTCGATGTGCGTCGAGCCGCAGCCGTCGTTGATGTTCACGCCGTCGGGCTGGTCGCACAGGACGGCGCACTCCACGCCCAGCTTTTCAAACAGGCGCCGCGCCGTCACGGACGCCGCGCCGTTGGCGCAGTCGACGGCGATGCGCAGTCCCGACACGTCGCACTCCGCGGCGGAGGCGAGGTAGTCGATGTAGGTTTGAAGCATGCGGCCGTCGTCCGGCCGGACGCGGCCGATTTCGCCGTGCGTTTTAAGGACGCACGGCTCCTGCCCGTCGATGATGCGCTCGATGCGCTCCTCGAGGGCGTCGGGGAGCTTAAACCCGCCGCCGCCGAAAATTTTGATGCCGTTGTGCTCAAAGGGGTTGTGCGAGGCGGATATGACGATGCCCAAATCCGCCTTCTCGCGCACCGTAAGGTACGCCACGGCCGGCGTCGGCATAACGCCCAGAGGCATGACGTCCGCCCCCGACGAGCAGATGCCGGCGATGAGGGACGCTTCCAGCATATCCGAGGAGATGCGCGTGTCCTTCCCGATGAGAATAAGCGGCTTTTTGCCGCCCGGCTGCGCGTTTTCCGTCAGGAGCGTGGCGGCGGCGCAGCCGATTTTAAAGGCCAGCATGGCGTCGAGGGATTCGTTGACGATGCCGCGGATTCCATCCGTTCCGAAATATTTACCCATTCGCTGTCAATCAGTCCTTAAACTAAAAATTCAGTGTGATAAGGTCAGAGGCTCAGCTGCTCCCCCGCCTGCCCGAAGGCATTGAGCCCCAAGTGCTCGTACGCCTTGCGCGTGACGCACCGGCCGCGGGGCGTGCGCGTGAGGAAGCCCTGCTGCATGAGGTACGGCTCGTAGACGTCCTCAATCGTCACCGGCTCTTCGTTCACGGTGGCGGCGAGCGTCTCAAGGCCCACGGGGCCGCCGTCGTAGTGCGTGATGATGCTGGAAAGCAGCCGCCTGTCCACCGCGTCGAGGCCCAGCTTGTCAACTCCCAGCATGGACAGCGCCTTGTCCGCAATCTCCGCGGTGATGACGCCGTTGCCCCTCACTTCCGCGAAGTCCCGCACGCGCCTGAGCAGGCGGTTGGCGATGCGCGGCGTGCCGCGGCTGCGCTTTGCGATTTCCATCGCGCCCTCCGGCTCCGTCGGGATCTCCA
The DNA here is from genome assembly GCA_012521555.1 of Clostridiales bacterium. Taxonomy (GTDB): domain Bacteria; phylum Bacillota; class Clostridia; order Oscillospirales; family Oscillospiraceae; genus Sporobacter. The sequence continues at coordinate 1,534 of JAAYMC010000139.1, forward strand.
GAAGGCGCGCCGAGCGCAGCACGATGCGCTGGAGCTCTTCGGGCGTGTACAGCTCCAGCTTAAGGTCGATGCCGAACCGGTCCCGCAGCGGCGAGGAGAGCTGGCCGGAGCGCGTCGTGGCGCCGACGAGGGTGAAATTCTTCAGCTCAAGGCAGATCGACGTCGCCGCCGGGCCCTGCCCGATGATGATGTCAATCTGCTTATCCTCCATGGCCGGGTAGAGGATTTCCTCCACGGCGCGGTTTAAGCGGTGAATCTCGTCAATAAACAGTATATCGTTTTCATTGAGATTGGTGAGCAGCGCCGCGAGGTCCTTCGGCTTTTCGATGGCCGGGCCGGACGTCTTGCGGAGCGTGCCGCCCATTTCGTTGGCGATGATGGCGGCGAGCGTCGTCTTCCCGAGCCCCGGCGGGCCGTGCAGGAGGACGTGGTCGAGCGGCTCGCCGCGCCGCCGCGCGCTCTCGATGAAGACGGCGAGGTTTTCCCGCACCTTCTCCTGCCCGATATACTCGCGCAGGGTTTTCGGGCGCAGCGTCGTCTCGGCGGCGTCTTCGTCAAGCTGCGCCGCCGTGAGCAGCATCCCGTCCTCCCCGCGCCGGTCGCTAAATTCGATGGGCACCTTATGTCACTTCCTTCCGTGCCGGTTGTCGCGAAAAGGCCGCAGCGCGCACTGCGGCGTCATGGTCATTTCAGGCTGCTTTTGAGCACTTCGCGGACGATGTCTTCCACCGTCATCGCCTGCAGGTCGAGCTTTTTGAGCGCCGCGGCGATCTCCTGCTGGCTGTAGCCCAGCACGGCGAGGGCCTCGGAGGCCTCCCGCACCTTCTCCACGCCGCCCGTGACGGGCATCGGCTCGATCTCCGCGCCCTTCTTCTGCACGGCGCTTTTTGCGATTTTGTCCTTAAGCTCCAAAATCACGCGCTGGGCGAGCTTCCTGCCGACGCCGGCGGCGCCCATGAGCGCCCGCTCGTCTTCGCTGACGATGGCAAGGGCGAGCATCTCCGGCGTCCCCGAGGACAAAATGGACAGCGCCGCCTTGGGGCCGACGCCCGAGACGGTCAGCAGCTGCTCGAAAAAGCGTTTTTCGCTCAAGTCGTAAAACCCGTAGAGGTCGAACGCGTCTTCCTTGATGTGGCAGTACGTGTACAGCCGCGCCTTTTTGCCGAGCTCAAGCCGCGCGAGGGTGCTCGCGCTCGTGTGGCAGGCGTACCCCACGCCGCCGACGTCGATGACGGCGAGAGACGGCTCCATCGCGGCGACGGTCCCTTCTAAATAGTAGAACATACATTCCCTCCAAGCTGGCTGAGAAGCGACGTTGCGGCGCGGGCGTGGCAGATGGCGACGGCGAGCGCGTCCGCCGCGTCGTCCGGCTGCGGGATTACGTTCAGGCCTAGAAGGCGCCGGACCATCTCCATCACCTGTCTCTTCTCCGCGCGGCCGTATCCCGTCACCGTCTGCTTGACCTGCAGCGGCGTGTATTCAAACAGGGGGACGCCTTTCTGCTCCCCCGCGAGGAGAATCACGCCGCGCCCCTGCGCGACGGAGATGCCCGTCGTCTGGTTTGTATTGAAAAAGATCTCCTCCACGGCGATGGCGTCGGGCCGGAACGCCTCGATCAGCTCCGTCACGTCGCTGTGGATCTGCTTTAGGCGCAGCGAAAGGCGCTGCCCCGCCTCCGTCCGGATGACGCCGCAGCGCACGAGGGACTGCCCGCTGCCCTGGGCCTTTATAATGCCGAAACCGACCGTCGCGATGCCCGGGTCGATGCCGAGTATAATCATCGTCCGCCTCCGCCGCGCTCTTTCGCGCGCTTATTTCCGCCAGGGGATATTTAGTTTATTATACCATGCCCATGCAATCGGTGGCAACACAGGGCTTTTTCCCCGCCCTTGCCGTACTTTCCGCCCGCGCTGTCCATAAAACGAACGGAGGCGCTCTCACAGCGCCCCGTTCACTCTCCCTCTGATACTCTTTATACGCCAGAGCGGCCTAGCCGGCCGCGCCGGTGTCGATGAAAACGGCGTTTTCCGCCTCGCCGTAGTCAACATTAAAGCCGATCGCCGCGCCAAGGTCGCGCAGCCTAAAGTATGTGTTGCCTCGGATATTGTAAGCCTTAAGGCTCACCCTTACCCCGTCAATCGAGACGGCAGCCGGGGAGGTCACGGCCGTCTCGGCGGCGCCGCCGGAAGGCCTCATCTCGCTGCCGTCGGGCGTGTAGGGCCGCCCTCTTAAAATCTCGATGGCGCGCGTTTTCTCGTTCCACAAAACCTCAAACGTTTTGTCCGTTTCGCGCAGGGCGAAGGCGACGTCGCGCAGCTTAAAGTAGTTGTACCCGCCGATGTTGTACGCGGAGATGGCAATCTCCCCGCCGTCAACGAACACTTTCTGCGGGGACGGGACGGCCGTCACCCGCTCGGCGTCTGGCGGCGGCGCTGAATGCGCGTCAAGCCCCGTCACGTCAAGGTCCGCCGCCGCGGCCCCGGCGGCGCGCAAAGGATCGCCCATGCTGACAAAGCACACAAACCCCGCGGCAGGGTCGTCGAAGGAAAGCCGCCCGCCGGATATGGCGCTGACCGGAACGGCCGCGTCCGCTTCAATGCGCACCACCGACTGCGCAAGCGTCTTTGCGTCAAAGACGGTCATCTCAACGCTCCGGCTAAAGCGCACCGTCCCCTCAGGGCCGAAATAGAGCGTGCAGACCGTCTGCGCCGGCTCGAGGGGAAACGCACCGCGTGAATAGTACGGCAAAACGTCCGTGAGCGTCATGACAAGGCCGCCGATTTCCGGAACGGCCGCGTCGAGACGGGAGATAATTGCCGCCGCGGCAGGTGGTATCGCACCCGCCAGAAGATACACGCACAGCAGCGCGGCCAGCGCCCTTTTCATCGGACCTCCTCCTTAAGCTTCCGTATGTACGCGAGCCCTGCAAAGAGATCGCGAAATCGCGAGGAATGTGCCGATTTGAAACGCGATGATGCCGCTTTTTTGCCCTTTTATATCTCTCTGGACATCCAGTGTTCATCATAGTATTTCGGGCGCATCTCGTCAAGCCGCGGCGGGCGACATCTACGATTCCGCCATGGCGCGGCGCTCCAATTTTGTCATTTTGCACGAAATCGCCTGTCAATTTCTGCCTTTTCCCGTGTATGCCGCTCTTTTTGGTCTGCCGCGGCAAATTTTTGTTGACAGCCGGCGCGGTGGGCATTATATTGTATTCATATATATTTTGTTGGTTATATCGAGTTAAACGACTAAATGAGGAAAGAGCGTGATAGTATGGCGGAAAAACGGAAACTGAAGTTTGAGACCATGCAGCTGCACGTCGGTCAGGAAAAGCCCGACCCGGCGACGGACGCGCGCGCCGTCCCGATCTACCAGACGACGTCGTACGTCTTCCCCTCCGCGGAGAGCGCGCAGGCGCGTTTTGAGCTGACCGAGCCCGGCAATATCTACACCCGCATCATGAACCCGACGACGGACGTCTTTGAAAAGCGCATGGCGGCGCTCGAAGGCGGCGTCGGGGCGCTCGCCGTGGCCAGCGGCGCGGCGGCGGTGACGTACGCGGTGCTCAACATCGCCGGCGCGGGGGACCACATCGTCTCGGCCACGACGCTCTACGGCGGCACGTACAACCTCTTCGCCAACACCTTCCGCGACTTCGGCATCGACGTCACCTTCGTCGACCCGGACGTGCCCGGCAGCTTCGAGGCGGCCATCCGCGACAACACGAAGGCGCTGTTTGTGGAGACGCTCGGCAACCCCAACTCCAGCCTCGTGGACATCGAGGAGCTGGCGGACGTGGCGCACCGGCACGGCATCCCCCTCCTCATCGACAACACATTCGCCACGCCCTACCTCCTGCGCCCCATCGAGCTGGGGGCGGACGTCGTCATCCACTCGGCGACGAAGTTCATCGGCGGCCACGGCACGACCATCGGCGGCGTCATCGTCGACGGCGGCCATTTCGACTGGGCGGCGTCGGGCAAATTCCCCGGGCTGTCAAAGCCCAACCCGAGCTACCACGGCGCGGTGTTCACGGACATAGCCGGCCCCGCGGCGTACATCACGAAAGCCCGCACCACCCTTTTGCGCGACACGGGCGCGGCGCTCAGCCCCTTCAACGCCTTCCTGCTCCTGCAGGGCCTTGAGACGCTCTCCCTGCGCGTCGAGCGCCACGTCGAAAACGCCATCAAAGTCGTCGAGTTTCTGAAAGACCACCCGAAAGTTGAGCGCGTCAACCACCCGTCCCTGCCGGACAGCCCGTACAAGGCGCTGTACGACCGCTACTTCCCCAGGGGTGCCGGCTCCATCTTCACGTTTGAAATCAAAGGGGGCGCGGCGGAGGCGAAGGCGTTCATCAACCGCCTTGAAATCTTCTCGCTCCTTGCCAACGTGGCGGACGCGAAGTCCCTCGTCATCCATCCCGCGAGCACGACGCATTCGCAGATGAACGAGCAGGAGCTGCTCGCCAGCGGCATCCGCCCGAACACAATCCGCCTGTCCGTCGGCATCGAGCACATCGACGACATCATCTACGACCTCAAGCAGGCCCTTGAAGGTTAATTGAACAGCTGTTCAAATCCTTGCTTCGCCGCGAAAGCGGCAGGCCGATGCTTTTGGAAAATATTTGAATTATTATTCAATACATAATGCCCCGCACGCCCCTCCCTGTGCGGGGCATTTTTGCGCGGGCGGCGCGTCCGGCTGTGCGTGCGGGTATGCTTTTTTCGGGGTTTTTCGGCGCGCGGGGCAGATCATCCGCGTCCCGCCCGCTTTTGCCCCGCGGGTCGCGCTCTGAGCGGTGCCATTATTGCGTGCATGAGGTTGTATACGCGCACTTTGTGTTTTGGCGTTTTATGGCGGGCCCCTGCGCTGTTGAAGTCGGGCGCGAAATAAAGCTGCGCAAGCAGAGTTTCTGCGCGCGGGGGCTTTACCCGCCATCCCCTTTGCGGTGCGTATCTTGCCGCGTCTTGCTCCGCGCGGTATACTAAAAGAAAAAACACAGCAGAAAGGTGAGCTACGGAATGTTTGACCGCTCGATTTACACCCGCGTCTTTGAGGACCTTGCCGCCGGGCGCCGCGCCGTCGTCGCCACGGTGCTCCACGCGGACAGGTCGGTGACGAAGCTCTATTTCGGGGAAAAGGAGCTCTCATCCCAGGAGGCGGCGGACGCCGGCTCGCCGCTCGAGCTTGCCCGCCGCGCCATGCAAAGC
>JAAYMC010000140.1 GCA_012521555.1 Clostridiales bacterium
GACTTTGAGTACTCCATGGTATTTGGCTCTCAGACCTACACCGCTACTTGCACTGACGGCAACTTGTCTTCCACTGTAAAAATCACGACAGTACCGTAACATTTCACCTGCCCAATTCAACCTTCTAAACTCAACCCACCCAACTAACCATCACATTAAACCCACCGCCGCAACGGGCCAGCCCCGACAGTTGGCCCGTTGCGAAGGCATCTTTTCACGGAGGGGTGAGCCATGCGCGCAATAAGGAATAAAGGCGGGTTTACGCTGATGGAGCTCGTGCTCGTGCTCGCTGTGCTCGCCATTTTAATCGGCCTTGCCGCGCCGAGCCTTTCCGCCTATTACCGCAGCGGCAAGGAGATGGAGCGGCAAAAGCAGGAAGAGCTTATCCAGAAAGCTCTCAACCAGTACTACGCCTACGAGGGACATTTCCCCGACCTTGACCCCTTAAGCGACGAGCCGGAAAGCGGCGACGTTGCCCTGCCCGACGAGAAAAAAGAGCTGCTCACGGAGCGCCTTTTGGGCATCACGGCCGCGCGCATTGACTCAGACCCATACAATTTCTACTACGACCAGACGAAAGGCACCATCCGCCTTGTGCGGAAAGAGAGATAGCGCCGCGGAAAGGAGGCAGCCATGAGGAAAAGACTCGGCAGAAAGGGAATGACCATCCTCGAGCTTCTCGTGACGATGGCTGTCCTGTCCCTGCTCGGCGCGATGGTACTGGGGCTCGTCGGCGCCGGCAGGCGCTCGTCGACCCGCATCCAGACGGACATCGCCGACGACACCGAGGCGCGCACGGCGATGTCGCTCATCACCGTCTCCATACGCCAGCACGACGCGACGGGCGCTATCGAGCTTGTGAACGTCGGCGCGCAGACGGAGCGCCTCAAGCTCAGAGCCAACCCCTTCGCCATCAGCGCGGAGGAGCGGGAAAAAGGAAAAGTGATTTTGTTCCGCGAGGGGGACGACGGGATGTGCACCATCTACGCCGTTGACCGCACGGGCGAGGGGCAGTCCGTCTCCGACCCCGTCGACGTGATGCCGCTTGCGGACATAGAGCCGATTGCCGTTGTGCGGTCGGTCCGGATCACGGAAGACATCGTTGACAACTCGCTTGTGTACAACATCGTCATCACATACGGGGCCGGCGGCAGGGAAAAAACGCTGGAGCAGTCGGTGACCCTGCGATCGGCCATCGCATCGACATAGAAAAGTGACTCAATAACACAGACAAATCCGACAGAAACATCGGCGCGAGTTCTCTCGGGACGCCGAAGGGAGGAAGATTATGGGGCACAAGGTGCTCGGCCTTGAAGTATCGGGCAAAGAAATAAAAACGGCGCTTGTTCGGAACGGGGCGCGGCCTCAGATTCTCCACTGCGGGACATATCCCGTCCCGTTTTTAAGGGGAGAGGGCATCGCCGACGACGAAAACGAAATCGGCAGCGTCCTGCTGACGCTCAAGGACATCTTCAAGCAGAACAAAGCGCTCGCCAGCGCCGGCACCATCAGTGTCTGCGTGACGGACCCGCAAACCGTCGTACGCTACTTAAAGCTTGCCGCCTTTGACAAGAAAGAGCAGAAGGCGGCCGTGGAATACGAGATTTCACAGAGCTTCCCCGGCGTGACGAGAACGCACGCGATTTCGTTTAAGGAATACACCCGGACGAAAACGGAAGTGACGGGCATCGTCTCCTTCGCGCCGAAAAAGAACCTTGAGGGGTACCGCAAGCTCCTCGAGGAATTGTCGTTTAAACGCCAGGCGATGGACGTCGTCGCCAACGCCGACGCGAAGGCGTTTGGCGCGTTCGCCCAGCCGCTGACGAAGGACGAGACCGTTTTAATCTGCAACATCAAATCGTCCTCGACGTATTTCACCATCATTTCGGGCGGGCGCGTCCTGCAAAGCCGCCAGATTCCCGAAGGGCGCCGCCAGACGGCCGAAGCGATCTGCGTGGCCATGGGCTGCACGCCTTCGGATTTTGAAAAAATGTGCCTGGACAACTCGCCGGAGAGCGCAAAGCTCGCTTCGATGGCCGATACGGGCTACCGGTATATCGAGGAACAGCTGCGCCAGACGCTTGAGTTTTTCGCATCCGAGCAGAAGAAAAGCGTCGGGTGCGTCTATCTCGCCGGCGACGGCAGCATCTTCCCGGACCTCGCCACGCACTTTACGGAGAGCGTCGGGGTTCAGACGAAACTCATGGTGCCAAAAAGCGGCGTGAAAGCGGATAAGACGATGTTCTTAAAGGCGTTTTCCGTCCTCGGCGCGGCAATCAGGGAGGATTAAGCGATGCGGGATATTAACTTGCTTGAAGGCCTCGGCAGCCGGAAAAAGTTTGACGTCAAAAAGAGCGCGCGCCGCGCCGCGATTGCCGTGGTCATCGTGGCGCTGCTCCTCGGCGGGGCCGTGTTCGGGCTGCGCTACCTCAACGACCAGTACAAACAGCAGCTTGCCGATATCTCCGCCGAAATGGCGCAGTACAAGGAAATCGGCGAGCTGAAGAACACCATCACGGACAAACGGCAGCTTATCGACTCTCTGAAAGTGCTGCTCGATACGGCGGACGTGACGAGCCGGGTTGACAGCGCGTTCTTCGAGACCATCAGCAACGCGCTGAGCAGCTCCGTCTACCTCACGAGCCTCGCCCTCAACGAGGACGGCACCGTGAGCCTCGCCGGAAAGGGCGTCACCCGCGAGGACATTACATACTTCATCTATTCGCTCAAGCTCTCCGGCGCCTTTAAGGACATTTCGTTTAGCGTCATCAGTCAGGAAAAGAACGAGACGACCGACACAGGCCTGTTCGGCTTTGCCGCCACCGCCGTGCTCGTCTCCGAGGAGGTGCCGAGCGGTGAGTAGGAATTATTCGATTAGCAAAAGCGAGTTTATTCTCATCGTCGTGCTGATTATCGTCGCGCTGTGCGTTGTCATCGGCAACTATTTCGTCCTGCCGGCCTGGCAGGAGCTGTCCCAGACGCGCGAGCTCCACGCGCGCCAGACGCAGCAGCTTGAAAACCTCCGCCGCGAGCACGGGAAGATCGACACTTACCGCGAGCAGGAGGCGCAGCTGGACGAGGAAATCGCCGCGATAGGCGTCTCCATTCCCTCGTATTACGCGCAGGAGGAAATCGTGGCGGCCATCAGCTCAGCGTCCCAGGAGAGCAGGCTGGACGTCGTCAACATCACTTTCGGCGGCCGCGTCGTGCAGTCGAAGGACGCGTTCCTCAATCAGCTGAAAAACGCGGGCAAGTCGGGCGGCGAAGCAATTTCCGCCGCGGCCGGCGGGCCCGATACGGTCACGGCCGAGCAGCTGACGCTCAACGTCAGCGGCAGCTTTGACGAGTACATGCGCTTTCTGTCCATCTTCGAGCTGAGCTCGCGCCGCGTCTTCTTCCGCAGCGCGACGCTGAGCGCCGCGCCGGACGGGAAGCTGACGGGCACGATGAACCTCCTCGTCTTCAGCGTCGGCGAGCTGCCGGAGACGTTCCCGGGCTACGCGTACGACGCGCCGGTTCCCTCCGGGCGGGAAGACCCGTTCGAGCCGTTTGACCGCGGCGCCGGCGGCGGCAGCGGGGCGGTGCAGACGGGAGCCCCGGATTTCTACGTCATCATCAGCTCCAGCCTCGACAACGACAGCGGCGTGCAGATGGGCCGCTATCCCATCTCCGCCACGCAGGTTTCCACGGATAAGAACGCGCACGTCACGGCGGCGCTGACCCTGTCTGGGAGCGACGTCATCTCCTTCAGCTACACTCTCGACGGGAAGACGTACAGCGGCACGCTGGAGTCCGAAAAAGACACGATTACAATCAGCGTTCTCTCGCGCGCCCGCAAGAGCGCGGACGACAACGTGGGCGTCACGCTCGACGTTACGAACGACACGGGCAGAACGGTCGTCGTCTCCGTCCGCAACGACGACGCGATCAATCCGCGCTTTAAGCTCGGCACCACGCGCGGGACGGTTCTGCTTGGATAGTTTGATTAAGGCACAGAGAGGGGGCGGTCGCCTTTGAAAAACAAAAAAGGGTTTACGCTGCTTGAGGTCTTGACGGCCATCAGCGTCATCGCCATCATATCCGGCCCGCTCCTTTACCTTTTCGTCACGTCCACGCGGGTCGGCCGCACAAGTTACGACACCGACAAGGCCAACACCGTCGCCGTCGCGCTGGTGGAGGAGATTAAGGCCTCGCCGGGCAGCTGGCAGAGCAAGGGCTACCTCAAGGATGAAGAGGGAAAGTACACGAAATACCACTATTTCGACAGCGACTGGGCGCCGACCGCCGAGGCGTACGCATCCTACCGCGCGGTAATCACCGTGGAGGAGGTCCCGGCGGGCGGCGGCGCGGGCACGTCGCCGTACTTGCCGC
>JAAYMC010000141.1 GCA_012521555.1 Clostridiales bacterium
CTTGCCCTGCAGCTCGAGGAAGATTTCCGCAAGCCGAGCGGCGGAGACCGCTTTTCCGGCGAGCTCTTTCGAGATGGCGCGGTTTTGGCAGTAGACGCAGCCGAGCGCGCACCCGGAGAAAAAGACGGTGCCGGAGCCTTCCTCGCCGGACAGGCACGGCTCTTCCCAAAAGTGCAGCGCCGCGCGGGCGACGACGAGCGTGTCGGTCATTTGGCAGCGCCCCGTCTGGCCTGCCGTTCTGTCGACGCGGCATTCCATCGGGCAAAGTATGCAGCTTGAGTAAGCGGAAAAGTCCATTAAAAAAGCCTTCTTTCACTGGTGCGTGCGGAAGGTTGCGCAAGACGGCGGCGTCATCGTACAACCGTCTTGACAACTCGGAATTTGTCAGATAAAGTAATCTACACGCAACGAGGCGTAAGCTTCGTTGCGTTTTTTGTTATCAGGGAGACAGACGGAAAAGGAGGAGCCGAGGGATGAGAATCCTGAAAGAGGCCAGAAGCATCAGCGCCCGCACCAGGCAGATACGCGCCGGAAATCTCGACGCGGACATTGACGCCGGGCGGTATGTTGTCTTAAAAAACCTCGCGGACGATATCAGCCAGTTGACGCGCTCCTTTAGCGCCTACATAGACGAGATGACGCGCGTCCTGTCGCACCTGTCTGCCGGCAATATGGCCGTGGCGTTTTCGGAGGACGTGCGGTACGAGGGCGACTTCCTCCCGATTAAAAACGCGCTGTACAAAATCCGCCAGTCCCTGAGCAGGTCGTTTGAGGAAATCCGGGCGCTGTCCGAGGAGATTGACGCGCTCAGCCGGCAGGTCGAGAGCAGCAGCGCCGTTTTAGCGTCCGGCGCGGCGCAGCAGGCCGCGCTCATATCGGACCTTAAGTCCACGGTTTACGGCATTGCGGAAAGGACTGCCCACACCGCCGAAAACGCGAAGGCCGCCGCGGACGCCGTCCGCGCGATTGCGGGCGAGGCGGAAACAGGCAGGGGCTATATGGACAGGATGCTCGCCTCCGTCGACAAGGTCAGGTCCTCCATCGGCGATATTTCCCACGTCCTTAAGCTGATAAGCGGCATCGCCGAGCAGACGAAGCTGCTGGCCGTCAACGCGGCCATTGAAGCCGCGAGGGCGGGGGAGCACGGGAGGGGGTTTTCCGTCGTCGCCGGCGAAATCAGGAAGCTGGCGGAAAGGTGCGGCGAGGCCGTAAAGAAGACGGCGGAACTCATCTCAAGGAGCCAGGCTGCGGCGGACGAGAGCGCGGACATCTCGCGGCAGACCGCCCTGAGCTTTCGGAACATAAGCGGCGCCATCGAAGAAGTTGCCGGACTGTGCGGGGAGATCGCCGGACTGTCCCGCGCGCAGGCGGAGAGCCTGAAGGAGACGTCGGCCATCGTCACCGACATATCGGGGGCCGTGGAAAACAGCGCCGCCTGCGCGCAGGAAAACAGCGCGGGCGCCGCGAAACTGGCAAATATCTCGGCGCGCCTGCGGCACGTGCTGCGGCGGTACCGGCTCATGGGCCGGCAAAACGCCTCCGCCTTTGATAAGAGAAGGGAAGAGCTGCTTGCGCGGGAGCTTATATCGAAGCTCACCGGAAGTCTCCGGAGCGCGGCGACGGCCGAGGAAGCCGACGCGGTTCTTCAGGCGGCGATAGCGGACATGCCCGACGTGGAGTGCCTGTACGTCATCGACGGCGCGGGGCGGCAGCTGAGCCACACGATTATCAGCCCGCAAATTTCCCTGGAGTATGACGAAAACTTTAAGCCCGCGCTGCCGGGCGAGGACTACAGCGCGAAGAAATACTTCCGCCAGGCGATGAAAAACAAGGCGGAGATCTACACGTCGCCGGAGTACATCTCCAACGCGACGGGGAACCTGTGCAAGACGGTCTCCTGCGCCTATCAGGTATCCGGCGGCGCGCATTATGTGCTCTGCATCGACCTGCTCTGCAGGTATTAGCCGGCTTTTGCCTTTCATGCCGCTTCGGGCTTGCCGGACTTTGCGTGAGCGGCTTTATGTGCGGACGGTTTCAAGAACCTCCTGAAAGCGCCTTGTCGCAAATCCTTAAAAACAGCGCGCGGTTATTTCACCCATTTCCTGTTGCGGGAAGGCTTGCCGTGGCCGAAATAGACGGTGCGCTCTCCAAGCGAGGCGATTTTTTGCGCGCTTTCCAGCGCCGCCGCCTCGTCGTGGCGGAGAGGGGAGACGGCCGGGAAGAGCATGTTCATCAGCGCGTCGCCCACAATCAGCTCTTTTCCGCCCACGTCGATTCCAATCGACCCGCGCGTGTGCCCCGGCAGCCCGACGACCCGGGCGGGAACGCCGTATCCGGACAAATCGTCCCCGTCTTTCAGGAAGACGGACGGCGTAAACGCGCTCGCCTTTCTCCTTGAGGCTTCCAGCAGGGAGACGGACAAAATCATCTTCCCCAGCGCGCCCTTGGCCTGCAAGGGCTGGTTCGTAAACGACTCAATCAGGCCGGCATCGTCCGCGTGCATGGCAATCGGGGCGCCCAAATGCTCCGACAGCGCCGCGGCGTTTTCCGTGTGGTCGTAATGCCCGTGCGTGAGCACAATCAGCCGGATCTTATAAGGCGCAGGCCTTCAAAACGGCGGGCAGGGACTCCTCCCTTCTCCCGGTGTCGACCAAAATCCCCGCCGCGCCGTCTGAGACGATATAGCAGTTGACCATGCCGCACCGGACTTGCCGCACCATGCCGCTACCCCCTTATAAAGCGCTGGACCTTTCTCGGATTGGCCGACGGGTTGAGCCTGTAGACCTGCCGCGTGATGACATCGACGGCTTCGCGCGCGTCAATCTCGCCGGCCTCTTCCATAATTTCTTTGCCGAAAAACTTCTCGATGGTGCAAAACGCCGTGGACGGCCAGCCGTATTCCTCGCCCGTTTTTGACAGCTTCCGCTGGCTCCCGCACATCGTCACGTACATTTTCCGCTGCAGTTCGATGAGGCCCCTGTCAAACGCGGAGCCGTCCTCTCTGGTAAAGCCGGCGGCGCGCTTGATCTCGTGAACGGGAAGGGCCTCGTGCGCGGCGATGACGTCGTAAATGCGCTTGGCGTAGCGGCTGACGTTGCCCTCGTAGTACTCTTCCGAGAGGCTCCTGCCGCCGCGCCGCACGGCGAGAAAATACGGGTACCACTCTCGTGTGATGTAGCCGCTCTTGCCAAAAAACAGCTTCGCGTAGGCAATATCGTCCCTTTCTTCCAGGACGCGGAGCCGCCACTCCCACGGGTCCGTCTCCGGGTCGCCCGTATGCCAGCAGACAGGCGTCGGGTAGGGCGGCAGCTCATACCAGCTCCACGGGATGACGGCGAAAACGCCCTCGCTGTTCCCGCCGCCCATCGAAAAGCCCGCCTGGAGAAGGGCGGCGACAAAGTCGGAAAAATTCCTTACCATCATGGCGCGCACAGATAAAGTATAATATTTTTCGCAAATTCATAGAAGTCCAATAAAAATGACATGGACGTAACCGTTTGGTAGAATTAAGTTAGCATACAAAATACCAACCAAAGGAGGTTACGTACCATGTCAGA
>JAAYMC010000011.1 GCA_012521555.1 Clostridiales bacterium
GATTACTTTCGTTTTATGTAAGACAGCCGCAAGGGACTGGTCGTCCGCGCAGCAGCTGAACATTTCAAAAAACGGTACGGCCTGTTGCTGACTCAAGTTCCACTCTCTCTCTCTTTCGCGGCCGCAAAAGAGCGGCTTTCTCATAAGTCGCTTTCGATGAGATCCATCAGCGCGTCGACGAGGTGCTCCATCGGTACTTTCCGGAGCACCCGCCCGCCTTTGAACAGCACGCCCTCCCCGCGCCCGCCGGCGATGCCGTAGTCGGCCTGTCTTGCCTCCCCGGGGCCGTTGACGGCACAGCCCATGACGGCAACGGTGATGGGCCTCTTTATCCCCTCCAGCCGCTTTTCCACTTCCGCGGCAATCTCAATCAGGTTAATCTGCGTGCGCCCGCAGGTGGGGCAGGAGATGACCTGAGCGCCCGTTTTGCGCAATCCGAGAGCGCGCAAAAGCGCGATGCCCGCCCTGACCTCCCGCTCCGGGTCGGCGGTGAGGGAGACGCGGATGGTGTCCCCGATGCCGTCCAAAAGCAGCGCGCCGATGCCGGCGGCCGATTTGATAATCCCCATGTACTCCGTCCCCGCCTCGGTGACGCCAAGGTGCAGGGGATAGTCCGTCCGTTCGGCAAGCAGCCGGTACGCCGCGACGGTCACGCGCACGTCGGACGCTTTGACGGAGATGCAGATATCGTCGAAATCAAACCGGTTGAGCAGCCGCACGTGGCCCAGCGCGCTCTCCACGAGCGCCTCGGGCGTCACGCCCCCGTGCCGCGCTAAAATCTCCTTCTCAAGGCTCCCGCCGTTGACGCCGATGCGGATGGGCACGCCCTTTTCCCGGCAGGCCATCGCCACTTCCCGCACCCGCTCGGGCGAGCCAATGTTCCCGGGGTTGAGGCGGATCTTGTCCGCCCCGGCGGCGATCGCCTCGAGGGCGAGGCGGTAGTCAAAGTGGATGTCGGCCACGAGGGGTGCGCGCGCCGTCTCCTTGAGTGCGGCGATGGCGCGCGCCGACGCTAAGTCGGGCACGGCGACGCGCACAATATCGCACCCGGCTTCCTCAAGGCGCTTAATCTGCGCCCGTGTGGCCTCAATATCGGCGGTGCTTGTGTTTGTCATGGACTGGACGGTGACGGGCGCCCCGCCGCCGATCCGAAGGGCGCCCACCGCGATGGACTTCTTAGCCATTTCCGACAATCTTGAGCACGTCGTTTATCAGCACGAAGAGCGCAAGCCCCATGAGCAGGATAAACCCCGCCGCGTGGAAGTACCCTTCGTACTTGGGGCTGACCTTCTTGCGGCTGATGCGCTCGGCGATGAGGATCAGGAACATCGACAGAATGCGGCCGCCGTCGAGCGCGGGGATGGGCAGGAGGTTGAACACCGCGAGGTTGACCGCGATAAACGAGAAGAAGTAGGCGATGTTCAGAAGCTTTTCGCGCACGGTCATCTCCGTGCTCTGCCCCATCTCGTTGACGACGGACACAATTCCCACGGGGCCGGACAGGTCCCTTATCCCCGCCTGGCCGCTGATGAGCTGGCCCAGGCTGATGCGGATGAGCCGGACGAAATTCATCGTCTGGTAGCCGGCAAAGCGCACTTTGGCGGCAAACGTCGGCTCGATGAGGTTGAAGGTGATGCCGTAGCGCATGACCGTCTGCCCGTTTTCAACAAACGGGCGGCGGTACAGCGGCGCGTTCTTAAACGTGATTTTCTCACCGTTGCGAACGACGGTGATGTCCACCGGCCCGCTGCCGTACAGGGACATAAACGTCGAAAAGTCCTCGGAGTAGTAAAGCCGCTCGCCGTTGATGGCGACGATCGTGTCGCCGACCTCGAGCCGCCCGTCGCCAAAGGACGGGAAATCGTCCGAAAGGTCCGTAATCGTCGTCCCCACAAAGCCCTTCAGCTGCAGCACGAGGAAAAACACGACGACGGCCCCGAGCACAAAGTTCATAAACGAGCCGGCAAACAGTATGATAAAGCGCTTCCACGGCTTTTGCGCCGTAAAGGAGCGCGGGTCGTCGACTTCTTCGTCTTCGCCTTCCATGACACACGAGCCGCCCAGTGGCAGCGCCCTGAGGGAATAGAGCGTCTCGCCCTTCTGCCTTTTAAAAAGGCGCGGCCCCATGCCGATGGAAAACTCCACGACCTTCACGTCAAACGCCTTGGCGGCCACAAAATGGCCCAGTTCGTGGACGGCAATCAGAATACCAAACGCGATGATGGCAAGAAGGATATACATGTCTTTTACCGCCTTTCCGGATTGCGCCGCTACCTCGCGCGCGCCCGCGCGCGGACGTACTCCCGCGCGGCGGCGTCGGCGCCGAGTATGTCGACGAGCGACGGCGAGGATATGTTCCTTATCGTCTCCAAAGCGCCGGCGACATACTCCTCAATCTCCAAAAAGGAAATTCTCCCCGAAAGAAACAGCCCGACGGCCTCTTCGTTGGCCGCGTTGAGGACGGCGCAGGCCGTCCCCCCTTCCCGCGCGGCTTTTTTCGCAAGTTTCAGGCACCCGAACGTCTCCTCGTCCGGCTTTTCAAACGTGAGCGCGCCAATTTCCGAAAGGTCAAGCGGCGCCGTCAGGGACTCTTTCCGCTCCGGGTACGTCAGGGCGTACTGAATCGGCAGGCGCATGTCGGGGTGCGACAGCTGCGCGAGGACGCTGTTATCTTCAAATGCGACCATCGAGTGGATGATGCTCTGCGGGTGCACGACGATGTCGATGTCCTCCGGCGGCATGGAAAACAGGTGCATCGCCTCGATGAGCTCAAGCCCCTTGTTCATCATCGTGGCGGAGTCGACCGTCACCTTCGGCCCCATCCGCCAGCTCGGGTGCCGGAGCGCTTCTTCTTTCGTCACATGGGAAAGCTGCGCGCGCGTCATCCCGCGAAACGGCCCGCCCGAGGCGGTGAGGATAATCTTCCGCGCGGCTTTGCCGCCGGCGGCAAGGCACTGGAAAATTGCCGAGTGCTCGGAATCGACGGGGACAATCTCCGCCCCGCGCTCCCGCGCCTTTTTCATCACAAGCTCGCCGGCGCACACAAGCGTCTCCTTGTTCGCCAGCGCGATGCGCTTGCCCGCGCCGACGGCCGCAAGCGTCGGCTGAAGGCCCACCGTCCCCACCACGGCGGTGACGACGCACTCCGCCTCCTCAAAAGTCGCCGCCTCGGCGAGCCCCTCTTCGCCGGAGACAACCCGGACGGGCATGTCGCGAAGGCGCGCGGACAAATCCCGCGCGCCGGCTTCGTCGAACACGGCCACAAGCGCCGGGCGAAACGCCCGCGCCTGCTCCTCAAGGCGCGCCGAGGCATGCCCCGCCGCGAGCGCGGCGACGCGGATGTGAAGATTTTTCGCCACGTCGAGGGTCTGCCGGCCTATAGAGCCGGTCGAGCCGAGAAGGGAAATGCTCTTTTGCATGGCCTGCTCTCCCTAAAACGCGGGCCACAGCGCGGCCAGAAGATAGAGGACCGGCGCGGCGAAAATCATGCTGTCAAACCGGTCTAAAATACCGCCGTGCCCGGGAAGGAGGTTTCCATAGTCTTTCACGCCGAACTCCCGCTTAATCAGGGAAAAGGCAAGGTCCCCGAGCTCCGTCGCCACGCCGCCGAGCAGCCCGTAAAGGCACAGGGCGAAAAAGTCGGGATGGAGCCCCGCGGCGTACTTCAGAATGACGCCGTAGAGGGCGGAGGCGGCGATGACCGTCGCGATTCCGCCGACGCACCCCTCAAGCGACTTTTTGGGGCTCACGTGCGGGAAGATGTGCCGCTTTCCGAAAGCGATGCCCACAAAGTAGGCCCCGCCGTCCGTGATAAACGCCACGATGAAGGGGACGAGCACGTACAGCCGCCCGTTTTCCATCTGGCGCAGCTTCACGAGGGAAGAGAGCAGCACGGGGATGACAACGCCGGCGAAAACCGCCGCGAAAAGGTAGAGGACCGGGAAGGCCCTCTCGCGGATCGCCGCGGCGACGCCTTCGGCGAAAATAAAGCACATCAGCAGGATGAGTACGGCGCGCAATACGAGAATTTCCGGCAGGAAAAGCACGCCGAGGGGGATGAGCGCCGCGGCGGCGGCGGTGTACGCGACAAGGCGCCCCAAACTCCCCGCCCCGACCGTCCGGAGCATCTCGTACGCCCCCACGGCGCACAGCGCCGCGACAAGCAGGGCTGTGGCCACCGGGGGCAGGAAATAGAGTAACACAAACAGCAGCGGTACGCAGACGACCGCCACAAGAATTCTCGCTCGCATACTGTTATCCTTTCACTCCGCCAAACCGCCTGTCGCGCTTCTGGTAGGCGAGGATGGCGCGGTCGAGCTCTTTCTCGGTGAAATCCGGCCAGAGCACGTCGGTAAAATACAGCTCCGCGTAAGCCGCCTGCCAGAGAAGGAAGTTGGACAGGCGCATCTCGCCGCTCGGCCGGATGATGAGATCGGGGTCGCAGATCCCCGCGGAGTAGAGGTACGACGAGAACTTCTCCTCCGTGAGCTCTTCGCCCGTTTTCCTGTAATGCTCGGCGTACGCGCGGGCGGCGCGGACGATCTCGTCCCGCCCGCCGTAGTTGACGCACAGGTTGACCTGCACGCCGTCGTACTTTTTGGAGATGGCCTCCGCCTCGTGAATGAGCCGGCGCAGCTTCGGCGAGAGGACGGAGATGTCCCCGAACACCTTAATTTTGACGCGGTCGCGCTCCATCGTCTCGATGGCTTCCCGGAGGTACTTCTCGAAAATCTCCATAATCGCCTGCACTTCGTCGGCCGGGCGCTTCCAGTTTTCCGTTGAGAAGGCATAGACCGTTAAGTATTCTATGCCGATGTTCTTGCAGTATGTCGCAATGCGCCTGAATGTCTCCGCGCCCGCGGCGTGGCCGAAGGAACGGGGCATGCCGCGCTTTTTCGCCCAGCGCCCGTTCCCGTCCATAATCACGGCAATGTGGCGGGGCAGCTTGTCCTTGTCGAGCTTCCCCGCCTTGCCGTCTTTTTTGCCGAAAATAAACATGTCGTCGTCACGTCCTCACCGTCGTCATGTCAAGGCGGCGGCAAAGCGCCCGCCCGCCGCGAAAGCGGTGCGGGCTTAGATTTCGTACAGCTCCTTTTCCTTCTTTTCGGTGGCTTTGTCGATTTCCTTGATGTAATCGTCCGTCAGCTTCTGGAGATCCTTCTCGATGGACTTAAAGTCGTCTTCCGTAATCTCGGACTTTTTCTTCTGTGCCTTGAAGTAATCGAGCGCGTCGCGGCGCACGTTGCGGACGGCGACCTTCGCCTCCTCCGCGTATTTGGCGATGATCTTGACAAGCTCCTTGCGGCGCTCTTCCGTCAGCTGCGGGAAAACGAGGCGGATGACGCGGCCGTCGTTTGCCGGGTTGATGCCGAGGTCGGATGCCTGAATGGCCCGCTCGATGTCCTTGAGCGTGGACGCGTCCCACGGCTGAATCAGAATCGTTCTCGGGTCGGGTGACGTGACCGACGCAATCTGGTTAATCGGCGTCGGAACGCCGTAGTAATCGACTTTAATCGGTTCCAGCACGGCCGCGTTGGCGCGCCCGGCGCGCACGGCGGCAAACTGAGACTGCAGCACCTCGACGGTCTTTTTCATCTTTTTCTCGTATTCGGTATACAGAGCGTCAGCCATGATGCTTCTACCTCCTGTAAAGTTGATTTATATATATGTGTCAGTTGCGCGCGGCTTAGCCGACTATGGTGCCGATTTTTTCGCCGAGAATGACGCGCAGGATGTTCTCCGGGTCTTCCAGAGCAAACAGGATGACGGGGATGTGGTTGTCCATCGAAAGGCTCGTCGCCGTCGAATCCATGACGGTCAGCTTCCGGGCCAGGACTTCGTCGTACGAAATGGTGTCGAACTTCACGGCGTTGGGGTCGACCTTCGGGTCGGCGCTGTAGACGCCGTCGATGTTCTTGGCAAGCAATATCACGTCCGCCCCGATTTCCGCCGCGCGCAGCACGGCGGCCGTGTCCGTGGAGAAGTAGGGGCAGCCCGTCCCGCAGCCGAAAATCACGACGCGCCCGTTGCGCAGGTGCTTGTCCGCCTTCAGGCGGATGTACGGCTCAGACGGCCCGAATCTCCAGCGCCGTCTGCACGCGCACGGGCACGTCCATCTGCTCGAGCACGTCCGCCAGAGCCAGGCAGTTCATCACCGTGGCCATCATGCCCATGTGGTCGGCGCGGGTGCGCTCGATTTTCCCCTCGCCGTCTTTCGCGCCGCGCCAGAAGTTCCCGCCGCCGACGACGATGCCCATCTCGACGCCAAGCTCCACACATTTCTTGATAACGGCGCAGACGCTTCGTATCACGTCAAAGTCAAGCCCGAAATGTTTTTTTCCGGCCAGCGCTTCGCCGCTGATTTTAAGTAAAACGCGCTTGTAGACAGGTTTTTTCTCCTCCATACAAACCTCCGAGAAGCTTATTCGGCTTATTTTAATATATTTTAGCCTGAATTGGAAGAGGGCCCGTGAAATTCTACCGCTCCGTAGAATTTTTGGCATCGGCCATGTCCGTTCTTGACAATGCCCCCGCCGCTTGCTAGCATGGTGGAACGGGTCTTTTCAGGTTGTAATAAAAACTGCCTTAGTTTTTACATAGACACGCGTTTTATCGGAGGGCTGTCACATAATGCAACGCAGCGAATACCTCACGACCGGGAGCGTGCCGCGCGCGCTCCTGCGTTTTGCCATTCCCGTTATCCTCTCGAGCGTTTTCCAGATTCTCTACTCGGCCGTCGACCTGATCGTCATCGGCCATTTTGCCGACACAGCCTCCATCTCTGGCGTGTCGACAAGCGGCCAGATTATGACGACGGTGGCGATGATCCTCTCGGGCCTGACGACGGGCGTGACCGTCCTTTTAGGCCAGTACGCCGGCGCAAAGAATGAGGCCGATCTTAAAAAGACGGTCGGCACCGCCGTGACGATTTTCGCCTGCATCGCCGTCATCGTCTCAGCCGCGCTTTTCATCGCGCGGGACGGCCTCATCGCCCTTGTGAACACCCCCGAGCAGGCCGTCGCCCACGCGAAGGCGTACCTGACGATTACGTCGCTCGGCACCGTCTTCATCATGGGCTTTAGCGTCACGGGCAGCATCTTCCGCGGCGTGGGCGACTCCAAGTCGCCGCTTTTGTTCATCGCCATCGCCTGCACCACGAACATCGTGCTGGACCTGCTGTTTGTCGCCGTGTTCCGCTGGGGCGCCGCGGGCGCGGCGCTGGCCACCGTCATCGCGCAGGGCGTGAGCCTTGCCTTTTCCTTAACGCGCCTGGCGCGAAACGGCATCGGCGTGAAAATCACGCGGCACGACATCCGCTTTTCCATGTCGCAGTTTAAGAAAATCCTGCTCATCGGCATCCCGCTGTGCTTTCAGGACACGCTCGTGAGCCTGTCCTTCATGTTCATCACGTCCGTCATCAACAGCATGGGCCTGACGCAGTCGACGGCGGCCGGCATCGTCGAAAAGCTTATCACATTCCTCATGATGCCGACCATCGCCGTCTCCGCCTCGGTCGCGACGATGTCGGCCCACTGCTTCGGTGCGGGGCTTTACAAGCGCGCGATGCAGGTTTTGCGAACGGCCATTTCGCTCGCGCTCGGCGTCGCCGTCGTCATCGTCGCCTTCGTCTGGATCCGCGGCGACCTGCTCATCAAAATCTTTAAAAAAGACGATGCGGCCGTCATCGAGCAGGCGGTGCTCTTCCTCAAAAGCTACGCGCTCGACTGCCTCGTCGTCGCCTTTGTCTTTAATTTTAACAGCTTCTTCTCAAGCTGCAACCGCTCCGTCTTCTCTATGGTCCACTCCGTCCTCACGACCATCTGCATCCGCGTCCCGTACGTCTACCTCATGGCAAAAGCCGGCGCGACGCTCGACCGGATCGGCCTTGCCGCGCCGCTGTCCACCCTCGGCTCGCTCCTTTTGTGCGTCGGGTACTTTATCTACCTCGTCCGAAAGGGCGCGTTTAAGCTGGGCGCCGCGCCGCCCGCACCGGCTGCCGCCGGCGCGCCTGCTCCGGCGGAAAATGAAGAGCCCGGCGCGGAGGCAAAATAGCCGCCGCTATAAGAAATCCCGATTCTCCCTTCGGAAGAATCGGGATTTTTGTTTTACCTCTTCGGCAGGTACTCGGTGGGACTGACCGGCTCGCCGTCCTTCCACATCTCGAAGTGCAGGTGGCTTGCCTCGCTCGACTCGCC
>JAAYMC010000142.1 GCA_012521555.1 Clostridiales bacterium
GCCCGCCGCGCCGCGCCGCAACCCGGCGCGCATGCGGCGCAGGACGCGCCCGCCGAAATTCGGGAAGGCGCACCCCAAAAGGCGGCGGCGCGCTCTTAAACCGGAGCCCCAGGTGCTTTCAGCACACGCCATATCTGCTTAACATAAGAGGACAAAACAATGCGTGACACCATTTTCATCAAAGGCGCAAGGGTGAACAACCTTAAGAATATCGACGTTGAAATCCCGCGCGACAAGCTCGTCGTGATGACGGGCCTGTCCGGCAGCGGGAAGTCCTCCCTCGCGTTCGACACCATCTACGCCGAAGGGCAGCGCCGGTACGTCGAGTCCCTCTCGAGCTACGCGCGCCAGTTCCTCGGCCAGATGGAAAAGCCGGACGTCGACTATATCGACGGGCTGTCCCCCGCCATCTCCATCGACCAGAAGACGACGAGCCGCAACCCGCGCTCGACCGTCGGCACGGTGACGGAGATTTACGACTACCTCCGCCTGCTCTGGGCGCGCATCGGCATCCCCCACTGCCCCAACTGCGGCAAGGAAATCCGCCAGCAAACGGTCGACCAGATCGTCGACCAGATCCTCGCGCTCCCGGAGGCGACAAGGATCCAGATCCTCGCCCCCGTCGTCCGCGCCCGCAAGGGCGAGTACCACAAGGTCTTCGAGGACGCGCGCAAAAGCGGCTACGTCCGCGCCCGCGTCGACGGCATCACCTACGACCTCGGCGAGGAGATCCGGCTCGACAAGAACAAAAAGCACACCATCGAGATTATCGTCGACCGCCTCGTCATCCGCAGCGACATCACAAGGCGCCTGACCGACTCCATCGAAACGGCGACGAACCTCGCCGGCGGCACCGTCGTGGTCAACATCGTCGGGGAGGACAGGGACCTGACCTTCTCCCAGAACTACGCCTGCGACGAGTGCGGCATCTCCATGGAGGAGCTCACGCCGCGCCTTTTCTCCTTCAACAACCCCTACGGCGCCTGCCCGGCCTGCACGGGCCTCGGCATGCAGCTGCGGGTGGACCCGAACCTCATCATTCCCAACCGCTCCCTCTCGATTCTCGAAGGGGCCATCACCGCCTCCGGCTGGGGCAGCGTCCGGAACGACAGCATCGCGAAAATGTACTTCGAGGCGCTGGCGCGAAAGTACAAATTCGACCTCGCCACGCCCGTCAAGGACCTGCCCGAGCACGTCCTCGACGTCATCCTCTACGGCACGCGCGGCGAAAAGCTCACGCTCTATTACGACCAGGAGCACCGCAGAGGCACCATCAGCCAGCCGTTCGAGGGCATCGTCAACAACCTCGAGCGCCGGTACCGCGAAACGCAGAGCACCGCCATGCGCTGGGAGCTGGAGCAGTACATGTCCGAGCACCCGTGCCCCGAATGCGGCGGCAAGCGTTTGAAAAAAGAGGTGCTGGCCGTCACCGTCGGCGGCATCAGCATCATCGACTTTACGGACAAGTCCGTCGTGCAGGCGCTGGAGTTTCTCGACAGTTTAAAGCTCACGGAAAAAGAGGAGATGATCGCCCACCAGATCCTCAAGGAAATCCGCGAGCGTCTGGGCTTCCTCAAGAGCGTCGGCCTCGGGTACCTCACGCTCAGCCGCAGCGCCGGGACGCTCTCCGGCGGCGAAAGCCAGCGGATACGCCTGGCCACGCAGATCGGCTCGTCCCTCATGGGCGTGCTGTATATCCTCGACGAGCCGTCCATCGGCCTGCACCAGCGGGACAATGCAAGGCTGCTCGCCACGCTCAAGCAGCTGCGGGACCTTGGCAACACGCTCATCGTCGTCGAGCACGACGAGGAGACCATCCGCTCGGCCGACTACGTCATCGACATCGGCCCCGGCGCGGGCGTGCACGGCGGCGAAGTCGTCTTCGCCGGCACGCCGGAGGAGCTTGAAAAGTGCGAGCGCTCGATTACGGGGCAGTATCTAAGCGGCAGGAAGACGATCCCCGTCCCGGCAAAGCGCCGGAAGGGGACGGGGAAATTCCTCACCATCCGCGGCGCGGCGGCAAACAACCTGCGCCACGTGGACGTGTCCATCCCGCTCGGCGTGATGACGTGCGTGACGGGCGTGTCCGGCAGCGGCAAGTCGTCCCTCGTCAACGAGGTCATCTACAAGGCGCTGGCGGCGGAGCTCAACCGCGTGAAAATCTTCCCGGGCAAGTACGACTCCATCGAAGGCCTCGAATACCTCGACAAAATTATCGCCATCGACCAGTCCCCCATCGGGCGCACGCCCCGCTCCAACCCCGCCACATACACCGGCGTGTTCAACGACATCAGGGAGCTGTTCGCCTCGACGCAGGACGCGAAGGCCCGCGGGTACACCGCAAGCCGCTTCTCCTTCAACGTCCGCGGCGGGCGCTGCGAGGCCTGCTCGGGCGACGGGCTGATTAAAATCGAAATGCACTTTTTGCCGGACATCTTCGTCCCCTGCGAGGTCTGCAAGGGCAAGCGCTACAACCGCGAAACCCTCGAGGTGCGCTACAAGGGCAAAAACATCTACGACGTGCTGAACATGACGGTGGACGAGGCCGTCGTCTTCTTTGAAAACCTGCCGAAGATCCGCCAGAAGCTGGACACGCTCGTCGACGTCGGGCTCGGGTACATCCGCCTCGGCCAGCCGTCCACGACGCTCTCCGGCGGCGAGGCGCAGCGCGTCAAGCTCGCCACGGAGCTGTCCAAGCGCTCCACCGGCAACACCATCTACGTCCTCGACGAGCCGACGACGGGCCTGCACACGGCGGACGTCCACCGCCTCATCGACGTGCTCAGCCGCCTCGTGGACGCGGGCAACACCGTCATCGTCATCGAGCACAACCTCGACGTCATCAAAACGGCCGACTATATCATCGACCTCGGCCCCGAGGGCGGCGACGAAGGCGGCGAGGTCGTCTTCGCCGGGACGCCGGAAGAGCTCGTCAAATGCGAGCGCAGCTACACCGGCCAGTTCCTAAAGCCCCTCCTCGAGCAGGCCAAAAAAGAAGCGCAGCAAAAAGTGGTCTAAAATCTGCAGCAAAAAGGCGCGGCAATTAAGCCGCGCCTTTGTTTTTTACTGAAAGCGCCCCTTGAGGTAAACTGCGGCGCAGGGCCTGCGCCTACCGCGCCACAAGCGAATAAAACAGCCCGCCGATGGCGCCCGCCGCAAGCATGACGGTGATTTGATTCACCTTAAACCGCCGCAGGGCAAACAGACCCGCCGTGACGAGGACCACGGCGGCGATATCAAGCCCGGTGAGGGATACCCCCGCGGGGAAGAGCGCCTGCAGCGCGATGCTCAGCGCGGCCGAGGCAATCAGGCCCACCACGGCCGGGTGGAGCGACGAGAGGACGCCCCGCACAGCGCGGAGCTCGCCGTACTTTTTATACAGCGCCGCCAGCGTCAGCACAATCAGGCACGGGGCGAGGATGCAGCCTACCGTCGCCACAACTGCGCCGGGCAGTCCCGCGATGCGCATGCCCACGAACGTGGCGGCATTGATGCCGATGGGGCCGGGCGTCATCTGCGAAATCGTAATCAGATCGCCGAATTCCGCCGCGGTGAGCCACCCGTAGGTGTCCACCACCTGATTCTGGATGACAGGGAGCGCCGCGTACCCGCCGCCGATGGTAAACAGACCCACCTGGAAAAACGCGAAAAAGAGCTTAAGGATTGTCATGGCCGCGCTCCTTTCCCCGCACTTTCGCCACGGCCAGCACGCCGTACGCCGCGCTGGCCAGAATGATAAAGGCGACGTTGACCTTGAACACCGCGGCGGCGACAAAGGCGGCCGCCATCAGCACAACCGGCACGGCGCGGCGGCTCTTTGTCACGGCGGCGACCAGGTCAACCACCACGTCGAGCACCACGGCCGCGACGCCCGCCTGCATCCCCCGCAGGACATTTCGGACGACGGCGTTTTCAATCACGAGGGCGTAAAACACTGAGACGACCGAGAGAATCACGAGCGGCGGCAGGACGGTCGCGAAAACGGCCACCAGCGCGCCGGGCAGCCCGGCAAGGCCGTAGCCCATCATGGCGGCGGTGTTGACGGCAATCGGCCCCGGCGACGACTGCCCGATGGCGATGTAGTCGAGCATCTTCTCCTCCGAGACCCAGCCGAGCTCGTCCACAAACCGCTTTTTTATCAAAGGCACGATAACGTACCCGCCGCCGAAGGTAAAGGCGCTGATGCGCAGGCAGCCGGCAAAGAGCTTTAAGTAAAACTTGAGGTCCTTTTTCAAAAATTCGCCCCCTCATCCCAGTTGGATTTAGTATATCGCTTTCGCGGCCCGCATTCAAACGAAACCGATAAAAACATGGCTTTTTTCGCCGCGCCCTTCACGGCAAAAAGATACGGCCCGGCGGGCCGTATCCTGTGTCCTGTATCCCGCATCCCGTATCCTGCGTGCGGCAAATCCGCTCATGCGGACTTCAGCAACCGGCCGCGAAGAAAAAGACAGGCGTGTAAGCCCGTCTTTTCATATTTCTAGCCGGGCTTTACCGCCCGCTTTCCGCGCTTGCGAAAAGGTATGTCACGATGTGGGCGCGGGGGGCCGGCGCGTCGGCGTCAAACTGCGTCTGCGCCGCTGTGAAAAGGCCGAGCGCGTCCGCCCACGCGGCGGCGTGAGCGTAATACGCCTCGCCGAGCCGCGCCAGAAGCTCGCTGCGCGCCGGCGGCGCGGGGCGACCCTTCGCGCGCCAGATGAGCGTGATAATCTGCGCCTCGGTGCAGGTGTCGTGCGGGCTGAACGTCGTGGCGGACGTGCCGGTGGTCACGCCTTTTTCCACCGCCCAGAGGACGGCCTTGTAGAAATAGTCGCCCTCCCGCACGTCCTCAAACGGCTGCGCCTTAATCCCCGGCTCCGGGCAGCCGGCGGCCCGCCAGAGGAAGGTCACCGTCTGCGCCCTTGTGCAGAAAAGGTCCGGCGAAAACGTGTTTTCCGACGTGCCGCCCGTGATGCCGCGCCGCAGCGCCCACTGCACGGCCTCAAGGTAGTACGCGCCGGGCTCCACGTCGTCGAAAGGCAGCTGCGGGGCGGGCGATCCGACTATTTCCGCCAACGCGGCGGGCAGGTCCGCGAGCCCCCAGCCCGTCTGCTCGTCCCAACCGGGCGCGCCGATGTCCCGCGCGGTGCCTTTGATAATCTCCCGCAGCTCGTAGGGCGTGAGCGAGGGGTCGGCCATAAGGAGCCTTGCCGCCATGCCGGTCACCCACGCCGCGGCAAAGCTTGTCCCGGTGCCGACGGCCGCCTCGCCCAGAAGGTCTACCGTCGGGACGCGCACGCCCGGCGCGACGACGTCGACGCCGCTGTGCCGGTTGGAAAAGGACGCAGGCCCGTCCCCCGTCTCACTCACGCTCCCCGCGCACAAAACGGTGGGATACGCGCCGGGGTAGTACGGGGTTTTGCTCCCGTCGTTGCCCGCGGAGGAGACGATGAGCACCCCGCGCCGCTCGGCGTAGGCCACCGCCTCCCGTAAAACGGCAAGGTCCGACTTCGTACCGGAGCTGATGTTGATGATGCGGCAGCCGTACACGTCCACCGCGTCGTAGATAATCTGCGCGAGCATGTCGACGTCGCCCTTCAGTATCGAGCCGTTTCCCGTCTTGACGCAGTAGACAAGCGGGATAAGCACCGCCTCGGGGCACAGCCCTTCCACGCCGGCGGACGCGCTGCCGGCGATGATGGCGGCGACGGCCGTGCCGTGCCCGTGGGTGTCCTCCGTCGAGCCGCCCGCCGTGACGTAGTTGCGCCCTTTGGCAAGGTTTTCCGCGGCAATCGCGCGCGAGGAGATGCCGGTGTCAATCACGGCCACGCGCACCGCCCCGCTCACGGCGCGGGCCGGCGCAACCGGGAAAAGGGCCAGCACAAGCAAGGCGGCCGTTATAGTCGCGATAAGTCGTTTCAGGCGGCGTCACCTCCGCTTTCCAGAATTGTCCGGCGGCGCTTGCCGCCGCAAGGATGTCAACTGAGCGTTAAGAGCTTGCTCTAAGCCGCTATGACGCTTGTTTTTCCAAAAAGTTCCGGATACGCGCGGTTTACGCGCTTTCAGCGAAATCCGAAATCCCAGCTACGCGCCGGCTGCTTACAGTATCGCGCAAGAGCACACGGTTCGTCAAGATTTTACAGAAAAGGCGGAGTTTTTCAGGGCGCGCCGTGTAAAACGCGGAAGAAGGCGTCGCCGCTGCCGCCGCGCCCGGTTCTCTGACACAGGCGCCTCTCACGGGGGCGCCCCGGCGGGGACAAAAGTACGGTTTGCGCCGGTAATCGTGGCTCCGTCAACTTGAAGGCGTATCGCGTTACGGCAAAACAGACGGCGCCGCGATAATCGCGGCGCCGTCTGAGACTGTCCTTGTTTTATTTCTGCGGGGATACTCCACAGTTTTCCGTTACTGGCCCATCAGCAGGCGCTTTTTCCCATAACGCACCCGCCCGGCGATGAGGCCGCCGGACGGCACTTTATCCTGTCGCGTCTCCCGGCGGCGTCTGCCATGGGTGCGGCGCGGCTGATCGCCTCGGCGCTGTCGTAAAAGCCCGCAAGCTGTTCCAGCGCGTCCGGGAACGCCACTTCCTTGATGGCGCGCACGAGCCTGACGATCTCCACAAGGCACGTCCGGTAGGCGACGAGGTAGCCGTCGACGTCAGGGTGCCCGCTGTCAAACCGCGGGCCGTCCATGCCGCAGGTGATGACGGGCCAGTACGGGTGCTCGAGATACAGCTCGACGTTAAACCGCGAAAACGGCGCCGGAATGCCGCCGTCCGCCTTGCCCGCGGCGTTTGACGCCGGACTGCCCGCCGGAAACGGCGCGGCGCGCTGAGCCATGGCCGCGGCGCGCTCCGGCACGGCGCTGGGGTAGCGCCGGATGCCCTCCGCCGAGCCCTCGAAAATCGGCGCGTCGTCTTCCCTGATGACGAAAAACTTTACATGCTTCCCCTCGAACACGGTCTTGTCCGGGTTTTTGCCCATGCAAAAGAGCCTGTTGTCAAAATCGAAGATAATTTTCGCGTCCAGAAAACCGAGGTCAAACCGCTCGGAGACGGTAAATTTCTCCCCGAGCATCCTGTTTCGCTCGTAGAAGTCGAGGTATTCCCGAAGCTCACGGATCGTCAGGCGGCTTTCCCTGCCGCTTTCCACGTCGATTTTTCCCAGGCAGTTTTTGCAGATTGGCTTTCCTTCTATTTTCACGGCCGTCGAACGCACCTTCCCGCCGCAGACGGGGCAGGGCGGCTTTCTTGAAAACAGGCCCATATATGTCTCCTCCTTTGTCACGCCAGGCGCGGCGCCGCGCTTTCCTCCCGCGCGGCGGCGCGCCGCAACCGCGCCTTAAGCAAAGCTCCTTGCGCCTTCACCCAGGTAGTCCCGCTGCTTGAGCCCCGACGCTTTAGCGACGGCGGAGGCGGGGAATTTGCGCACCTCGCGGTTGAGCTTTGAGACGCTGTCGTTGTAGATAAGGCGGCTGGTGCGCACCATGCCTCCAAAGGTCTCCACCGCGCCCATCGTTTCTGATACGTCCTGCTCGCCTTCAGCTCGGGGTACCGCTCCGCAATGCGGGCAAGGCGCTCGAGCGCCTCGGCGAGGACCTCCTCCTGGCGCAGCACGTCCTCCGGCGTGGATCTGCCCGTGATAACGCCGCGGCGGGTCCTGACGTTTTCCGCCAGCGCCTGGCACTCCGGCCCGGCGAAGGCCGAGGCGATACTCAGCAGGGCCGTGAGCGCGTCGAAGCGGCAGGACATCTGCACGCCGAGCTGGTATAAGGCGCTTGCCGCGTTTGCCGCCCTCGAGCGCGGGAAGCGGTTTGACGTCTTCTGCCTCGACATCATCATGCCGGGGTTTTCAGGCATTGAAGTGGCCAAGGCCATCCGCGCGTTTGACAAAACGGCCCCGATTGTCTTTTTTACCTCCTCGCCGGAATTTGCCCTTGAGAGCTACTCCGTGCGGGCGGTCAATTACATTCTCAAGCCCATCACGGAGGAAAAGCTGTTTTTCACCTTCGACGAGCTGCTCGAGCGCATTCCCGTCCGTGAGGAAGAGGACGCGCTGATTGTGAAAAGCGCGGAGGGCATCCAGCGCATCCTCATCCCCAACCTCGTGTACGCGGAAGTGCTCGGGCGAAGCGTTTTGTACCACCTGATCTCCGGCAAAGTTGTCACGTGCGCCGAAGCGTTCGGCCCGGTGTGCCAGGCGCTCATGAAATTCGGCTGTTTCGTGCAGCCTCACCGCTCGTTCATTGTGAACATGCGGCATATCGACACCATCGAGAGCAGCCGCATCACCATGCAGGACAAATCCGTCGTCCCCATCGCGCAGGGCAAGGCGAAGGAAGTCAGGCAGCAGTATTTAAGCTATCAGATGGAAGGCGAGTAGCGCCTTTCCACGGCGGGAGGATTTTTATGCTTACAACAATCGCGGGCCTTGTCCGGTTCGGCTTTTCCCTTGTATTCGGACTTGCCGTGTCCGCCCTTTTCGCGGGCATCGCGCCGTCGCGGAAGAACACCCGGCGCCTTGCCCTCATGGGCGCCGCGTTTCTTATCGTGCAAACCGTCTGCTGGCGGCTGCTCGGCATCGAAGTGACGTCAAAGCTCTACCCCGTCATCATCCACCTGCCGGTTGCCGTCCTCTTTGCCCTCGTCTTTAAGCGCCCGTGGCACATCTCCATCGTGAGCGTCCTGTGCGGGTACCTGTGCTGCCAGGCGCCGCGCTGGTTTGGCTTCCTCTTCGGCGCCGCCCTCAAAAGCGATCTGGCCGACCACCTCTTTTACATCCCCGCCACGTTCGCGTTCTACATCCTGCTTAAAAAGTTTGCCGCGGGGTCCGTGCGGCAGCTGATGGAAAAGTCCGTCAAATCCTGCCTGCTCCTCGGCGGCGTGCCGCTTTTTTACTACCTCTTCGACTACCAGTTTTCCGTGAAGGACGGGTGGTTTATCTTTCAGGCGACGACGTAAAAAAGAAAGGCGCTGCTTCAGGCAGCGCCTTTTGCGCGCCCGCGCCCGCCGGCGCTAACGGTTTTTCGCGTTGTGACGGAGCGAAAACCGGCGGAATTTTTTGCCGCTTGCCGCGTTTTTGTGCTAAAATAGCGGAAGAACGATGTTTTGTGAGGCGAAAATGATGAACAGCGAACCGGGAAACACCTGCGAGGTATCCTTCGAGGGGAACGTGAGCCTGAAGGATTACCAGAAGGCGAATTTCTACCACGCGAGAACGAGATTTTTATGGTCTGCGCTTATTTACTTTGTCGCCGTTTTAATTGCCGTGCGCGGCATTGTCGGGTATCTTGACGCGCTCTTCGTCTTGCTCTCCTTAGCCGGCGCCGTCATCCTCATACTCCTGCTTATCCTTATCGCTTACCTGCGAGTCAAAAGCGCCTACAACAGCGACGCAACGCGAAAGCTCCGGCAGCATTACGTTGCGGATTTAGACGGCATAAGCTTCAGCACGGAGCAATCCAGCGCAAATCTTTCGTGGAACGACTTTATTGCGGTGAAAGAACACAAAGACATATTCGTCCTCTATGTGTCAAAGGTCAAGATACTCATCATTCCAAAAAGCTTCTTTAAGTCGGAGGAGGATATAACGCGCTTCAAATCCCTGATTGCGGAAAACTGCCGCTCCTCTAAAGTAAAGCTGCTATAGAGAGTTTCGTCAGAGGATGCCGTGACCCGGAGAGCCCTGCGCCCCGAGGTTGCGGCGTCTTTTTAACTTTCCCTGCCTGAATAGGGCCCGGCGCAATCAGCATAATAAATAGGATAATACCAATCCTTACGGAAACGCGGTGATGACATGGCGCAATCGCAAGCCCCCAACAGGCTTATAAATGAAAAATCCCCCTACCTCCTTCAGCACGCCTACAACCCCGTGGACTGGTACCCGTGGGGTAAGGAGGCGTTTGAAAAAGCGCGGCGGGAGGACAAGCCCGTGTTCCTCTCCATCGGGTACTCCACCTGCCACTGGTGCCACGTCATGGAGCGGGAGTCCTTTGACGACGAGGAAGTCGCCGCGCTCCTCAACGAGCATTTCGTGCCCGTCAAAGTCGACCGCGAGGAGCGGCCGGACATCGACGCCGTATACATGCAGGCCTGCCAGGCGATGACAGGCCAGGGCGGCTGGCCGATGACGGTGCTGCTCTTCCCCGACAAAACGCCCTTTTTCGCCGGGACATATTTCCCCAAAACGGCGCGGTCCGGCCAGCCGGGCCTCATGGACATCCTCTCCGCCTGCGTCCATCTCTGGGAAACGGACCGCGCCGCCCTCACAAAGCAGGGGCAGGCGCTTTTGCGCCGCATGGAGGAGCCCGAGGTCCGGGCAAAGCGGGAGATAAGCCGCGAGGATATCCGCGCGGGCTTTGAGCAGCTGCGTCGCCGGTTCGACGCCAAAAACGGCGGCTTTTCCGCCGCCCCGAAGTTCCCTACGCCCCACAACCTCATCTTTCTCACGCGCTTTGCCGCACTGGAAAACGAGGGCGCGGCGCGGGAGATGGCGCAGCTTACGCTCCGCCAGATGTACCGCGGCGGCATCTTCGACCACATCGGCGGCGGCTTTTCCCGCTACTCCACGGACGCGCGCTGGCTCGTCCCGCATTTTGAAAAAATGCTCTACGATAACGCCCTGCTTATATGGGCGTACGCCGAGGCCTTCCAGGCGTGGGGCGACGCGCTTTATAAAACAGTCGCGGAACGCACGGCCGATTACGTCCTGCGGGAGATGACGGGCGAAGAAGGCGGCTTTTTCAGCGCGCAGGACGCCGACAGCGAGGGCAGAGAGGGGCATTTTTACGTCTTTAGGCCGGGCGAAATCGTCTCCGTCCTCGGCGAGGAGGACGGCAAGGCCTTCTGCCAGTGGTTCGGCGTCACCGAGCGCGGCAACTTTGAGGGCGCAAATATCCTAAACCTTCTTGACAACCCGTCTTTTGCCGACACGGGCGCTTTCCGCGCGCACATCCCCGCGCTCTACAACTACAGGCAATCACGCGCCCGCCTTCTCACGGACGACAAGCGCCTGACGGCGTGGAACGCGCTGATGATTGCCGCGCTCGCCAAAGCCGGGCACGCCCTTGAGCGCGGCGATTACCTCACCGCCGCCGAGTGCGCCATGCGCTTTATCGAAACGGCGCTCACCCGCCCCGACGGGCGTCTTTTCGTCCGTTGGCGGGAAGGCGAGGCCGCCGGGGACGGCTTTCTCGACGATTACGC
This sequence comes from Clostridiales bacterium, assembly GCA_012521555.1. GTDB lineage: Bacteria > Bacillota > Clostridia > Oscillospirales > Oscillospiraceae > Sporobacter. The sequence continues at coordinate 11,181 of JAAYMC010000142.1, forward strand.
CTTCGTATGCCTTGCGCTTCTTAATCTTTACGACGCGACGCTGAAGATTGAATATCTTGAAAAAGCCATTGAGTGCGCCGGGACGATGTGCCGGCTGTTTGAAGATACGCAAAACGGCGGCTTTTATCTCTACGCGGAAAGCGGCGAGCGCCTTGCCGTCCGCCCGAAGGAGACGTACGACGGCGCGATGCCCTCGGGCAACTCCGCGGCGGGGTACGTACTCGCACGCCTTGCGCAGTTAACGGGCGAGCCGCTTTGGATGGAGCGCAGCGCGCGGCAGATGCGCTTTCTCGCGGGAAGCGTCATCGACTACCCCTCCGCCTACTGCTTTGCCCTCACCGCGGCCATGCTCTCCCTCTACCCGACCTGCGAAGTGGTCATTGCCACGCGCGAGCCGGAAATTCAAAACGACGTGCTCCGCCGCCTTGCCCGCCTGTACCTGCCGAACACCGCCGTCCTCCTCAAAACGCCGGAGAACGCCGCGGCGCTGGAGTATCTTGCCCCGTTTACCGCGCCGTACCCCGTGCCGGACAGCGGCGCGCGCATTTATCTCTGCCGGGGCGGCGCCTGTAAGGCGCCCTTTGACGATTTAGATGAGCTGGAGCGCCGTCTTGCCGCCATAACGCCCGCGGCGCGGCCGAGTTGAAAGGAGTGACAAGCGCATGAAAAACCGACTGTCGCGGCGGCTAAAGTCCGTCACAAAGGCGGCGGCGCGGTATCCCGCCGCGGCGCTGTTTCTCGCTATCTGCACCGCTTTGACGATTGCGCGCATCGCCGGGGCGCGCATTGCCGACGTGTACCTCTATCAGCTTGCCTGCGCCGCCGGCGCGGCGGCGGGTTATGCCGCCCAGTCGGCCGCGGAGCGCTTCTCATTGAAGGGGCGGTGGGCTTTTTCCGCCCTTGCCGTCCTCGTCGCGGCGGTCTTTTACGCGTGGGCGCGCTCGTGGCCCGAGGTGATGGCGGTGCGGCTTGTTGTTCTGGCCTCTCTTCTGTTTGTGGCGGCGGTGTGGCTGCCGTCTGTCAAAAGCCATTTCCCGTTTTATGAAATCTTCACCGCGTCGTTTAAGGCCGTCTTCCAGGCGGCGTTCTTCTCCGGCGTCCTCTTCGCCGGGTGCGCCGCCGTGGTGGCGGCGGTCGACGCGCTCATCACGCCGGTGGACGCCGACGTGTTCGCGTATCTGGCGAGCGTCGTCTTTATCTTCATCATGCCGATGCTCTACCTCTCCCTGATTCCGCTTATCCCCGCCGCGCGCCGCGCTATAGCGGACGGTTCGCCCGCCGGGGCCGAAGACGAAGGGAGCGACGTCCCCGACCTGACCGAAGCGGAGAGCAATCTGCCCGGCGCGGGCGAGGGCGCGGAAGGCGATCTCGCAGGCGCGGAAAGCGGCGGCGCTACCACGTCGATAGCCGGGGAAGTTGAGGCGATATCGGAGTACGAGCGGCGCGTTGCCGCCCCGCCGTTTCTCAGGGCGCTTGTCTCCTTTATCCTCGTCCCGATCGCGTTTGCGTTCACGCTGATTCTCGTCCTCTATATCCTCAAGGGCATTGCCGGCCCGTTCTGGGAGGACAACCTCCTCGAGCCGCTGCTCATCTCCTACTGCGCGTCGGTGACGGTGCTGCTGCTTCTTGCCGCGGGGATGGAAAGCGCCTACGCGCGGGCGGCGCGGCTTGTCCTCCCGAAGGCGCTTTTGGCCGTGGCGGCGTTTCAGATTGTCGCCTCGGCGGTCAAAGCGCAAAGCGCCGGACTCACGCACGGGCGCTATTTCGTCCTCGCGTTCGGGGTGTTTGCGGTGGTAACAGGCGCCGTTCTGAGCATCCGCCCGCGGAAATGGACGGGGCTTGTGGCGGCCGCGTTCCTGCTGATTGCGCTTGTGAGCCTCATCCCCCCGACGGACGCGCTGAGCACCGCCGTGCGCAGCCAGACGCACCTTCTCGAAAGCGCCCTTGCCGAGGAGGGGATGCTTCGGGACGGCGCCGTGGTGCCTTCCGTCTCCGTCTCGGGCAAAAACAAGGAAAAAATCGTCTCGTCCCTGGAGTACCTTTTCCGGCTGGGGCGCCAGGAGCGCCTTTCCTGGCTGCCGCGGGACTTTGACGTGTACAGCGACCGGTCGTTTCAGCGCGTATTCGGCTTTTCGCGCTACGAAAGCCCCGATTTGGGCCACAAGCACACCCGCGTGGCCTACCCATTAAACGAGCTTGCCGACGTGTCGCGGTACGACGCGTGGGCCGTGTTCGAAGTCACAACGCCTTCGGCGGACATCGGCGCGCTCGCGCATATCGCCCCGGACGGCTCCGCTGTTTTGCGGCTGCGGCACAGCGACGGCGGCGCCGTCATCGAACTGCTGAGCGGCAAGGCGGACACGGTGCTCGCCTCCTTCGACGTCGACGCTGTCTTTGAGCGGTTTGAAAAAAGCGCTGATTACAATCTTATCCCGCTGGAGGAGGCGCGCTTCACAACCGAGGGGGACGGCGGGCGGCTGCTCGTTGTTGCGGAAACCGTCGAGCGCTACGATACGGACGGCGGGGAGATCCGCTACGCGCGGCTGCACGTCTTCGCGGGATGGTCCTGATACCGCTGGAAATTGGCGCAAAAAGAGCTTGGATAAAACGCCCTTTGCCCGGATAAACACCGCAGCGCTCTATGCACGAAGCGCCGCCCGTTCCAGCCCGCCGCGTTTATTCGCTTAGGCTTCGCGCCGGTCATCTTTTTGCAGCGGCCGGCCCGCGAAAAATACGCCTTTTGCATACGTATATGAAAATTTCACTCCGAAATTTAGATAAAAAATAACGGCGCAGATGGTTCATGCTTCCATCTCCGCCGTTTTTTACCTTGTTTTGAGCGCACAAACCGCGGGGCTGCTCCTGCCGTCGGGCTTCCCCGCCGCGCTGTGACGGGCGCTGGAAAAACGCCTCCCCTCGCGCGGTATGCATTTTTTATGCGGCCAAGCCATACTGTGTTGACAGTCCGATATTTTGTCCGCATATATGTGTCGAAAACACAGTGAAAAACGCTAGCGCATGGAGTATACTCTACCGTAGGAGCCAATTATTAAATTTTGTTAAGGAGGTTGAACTATGGGATCTTGGCATGAATATGTTCTGACCCAGGGCACGCCGCCCGAGTGGCCTTATCCCATCAAATTCGGCGAAGAGACGGAGGTCGAAGTTGACGTACTGGTCCTCGGCGGCGGCATTGCCGGCTGCTGGGCGGCTATCACCGCGGCGCGCCA
>JAAYMC010000143.1 GCA_012521555.1 Clostridiales bacterium
AAGGAGGCCTTTGAAACCATGTTCCGCGTGGACTATTCCGGCTACGACAAAGGCGCGTGCTACGTCGTCACCCCCGGTTTTGCGCAGGTTCTGGCAAAGGAAGGCTTTACCACTCAGGAGGAAGTGCTTGAGTACATCAAGGAGTACTGCCGGCAGCCTGCGTCTAAAGTCGCCTATCGGTGGCTCATTGGAAGCAACCACCTGCCGAAGGGCGTCCGCCTGCCGTTTGACCGTGAAAACGGCAGCGTCCGGAAATTCTGGTCGACCGACCACATGTTCATCGTCGTCGCAGGGAGCACGCAGGGAGCCACCTGCATCACCTTCGGCGGCGGCGGCGAACACGGCGGCCCGGCCTGCGCGAAGATCGAGCTGCCGAAGAACTGGGACGCGCTCGTTGAAGAGTACGCCGATGTGAAACCCAACTACTACAACTACTGATGAAGGAGGAGGCCGCTTTGAAGACGATCCCGCCTTTCAGCCCGTCCGAACTCAAGGTTGTATCGGAGATCTCCATGTACCCCGGGGCGCCCAAAATCCCCCTGTATGATTTCCCCGTGACGCCGAAAGAGGCTTACGCCGCCATGTTTGCCCGCAAGCCCGTCTGGCAGCCGACGAACATTGAAACGCGCCTGTTCGCGCCGCGCATGCTGCCCGACAACGTCGCCCGCGCGTTTGTCATCGACGCGCTCCCCTTCGACCCGGTCAAATCGGGCGGCGGCCCGGATATGTTCGGCGTCGTGTGGGAGTACGTCCCGCAGGTCGGCGGCTCGATGGTGCGCCCGGGCAAGCCCCTTCTGAAGGACGCCAACGAGTGGCGCGACAAGCTCGCCTGGCCCGACATCGAAAAATGGGACTGGGAGGGCGCCGCCCGCGACAACGAGGCCTACGTTGACTGCGACAGGTACGTCAACGTCTGGTTTATGAACGGGTGGTTTGAGCGCCTGATTTCCTTCATGGACTTTGAAGGGGCCATCATGGCCATGGTGGACGAGGACCAGAAGGACGCCGTCAAGGAGCTTTTCGACAAGCTGACGGATCTGTACATCGCCATCTTCGACAAATTCATTACATACTTCCCGAAGATTGACGGGTTCCAGATCCACGACGACTGGGGCTCACAGAAGGAGACGTTCTTCTCGCCCGCCGTCGTCGAGGAGATGATTGTCCCGTACATGAAGCGGGTGACGGACTTTATCCACTCGAAGGGGAAGACCGCGGAGCTGCACAGCTGCGGCCAGATCGTCAAGCAGGTCCCCAACATGATTAAGGCCGGCTGGGACTGCTGGCAGCCGCAGACCATGAACGACATCGCGAAAATTTACGAGCTCTACGGCGACAAGATCATCATCGCGACCATGCCGGAGCCGTTCGACCCGGCCGCGACGCCGGAGGAAGAGCAGCGGGCGATCGCCCGGGCGTACGCCAACGCCTACTGCAAGCCCGACAAGCCCTCTTTCCTCAACTTTAACGCGCTGCACCTGCTCACCCCCGCCTTCAGAGAGGAGCTTTACAGGCAGTCGCGCATCAACTACGGAGGATAGCCGGGCGCCGGGGATTTTGCGAACCGAGAGGAGGCAGATAAACGTGACGATAGAAGAACGGATAAACCGCATCAAAAAGGATTTGCGCATCACGCCGAAGATGTGCCTTGAGCGGGCAAGGCTCTACACGAAGTCCTATATGGAGACGGAGGGCCAGCCCGCCGTGTACAGGCGAGCCAGGGCGCTTGAAAAAATCCTGTCGGAGATCACCGTCGCCATCTACGACGGCGAGCTCATCGTCGGCAACCCCACGTCCAAGCGCGTCGCGGCGCCCATCCTGCCGGAAGTGGCGTGGGAGTGGTACACGCAGTTTATGCTCGGGCCAAGCGACTCGGGCGAGGAAGGCGTCCTCACCGACGCGGAAAAAGAGGAGTTTTACGAGATTCTGAAATACTGGGACGGGCGCTCCCTGCGGGACGTCTGGTACGCCAACGTCCCCGACGAGTACAAGGAGCTTGAGTTTATCGTCTGGGCGCAAAGCAGCGGCAACCCCAACGCCGGGTATTACTTCGCCCACTGCTGCCCCGATTTTGAGCGCGTCCTCAAAAAGGGGATTGAGGGTCTGATCGCCGACGTGGATGAGCACCTGAGCCGGCTCAACCCGTTTGACCTCGACGACCTGCAGCGCATCATGTTCCTCAAGGCCATGAAGATCAGCCTCAGCGCCGTCATCACCTATGCCCGGCGGTTTGCCGCTCTTGCCGCCGACATGGCGAAGGAGGAGAAGGACCCCCGGCGCAAGGCCGAGCTTGAGAAGATCGCCGAAATCTGCGACAAGGTGCCCGCCCGCCCGGCGGAGACGTTCTACGAGGCCATGCAGTCGGTCTGGCTGACGTACCTTGCCGTGATGATGGAAGGCTGGGGCCCGGGCATCGGCTTCGGGCGCATGGACCAGTACCTGTATCCGTACTACCGAAAGGACATCGACAGCGGCGCGCTGACGAAGGAAAAGGCGAAGGAACTGATCGCCCTGTTCTACTTAAAGCTCAACGAGCTTGTCAACCCCTTCCCGCTGACGGAGGGCCGGAGCGCCGGCGGCGCGGGGACCCTCTCCGGCCTGACCATCGGGGGCCTGACGCGGGACGGCACGCAGGACACGGAGGAGCTTGCAATGCTGTTTCTCGACGCGGAGGACATGGTGTGCATGATCGAGGACATCGTCGTCCGCCTGCACCACTCCATGTCCGACGCGCTCGTCTACAGGGCGTGTCAGCTGGCCACGTCCGTCCGCGGCAAGATCAAGTTCCTGTGCGACGAGACCGTCTTCAAGCAGCAGATGAACCTCGGCCGGCCCTACGACATGGCCAGGGAGTACGCCTCGACAGGCTGCTTCATCCATACGATTCCCGGCAAGAGCCACGACCCCGGTACCGACGCGCAGAACCTGCCCATGATGCTCGAGCTTGCCCTCAACAACGGCGTCACGCGCCTTCAGGGCAAGAAAATCGGGTATCCCACAGGGGACCCGAGGGAATTTAAGTCGTACGAGGACGTCTGGAACGCCTATAAGAAGCAGGTCGAGACGATGCTGCCCAAGTGCCTGATCGGTTCGAGCTACTATCAGTACCTTTGGGCCACGCTTCTGCCGTCTCCGCTCATGTCGTCGCTCTTTGACGGCTGCATGGAGAGAGGCCGCGACGTCGTAGACGGCGGGACGAACCCGTACGCGAGCGTGGGGCTGTGGGTCACCGGCGTGGTCAATGTGGGCGACTCGCTCGCCGCCATCAAAAAAGTTGTCTTCGACGACAAGAAGATCACCATGGCGCAGCTGATTGACGCGCTGGACAAAAATTTCGAGGGCGCGGAGGACATCCTGCGTCTGCTTAAGGACGCGCCGAAATTCGGCAACGACATCGACTACGTGGACAACATCGTAAACGACGTCATCGTCCACTACTGCGACGAGCTTGACAAGTACAGAGGCCACGCGGGGCGCCGCTTTACGATGGCGTGCGCCACCATCCAGTACAACCAGCTCTTCGGCGCGATGCTCGGCGCGCTGCCGGACGGCCGGAAAGCAGGCGAAGCGCTGGGCGAGGGCGGCATCTCCCCGTATCAGGGCCGCAACGTCAGCGGCGCCACCTCGACGACCCGCTCCGTCACCAAGCTCAACCTCGTCCGGAGCGCCGGCGGCAACGTGCTGAACATGAAGTTCGACCCCAGCAGCGTCGGCACCCCCGTCAAAATGCGCAACTTCATGAATTTCCTGCGCACCTTCAGCGAAACGGGCGGCGATATCATCCAGTTCAATATGGTCAGCAACGAGATGCTCAGGGAGGCGCAGAAGCATCCGGAGCAGTACAGGGACCTGCTCGTCCGTGTGGCGACCTACAGCGCCTACTTCGTCGACCTCGATCCCAAGACGCAGCAGGAGATCATCGACAGGACGACGTTCTCGGGATTCTAGCCCCTGAAGCGAAAAAGGCCATTGTCCCGCTTGGGACAATGGCCTTTTTTCATTTTTGCGCAGATTTTAATTCCACGGGCGCGCGCTGTATGATATAACAAAAACATTAAAGCTGATAAAAGCGGGAAGGTGTTTTTATGGGGGCGGCGGGGCGGCGTCAAACGAAGCGGGAGACCGCGGTGTTTTTCGCGGTGACGTTTGCCCTATCCTGGCTGCCCTGGCTTTATGTGCTGGCGGCGGAGAGATGGAGCCTGCCCATGCCGCTATCCCGCGATGTTCTTCTGAGGGCGGGTACCTTCGGCCCTTCGGTATCGGGCCTTATTCTGGCGTACCTTTTCGGAGGAAAAGATGAAATCCGCTCTTTGCTCAGGTCCATGCTGCGTGTCCGCATCGGGGCCGGATGGCTTCTTTTTGCCTTTTTTGTTTTGCCCGCGGTGTCCGCCGTGACCTGCCTTATCTTTTGGCTTGCCGGCGGCGCGTTGCCGCAGCCGGAGTTTGAAGTCTGGTTAATCCCCGTCGCTTTCCTGTATATTCTGGTTCTCATGGGGCCTTTAGGCGAAGAGGCGGGATGGCGGGGATTTGCGCTCAGGCGCATGCTGCGGGTCGCTTCGCCGGTGAAATCGGCGTTGGTGCTCGGCGTTGTCTGGACGCTTTGGCACCTTCCCCTGTTTTTTATTGAAGGGACGACGCAACATGCTCTTACCGGGTTCGGTTTTCTCGCAGCCCTTGTCTGCTATTTGCTTTATACCGTGATGATTTCGGTGCTCATCACCCTGCTGTTTGTCAAAAGCCGGGGCAACGTTCTTGCTGCCATGATTTTTCATACGATGGGGAACCTCTCCCTCGGCGCGATGCCGCTGGTTTTCTCGAAAAGCGGCGCCGCCTTATTGCTCCTTGTCCTCGCCGCGGCGGCCTGCGGGCTTACATATAAGCACAGGGGGACGATGTTCGGAAAATCTAATGGATGGAGGGAAGAAGATGAAATGTCCGTATTGTCAAAAAGAGCTTGAGCCGGGCCTCATTCAAAGCCCGCGGGAGATTGCGTGGGTAAAGGGTAAAAACGGGCATTTTTTTGGAAGCGCCGATTTATATGAGGGCTCGGTGGTGCTGTCTGCGTTTTCCTTCATAAGAGGCTCCGCGGTCAAAGCGTTTTTGTGCAGGGACTGCAGGAAAGTCATTATTGATTACGCTGAAATGGGTTCAGATTTGAACGCGAGAGAAAATTTAAAAATGGCCGAGATACTGAAAACTCTTAGATTCGTCAGAGCGGGCGAAAAGTACGTAATAACAGCCGTCAAAAGATGCAGGATTGCCACAATGCCCGTATAAAAGTCTTAATTATTGTGGGATTTTTCAAGAATTTAAGTGATTTTTAGTCTATTTTTATCTTGCAAGATCTATATATTTGGGTATAATAATATTACAAAAGAATCACAGAGGGGTTGCCCCCTCTGTGACCCAGTTACTGGGAGCGCTTGTGGCGGCAAGCGCTCTTTACCTTTAAATAGACATCGCAGGTGCGGTCAATCAAGGTAAAGAGTAACACTAAAATCTGAAGAATCAAATAAATCTCTTCTAGCGTTAGGCCGCCGATGCCAATCATAGGCATCCCTCCTTTCTTTAGTATTTGGGCATAAGCCCCGCCTTTCAGCTATAGCCTCTTCATACTAAGAAAGGAGCACGCTCTTTTCACCGTGTCTTATTTTACAATTTCTTGTCGTTGCCTGAAAGTCACAAAGAAGTAAAAATGTGTAATCGAATATTGTATAAAATTAACAATTCCAAAAGAAGAGCATATAAAAATGGCGCTTTTAGTTTTTGGGGAAGAAAGAAGGCCCCCGAAACCCTAAGGGTTCGGGGGCCTTCTTTTTGGAGCAGGATACGGGAATCGAACCCGCACCTTCAGCTTGGGAAGCTGACATTCTACCATTGAACTAATCCTGCGCGTTTGTGTGCTCTTATTTTAGCACATCTTTCGCAAATTGCAAGAGGGGACTTGCGGTCCGGAATATTAACAAACTTTAATATTATGTAATCTTGTGTTAATTGACTCATTTTCCGGCGGGTGATAAAATAATCTTAGTCATTTAGACGAATGAATATTCAAAACATCATATCGACACGGCCGTAATGCGTGTCCGGCAGTCAATGCGGGTATCGTTGGGGCGGGCGAGCCGACTTGGTCGCTCCGCTCCCTTCGTTTACGTTTATACAGGATTTCGCTTTTTCCCACCGCCGTATCGCTAGGAGAAAGGGGGCTGCATTATGACTGGCGACGAAGAGAGACAGGCAAAGCTTCGCCGCATTTACACGAAACGATCGGGGCTTTACGACCTGCTTGAAAAAGGCTCCGTTTTTGCTTTGGAACACAAACACAAACCGGAAATCAAGCTCAGGCTGCGCCTGTGCTATCCGGACGACCTCGAGGACATCCTCGCCCTGCAGGAGCGGGTTTACGACACCATCGAAAACAAAGACACCTTCGTCCTCACCACGCGGGAGGAGCTTATCGAGTCCTTAGAGCAGGACACCTGCATCGGCGCGTTCGACGGGGAGCTGCTCGTCGCGTTCACGCTGATGGTCACAAATCCCGGCAGCGCGCGCAACCTCGCAAAATATCTCGATTACAGCGAAGAAAAGAGCGCAAAATGCGTCACTTACGATACGACGTTCGTCCACCCGGATTACACGGGATACGGCCTACAGAGAGTGTTTATTCGTCTAAAGGACCTCATCGCCCTGAACATGGGCGCCGCGGAAGCGCTGGCGACCGTCTCGCCGGACAACCCGCGCAGCTTGAAAAACTTACAGGCCGGCGGTTTTGAAATTGTAGCTCGGAAGGAGATGTACGGCGGAGTCGAACGTCTCATAATGCGGAAAAAACTGTCCCGCCGCCTGAGATGGGAAAGGTGGAAGTAAATGATTGACTCTCCGTATCTTGAAATAAACCTGAGAAAAATCGAGGAAAACGCGCGCAACGCGGTGGAGCGCTGCCGCCCCTTCGGGGTGGAGGTGCTCGGCGTGACGAAGGGGTTTACCGCCCTGCCGCGCATCGTCTCGGCGATGAACGCCGGCGGCATCGAAAAGTTTGCCGACTCGCGCATTCAGAACATCGCCGCGCTGCGCCGGCGGCGCTTTAAAAACCACGTCACGCTCCTGCGCATTCCCAAGCTCAGCTCCATCGACGCGCTTTTAAAATACGTCGACTGCAGCGTCAACTCCGAGTACGCGGTCATCCGCGCCATATCGGACAAAGCCGTCGCCGCCGGGATACGGCACGACATCATCCTCATGGTCGACGTCGGCGACCTGCGTGAGGGCGCCATGCCGGACGAGGCGATCACTTTGGCCGAACAGGTCGCCCTGCTGCCGGGCGTGCGCCTGGCGGGCATCGGCACGAACATGGGCTGCTACGGCGGCATCCTCCCGACAATCCACAACCTCAACCTCCTCCTTGAAATCAAAAAGGAGATTGAAAACCGCGTCGGGTTCGAACTGGAGACCGTCTCCGGCGGCGGGACAAGCTCGCTGCGCCTCGTGGAGGACGGGACGCTCCCGGCGGGCATCAACCAGCTGCGCATCGGCGAAGGCATCCTCCTCGGGACGGACACGACGCACGGGCGCGAAATCAGCTGGCTCCATCAGGACGCGTTCCTGCTCTGCTCCGAAGTCATCGAGCTGAAGACGAAGCCCACCGTTCCGATCGGCGAGACGGGCAACGACGCCTTCGGCAACAAGCCCGTCTTTGTGGACAAGGGCATGCGCAAGCGCGCCATCCTCGCGCTGGGGAAGCAGGACGTGAGCTTCGAGGGGCTCATCCCCGTGGACCCGAACATGCACATCCTCGGCGGCAGCAGCGACCACATGATCGTGGACGTCAACGACTGCCCGGAGCCCATCAAGGTCGGCGACATGATCACGTTCCGCCTCAACTACCAGGGCCTGCTCACGTCGTGCACGTCGAAGTACATCCGGAAGAGATATGTGACGTCGTAAAAATACATACCCGCTCAGGGCACCCGGCACAAAGGGATTTTGCGACCCGCCGCGCCCTCCGTCGGAGAGTGTGCGGCGGGCCTCAACAAGGCCGCGTTTGGTCACCGACAGGGCTTGCAGGCCCCGCCGAATGACAAAAAAATCCATAAATTTGCATTAGAGCCGACTAAGCTGAGTGGAGAAAACGCCGTGTTGCAACACGGCGTTTCATATTTATCATTTTTCTGTGAGAAAAATGTTGGAAATCTGAGAAAAAATGAAAATTGTTATTGACAAAGTATGCGGAACTTGTATAAGATGAGGAAAACTGGAAATTTCAAGAGGTTGATAGGCACAAAAAGCTTTGTTGAATAAGGCCGGGAGCTTGAGTCTTCCGAAGGAAAAAAAGAGAAAAAAGCTTTTGGATCGGCTAAAGCTCTGCTGGCTGATCCAGAGCTTTGTTTATTTTCACAATTTATTCGACATTATCTGACGGGTTTAGCGCAACCGGTCTGATAGACTCTCAAGATATGAACGCCGCTTTTAGGGTTTTACTTGCCCCGGGGCGGCGGCAGACGGACATAAGCGAAAGCAAGCTTTTGCAGGCTGGAGGAGACAGTTGAAGCAGAAAAAGAAACTCGGCGAAATGCTTGTGGAAAGCGGCGTTATCAGCCAGGAAGAGCTGCAGCGCGCGCTGGACGAGCAGAAAACAAAACTCAAACGGCTGGGAGACATCCTTCTCGAGCTCGGCTACGTCTCAAGCGACGCGATCATCCAGGCGCTGGCCGAGCAAATCTCCGTCGAGCCCATAAACTTAAAGGATACATACATCGACGCCGAGGTCGCGCGCCTGATTCCAAAGGAGCTGGCCAAGCGCCATACCGCGATTCCCGTCTACCGGAAGGACAACACGCTCTACGTCGCCATGGCGGACCCGCGCAACATCAGCGCCATCGACGACCTGCGGATTGTCACGGAGATGAACATCCGGCCGATGCTCGCCTCGGAAGCGGACATCGAGCAGGCGATTGAGCTTTACTACACGCGCCAGATTTCCGAGCGCGCCATCGAGGACTTAAAGCGCGACTGGCAGAGCGACCCGGTCGACGTCGTTCTCGACGAGACGGACATTGAAAACGCCCCGGCGGTGCGCCTTGCGAAATCCATCATCATGCAGGCCATCGGCATGCACGCGAGCGACATTCACCTCGAGCCGTTTGAAAAACAGGTCAACGTCCGTTTCCGCATCGACGGCTCCCTCGTCGAGGTGATGACGATTCCGGAAAACCTCTATCCCGCCGTGCTCACGCGGTTTAAGGTCATCTCCGGCATCAACATTGCCGAAAAGCGCATCCCGCAGGACGGGCGCATCGAAATGGCCGTGGGCGGGAAGGACTACGACTTCCGCGTCTCCACGCTGCCGACGGTGTTCGGCGAAAAAGTCGTCATCCGAATCCTCGACCGCACCTCGTTCTCGTTCACGCGCGAAACGCTCGGCTTCTCGCCGCACAACACCGAGCTGATGAACAAAATCCTCACTGGCACAAACGGCATCATCCTCGTCACGGGGCCTACGGGCAGCGGCAAAACGACCACGCTGTACGCCCTGCTGCGCGAGCTGAACACGCCCGAGGTGAACATCGTCACGATTGAAGACCCCGTCGAGTACATGCTCGACGGCATCAACCAGGTTCAGGTGAACGTCAAGGCCGGCCTTACATTCGCGACGGGACTGCGCAGCATCCTGCGGCAGGACCCGGATATCGTCATGATCGGCGAGATCCGCGACGAGGAGACGGCGCAGATTGCCGTCCGCGCCTCGATAACGGGCCACCTCGTCCTCTCCACGCTGCATACGAACGACGCGCCCAGCTCCGTCGCGCGCCTGATTGACATGAACGTCGAGCGGTTCCTCGTCGCGGAAGCGCTCTCGGGCATCATCGCCCAGCGCCTTGTGCGAAGGTTGTGCCCGGACTGCAAGGAAAGGTACGGCGCGTCGCCCGCGGAAGCGCAGCTGCTCGGCGTGCCGGAGGGCACCCCGCTGTACCGCAAGGTGGGCTGCCCGAAGTGCAACGGCACGGGCTACAGCGGGCGCCTTGCGATACACGAAGTGATGCACATCAACCGCCGGCTGCGCGACGCGATTCAGGCCGGGGCCAGCACGGAGGTTTTGCGCGATATCGCCCTTGAAAACGGCATGACGCGTCTGTTTGACAGCTGCCGCGAGACGGTGCTGGCGGGCCATACAACAGTCAGCGAGATGGTGAAAACGGTTTATGCCAGAGATTAACATCGATGCGCTGCTCGAGCAGACGTGCCGGGCCGGCGCAACGGATTTGCATTTATCGGTCGGCGCCCCGCCCATGATGCGCCTGCACGCGCGCCTTAGGGTGATAGACGGCATGGAGCCGGTCCGGCCGGAGGAACTGAATGACCTTGTCGGGAAAATCACGGATGAGCACCACCTTAAAGTCCTAAACGAGACGGGCGAAGTCGACTTCTCGTTCTCCCGCGCGGGGCTCGGGCGGTTTCGCGTCAACATCTTCCGCCAGCGCGGCAGCTACTCGTTTGCCATCCGCGTGCTGCCGTTTGCGATTCCCACGTTCGAGCAGCTTGGGCTTCCCGAGTCGCTCCGGTCCGTCACGAAGAAGAAAAGCGGCCTCGTCCTCGCCACGGGCGCGACGGGCAGCGGCAAATCGACGACGCTGGCCTGCCTCGTGGACATCATCAACTCCGAGCGCCGCTGCCATATCATCACCATCGAGGACCCGATCGAGTATCTCCACCGCCACAAGACGGGCCTCGTCAACCAGCGCGAGGTGGGGTGGGACACCCGGTCGTTTGCCACCGCCCTGCGCGCCGCGCTCCGCGAAGACCCGGACGTTATCCTCGTCGGCGAGATGCGCGACATGGAGACCATCTCCATCGCCCTGACCGCCGCGGAAACGGGGCATCTCGTCCTCTCCGCGCTGCACACGATGGGCGCGGCGAAATCCATCAACCGCATCTTCGACGCGTTCCCGCACGACCAGCAGACGCAGGTGCGCATGCAGCTGGCGGCGGTTCTGGAAGCCGTCATCTGCCAGCAGCTCGTCCCGCGGGCGGACGGGAAGGGGCTCGTCCTCGCCACGGAGATGATGCACGTCAACTCCGCCATCCGCAACCACATCCGTGAGGGGAAGGCGCATCAGGTGACCTCGGTGATCCAGATGAGCGACGCCGAGGGCATGCACACGATGGACTCGTGCCTTGCAAACCTTTGCAACACGGGCGTGATTACATTTGACGACGCGTTTGCGCGCGCGCAAGACCTTGCCGCGTTTTCGCAGCTCGTCCGCGGGAGGTAGGGAAGGTGGCCGTTTACACATTCAGAGCGCGCAACCTCGAGGGGAAGGTCTGGAAAGACTCCATCGAGGCCGACTCCATCGAAGCGCTGGAGTATACGCTGGGCGAAAAAGGGTACTTTGTCGTCTCGGCGAAAGAAAAGAAAGAGAGCTTTAGCTTATTCAGATTCGGCGAGCGCGTGACGAAGCGGGACCTTGCCGTCTTCTGCCGGCAGATGTCCGTCATCATCAACGCCGGCGTCACGATTATCGAGGCCGTCGACATCGTCTCAAAGCAGATTGCCAAGCGCTCCTTCGCGCAGGCGCTTTCGGCCGTGTGGGAGGACGTGCAGAAGGGCAAGCTCCTGTCCCAGGCGCTCGGGGCGTTCCCGGGGATTTTCCCGGAATTCCTGCGCAACATGGTGCGCGTCGGCGAGGCGTCCGGTACGCTCGACACCATCATGATGCAGATGGCCGACTACTACGAGAATGAGGACAGGATAAACCGCAAAGTCAAGACCGCCATGACGTACCCGACCATCCTCGGCGTGCTGACGGTCGGCGTCGTCATCCTCCTCATGGTCGTGGTGCTGCCCATGTTCTCCAGTATCCTTACGGAAATGGGCGGGAATATGCCGGGGATAACTATCGCGCTCATGGCCGTCTCGGATTTCCTCAGGAGCAACATCCTCGTCATATTGCTGTTCCTCGTGCTGCTTATTATGGCGCTTGCGGCGTACGGCAAGACGGAGACGGGGCGCTTCCGGTACGACACGCTGCGCCTGAAGCTGCCGGTGGTCAGGACGCTGACGGTGAAAGTCATCACCTCGCGCTTTGCCCGCAGCATGGCCATCCTCCTGCGCTCGGGCCT
>JAAYMC010000144.1 GCA_012521555.1 Clostridiales bacterium
AGCGGGTTATGAATTTGCGAAAAATTCTTGACGGTACCCATGAATCAGCTTCAACAACACTCGACATCTACACCCATGTTGATATGGAAGATGCCAGATTAGATGGAGCCTATCTTGGCGGCATGTAAATAAAAAGAGGACTCGATAACACACAAATCCTTGTGTATTATCGAGTCCTCTATATTGTGGTGCGCGAGGCGGGACTTGAACCCGCACGTGCGTATTGCACACTAGAACCTGAATCTAGCGAGTCTGCCAATTCCACCACTCGCGCGTGTCGGCTTAGTCATATTACAACACGAAACGGGGCTTGTCAAGTCCTTCGCCGCTATCTTGCGGCGTAAATTTCAGAAAATGCCCCAGCTTTTGCACGACGAGCCGCTTGCCTTCCGTCCGCCACGCGGGCTCGCGCGCCTGCTCCCGCGTTTGAAGGGCGGACGCACGCGTTTATCCCGCCCCATCCTGCATTAAATGAGCTTTTGCCCGAGGGGGAGAGCTGGAACAATTCATGCCCGACGGAGCGCTTTCCTGAGCAGCCTCTTAGCTCGGCAGAGCATTGACCCGGGGCCGGCATCGCCTTATGTACGCTCTCCTTCCCGCGCGCGGAGAATCCGCTCCACCTCGTGCAGCTGCTCTAAAGTGTTCACGCCGACAATCTCCTCGCCGAGTGCGCGGCGGCAGACGCCGACCTTTTCGCCCTGCTTTAAGAGCAGCTCGGGGACGTCCGTGAGATAATACTCGCCCTGCGCGTTGTTGTTTTTAAGCTTCTTTAGCGCCGGGAGCAGGAGAGGCGCCTGGAAGACGTACACACCGGCGTTGAGCTCCGTGACAGCTTTCTCCTCGGGGGTGCAGTCCTTTTCCTCGACGATTTTGAGGAAAGCGCCGCCGCTGTCCCGGATGATGCGCCCGAAGGGAAGGGGCTTTTCCGTGACGCTGCTTAAGACCGTGCAGGCGTTGCCCTCCCTGAAATGGGCGTCCACCAGCGCCTGATACGTCTCGCGCGTGATGAGCGGCATGTCGCCGCAGCAGACGAGCACCGCGCCGTCAAAGCCCTCAAGCAGCGGCGCGGCCGCCATGACGGCATGCCCCGTCCCGAGCTGCTCGCTTTGCACGGCGTGGGGGTAGCGCGAAAAGCGCTCGAGAATATACTCTTTCTTGTATCCGACGACGAGGATAACGTCCTCGTCTTTCAGAAAAGACAAGCCGTCGAGCACATAAGACAGGAGCGGGCGCCCGCAGGCCAGGCGCATAACCTTCGGCAGGTCCTCGCCCTCCGTGCGCAGGCGCGTGCCCTTTCCCGCTGCGAGGACGACGGCTTTGATGAGTCCGTTCATTGATGTACCGCCTTTGAACTAAAGATATGCTTATCCGACCGAGACCGTCGGCGCGCTCGTTTCCGTGATGCGCCGGACGGTGTACTCGCGCGTTCTGAGATACGAGAGGATGGAGCTTAGAAGGGAGACGGTTTTCTCCGAGCAGGCGAAAAACACGCTCTCGCGCGTTCCGGTGCGCGTTGAAAGCTGGCTGGTAAAGCCGGGCAGCGTAAAGTCTTTTTCGTACCGCCGCGTCGGCGACCAGTAGATGAGCTTGTTTTCCTGCGCCATGGCCGCCGCCGCCTCGCGCGATGCCTGCTCCGACGAGACGATGAGCGGCTCGATTTTCACCGCTTCAAAAATGAGCCGCGCGGCCTCCTCGTACTCCTCAAACGTGCCCTCCTTAAGCCAGACGCCGATGGTGTGCCCGCCGGCCGCGATACGGCGCAGAAGGTCCCCGTTTTGGCGCGCGTCCTCCGCGGTGGCGAAGAAGCAGGCTCTGTACCGCGCGGAAGAGAGCTGCTGGAGCACCGCCTCCGTGCGCACGGGGTCAAGGGCGAAAAAGCCGAGGAAGAGCGTCACGCCCGGGTACGTCTCCGGCGGCGTCTCCGTCGGGGCGGGGGAGGACGGCGTGGCGGGCGTCGGCTGCGCTATGCCCATGTATTCATCATAATATGACTGCATGGTGGGCTTATAGAAGCTGGCGAAGGTGCGGTCGTTGAGCACGTTGCTGCCCGACTTGACGCGGATGATGTCCGCCGGCTCCGCCGTGATAACGGAGTATTCGAGCCCGAAGAAGCTGCACACCAGCCAGAGCGGGACGTAGACGATCCCGTCCGCCTTCTTGGCCGACGGCGAGAGCTGGTTGCCCTCGTGGTCGGTCACCGCGCCCGTCCTGACGTCGAACATAAGCCGCTTTGTGCTGGAATAGATGAGGACGGTGTCCTCGCTGCTGTTGCTGGCAAAATAGATGCCGAGGTCGTCCGAGGAGAAGAAGGTGTACGGCATGTAGATGACGCCGGAGAAGTACCGCGGCATCGTCTCTTTCTGAAGCGGGAAGAGCTTGTTGTTCAGGCCGGAAAACAGCACGTCCTCCGTGGCGCGCGCGGCGGGGAGAACAATCGCAAGCGCGAGCGCCAAAGCAAGTACCGACGCCAGTATCTTCGTCTTCATCGGCTTCATCATGCCGCCTCCTTTCTCCTCAAGGTGTAAAGGCGCGTTATCCGACGCGCACGGCGAAGGCGCTCCAGCCGTCTTCGCGCATGGTCTCGAGCACCGTAAACCCGGCGCCCTCAATCGCGCGGCGCACCTCGTCCTCCCGCGCGTCGATGATGCCGGAGCAAAGGAGCACGCCGCCGGGCGCGACAAACGGCGCGATAATCTGAAGGAGCGCGATGTTGAAATCGGCGCCGACGTTGGAAAAGACAAGGTCGAACCGGCTGTCTCCCGCGTACTTTTCCAGGATGCCCTTTGCCAGGACGTCCGCCACGACGACGGTCAGCCTCCCCTCTTCGATGTTGTTGATGGCGCAGTTGTCGCGGCAGATAGACGGCGCGTCCGGCACGATGTCAAAACCGAGGGCCCTCTCCGCGCCGAGCAGCAGCGCGCCGATGGACAAAATGCCGCTGCCGCAGCCGAGGTCGAGCACATTTTTCGCCGGGTACCGCTCCGCCGCTTCGAGGCACATCCGCGTGGTCGCGTGCCCGCCATTGCCGAAGATGTGCTTCGGGTCAATCCGGAGGACGATACGGTCCGTCTCCGGGACAGGCTCCCACTCCGGCACGATGAGAAAGCGCGCGCCGACTTCGATGGGCTTGAAATACTTCTTCCAGTTATTGAGCCAGTCGTCGTCCCGCACGGTTTTGACGGAAAACGCGTACTCCGGGAGCGCCTCCTGAAGCGCCTGGAGCTTAAGGCGCCCCTCCTCGTCGTCGGATAAGTACAGCTGCACCGACGAGGCGTCCCCCAGGGCGCTGAACACGTCGTCGTCGACGTAGTCCCACGCGGTCGGGTTGTCGTCCAGAAATTCGCGGATGGACGCCTCGTCGTTGATGACAAGGCCTTCAACGCCAAGATCCGTCAGGCGCTCGGAGAGCGCCTCCACATCCTCCGGCGTTGTCTTTACGGTCACTTCAAGCCAGTTCATTGAGACCTCCAGCGGCATTGGCTTAAAACGCCCCATGCCTTCCGCATGGGGCGCTTACTTTTGCGGGTTTAGGGGTTTTGCGGCGTGACGCCTTTGCTTTTGAGGAGCGTGAGAAGAACCTCCACCGCGCCGTCGATGCCCGTAAAGGAGGTGTTGAGGGTGATGTCGTAATTGTGCACGCTGCCCCAGCTTTGGTCGGTGTAGTACCGGTAGTAGTTGGCGCGGCTTTTGTCAATTTTGCGGATCTTCTCCTGGGCGCCGTCTTCGGGGAAATTGTACTTCTCGATGGCGCGCCTGATGCGGTCTTCGAGCCTGCCGGCGATGAACACGCGCACAAGCCCCGGCTCTTCCCGCAGGATGTAGTCGGCGCAGCGGCCGACGATGACGCAGCTTGATTTGGCGATTTCGCGGATGACTTCGGCCTGCGCGAGGAAAGTCTTGTCGTTGACGGGCGTGTCAATGTATCCCATGGCTGTGTAGCCGGCGAAAGTGGCCGTTATGGGGATGTTGAAAATCGGCGCGCCGGACGATTTTTCCTCGTTCTTTTCGATAAAATCGTACGACATCCCGCTTTTTTCCGCGGCCATCTGGATGATGGCTTTATCGTAAAACGGGACGCCGAGGCGCTTTGCCAGTTCCTCGCCGATGAGCCTTCCGCCGCTGCCAAATTCGCGGCTGATTGTCACAATAAACTTATCCATAACAGCCCTCCAGGTTTTCCGACACGCCAAATTCTCTCGTCTTGACCGCTTTCGCGGCGCGGCGTGTCCTGCTGGGAGCATTATATCATAAAGCCGTTTTTTTTCAAATAGAATCTTGCGTGGGCCCGGCGCTTCATGTATTCTATTCGTACTTTACATTTTACACCAGTTCTTTTATTATTATGTGCATAATACGCAGAGGAGGGGGAACATGCGGATTTTATCCCGTGATTTCGTGTTTTTCGACGGAGCGCAGGGTTCAATGCTGCAAAAGCGGGGGCTTCAGCCCGGCATGCGCGCCGACGTCATGAACATGACGGCGCCGCACGTCGTCGAGGAAATCCAAAACGGGTACGCCCTCGCCGGAAGCGACATCCTCTGCACGAACACCTTCGGCGCGAACGCGCGGGAGCTTGGCCGGGCGGGGTATAGCGTGGAGGAGGTCATCTCCGCCGCCGCCGCCATCACAAAGCGCGCCGGCATGGGAAAGACGCTCACGGCGCTTGACATGGGGCCCATCGGCGAGTTTCTGGCACCGCACGGCGCGCTGAGCTTTCACGAGGCGTACGAATTGTTCCGCGAGCAGGCCGTCGCCGGCGAGAAGGCGGGGGTCGACCTCGTCGCCATCGAGACGATGAGCGACCTTCTCGAAGTCAAGGCGGCGATGCTGGCGGTGAAAGAAAACACAAATCTGCCCATTTTCGTCACCATGACGTTTATGAAATCGGAGCGGACGTATCTCGGCTGCACGCCGGAGAGCTTCGCCCTCATGGCCGGGCGCCTTGGCGCGGCGGCGGTGGGGCTTAACTGCTCCCTCGCGCCGCGGGAGGTCGCGCCCGTCGTGCGGCGCATGGCGCGGGTGACGCGCCTGCCCCTGATCGTCAAGCCCAACGCGGGGATGCCGGACAAAGACGGCAACTACAGCCTCGGGCCGGAGGCGTTTGCCGAACAGATGGCGGCGTTTGCCGGACTCGGCGCGAAAGTCGTGGGCGGGTGCTGCGGGACGACGCCCGAGTACATCGGCGCCCTGCGCAAAACGTACGAGGGGCTCCGGCCCTCGTATCGCGCGGTGGAAGACACGTCGCGCCTGATCGCCTCGCCGTGCGCGGTGGCCGACGTGTCGGGCTTTAGAGCGCCGGCCGAACGGGCGCTGAGAGGCGCGTCGGCCGAGGAGGCGGCTCAAAACGCGCTGCGCCACGCGGAGGAGGCGGGGGCTGAGATCGTCTCCGTCTCGCTGGAGGGACTTGCGCCCGAGGAGGCGGAGCGGGCGGTGCTTCTTGTGCAGCAGCAGAGCACGCGGCCTGTTTGCATCCTGTCCGGCTCGGACGCGGCGCTTGAGGCGGCGCTGCGCGTGGTATCCGGCACGGCGGCCGTTTTACGCGGCTGCTGCCCGGAGGAGACGGCGGCGCGGTACGGCGCGGTGCTCATCGGATAGATTCGGGGGAAGAGTATGGTAAGTCCAGTCTTTTTGCCGGCGGATATTCTCCTGCCGCAAAATGCGTGCATGACGCGCTGGAGCGTCATCGCCTGCGACCAGTTTTCGTCCCAGCGGGAGTACTGGGAGCGGGTGGATAAATTCGTGGGGGACGCGCCCTCCACGCTGCGCCTGATTGTTCCGGAGGCGTATCTCGACGAGATTGTGCCCGAGGAGAGCGCCCGCGAAATTGTGCGCACGATGCGCGCCTACTTAGGCAGCGGCCTTTTCAGGACGCTTCCGCAGTCTTTCGTCTACGTGGAGCGGACGCTTGCAAGCGGCGCGGTCCGGCGCGGCCTTGTGGGGATGCTCGACCTCGAGCAGTACGACTTTACGCCCGGCGCATCGGCACCCGTGCGCGCCAGCGAGCGCACGATCATCGAGCGCCTGCCCGCGCGCGTCGCCGTCCGGCGCGGCGCGCCGCTTGAGCTGCCCCACATCATGGCCCTCATCGACGACGCGGAGGGGCGCGTCATCGAGCCGCTTTCGGAAAAAACGGCGCAGCTTGAGCAGGTGTACGAGTTTGAGCTGATGGAAGGCGGCGGTACGGTGCGCGGCTGGCGCGTTGCGGGGGAGCTTGCGGAGAGCGTCCAGCGGGCGCTGCACGATTTGCCGGCGCGGCGCGGCGTGCGCATCGTCATCGGCGACGGGAACCATTCCCTCGCCGCGGCAAAGGAGATGTGGGACGGGATAAAGCCCTCGCTCTCCGAATCGGAGAGAAGGAGCCACCCCGCCCGATACGCCCTTGTGGAGCTCAACAACGTCTACGACCCGTCCATTGAGTTTGAGGCCATCCACCGCATCGTCTTCGGCGCCGACGCGCAGGAGCTGCTCGCCGAGGCCCGGCAGGCTTTTGAGGCGGGCGAAGGGGAGAGCTACGCCGTCCGGTATGTGACGCCGGGCGGGGAAGGCGTCCTTACGCTTCGCGCGGAGAGCATCGGCGGGATGATCGCGCGGCTGCAGGCGTTTCTGGACGATTTCGTCGCCCGCCGCCGCTGCACCATCGACTACATCCACGGGGAGGACGCCGTCTCCGAGATGGCAAGGCGCCCCGGCGCAACAGGCTTTATCCTGCCCGCCATGCGCAAGGACGCCCTTTTCAGGACCGTCGAGGCGGGAGCGGTGTTCCCCAAAAAGAGCTTTTCCATCGGCCACGCGCGGGATAAGCGCTATTACCTGGAGGCCCGCCGCATTGAACCTGCGCGGTAAGCGCGCGGTGAAGTGAGCGCGCCGTTTGTGGTGCGCCGGAGTCCGAACGCCGTTTCGCGCGGCACGCGCGGTCGTGACAAGTGAAAAATAAAGCGCCCGGCTTGACACGAAGCCGGGCGCTTTTTTATTTCATCATGGAAGAGTGCGGGGATGGCATTTGCGCCGTATAGCGGCGCGCAAAAACACGGCATATATGCTGCCAATAACAATTGAACGCGGGTTCAATTTCTGAAAAGCGCGAAATATCAAGGTTTTTGCGCTATTATATCGAACGCGGCGCGGCGCCTGTTTGATTCGGCCAAACCGCCGCCGTTTTACCTTGAACGCAGGTTCAACAAAGAATCGCGGCGGTTTTCCCGGCCCAATAACGCGCCAAGCGCTTACTCGCACGCCTCGTCCGCGGCCTTGAGGAGCCGGTAAAAGCGCACGAGCTTATCCGGCTCGGTGACGCGCTCGCCCGACTCGAAAAAGGTGATGTCCCCGCGGCCGCCGGGGCGAAGCCCCGCCTCATTGATGGCGGCGGCCAGGCGGCGCACCGTGCCGAGGTTGCCGTCTATGAGGTCGATGCGCGGCCCCACGACGTTTCTAAAGTGCTTCCGGAAGTAAATAAAGTGCGTGCAGCCGAGGACGATGGCCTGATAGCGCTCGAGGTTATACGGCTCAAGCTGCTCCCGCAGGTACGGCTC
>JAAYMC010000145.1 GCA_012521555.1 Clostridiales bacterium
TGTACCCCGTCGTGCGGAAGACGCTGTACTTGTTGTCGCGAATCAGCTCGGTGATGTAGTTGACGTCCAGTATCCCGTCGATGTCGATGGCGTTGAGCTGGTCAAGCAGGCGCCCGAGGAGCTTTTTGTCCACGAGGCTGTCGAAATAGGCCACGCAGACGGAGGTTTTCGTCCTCCGGCCGATGGTGAGCATTTTCACCTTCAGCTCGTTTGTGTGGACGCGCCGGATAATCTGCGAGAGGTTGTGCAAAAGCGACTCCGTAAACCCCTCGCGCGGGCCGACGAGCGACTTTTCGTTTTCCGGCTCGTCCACCGCCCGGACGACGTAGTCCTTCGTGCTGAGCACAATCGCCTCGGCGCAGGTGTCCACGAACAGCACCGTGTTGCCGGACATCACTTCCCGGACGATTTCGCTGTACCGCGTCTCGCGCCTCATGTCCGCGACCTGGAGCACCTGCGCCGCCAGGGCGTCGAGCACTGGCCCGTCCCCCTCAACCTTGCGCACCATGAGCGGCCGGATGATGGACTGGTTGATCATCTCGTTGTCGACCATGCCGTCGCAAAACATCAGAAAGCAGTCTAAAGACGCCCCTTTGACGGTCAGCGACTTGTACTTAATGAGGTCCATTCCGTCAAAAAGGCGCTTCGTCAAAACCATATTGTCCTTCAGCGAGGGCGAAACGGCCTTTTCCGAGAGCGCGTCGCCGAGCTCGCTGATGCGTCTGTCAAATTCCTGCTGCACCTTCTGCGCGCGTTTTCCTCTGTTAAACATGGCCTCTTCCCTTGCGCCGAATTCTTTCCTGATTTCGATATTTTTACTATCCCAGTATGTGAAAAAACAGCCCCCTCTATACCCCGCCGCCGCGCCGACCTGCTTCAGGCACAAGGCGCGAAAATTGCTAAAACCGCGGCTTTTTGGCGCGCCCGGTTCACGCCAGGCGCGGCAAAGCGAGGCGCCGCAAGGCCGCTTAATAAATTGAACTGTCATTCAACGCTCGCCCCGTACCTTCCCGCACGCTCTGCGGCAGAGTATTTGATATATTGACCAGTTATTCAACTCGCGGCCATGCGCGTTTTTGGCGCATGAATGCCGCTCTTTGCCGCCAAGAACGCGCCCACCCGCCGCCATACTCGCCAATCGCGCCCCCGCCGCCGCGCCCTTCCCGCCAATCACGCGCCCACCCGCCGCCATACCCGCCAATCGCGCCCCCCGCCGCGCTCCCGCTGCCGCGCCGCGTGAAAAAACCGTCGCATTTTCCCGCGCGGCGCGGTATAGTATGCGTAAGACTATACGCATCAAAAAGGAGCACGTCATGACCGTTACATACAGAAGCGCTGAAGAGCGCGATATCCCCCTTATTCTGCAATTTATCCGGGACCTTGCCGAATACGAAAACCTGCTCCACGAGGTCGTCGCCACGGAGGAGCTGCTCCGCGAGTGGCTGTTTGAAAAGCGCGCCGCGGAGGTCATCTTCGCCGTCGTGGACGGGAAAGAGGCGGGCTTTGCCCTGTTTTTCCATAACTTCTCCACGTTTCTGGGGCGGGCCGGGATATACCTTGAGGATTTGTACGTAAAGCCGGAGTACCGCGGACGCGGCGTCGGCAAAGGGCTGCTGCGCCGCCTCGCGCAAATCGCGCTCGAGCGCGGGTGCGGGCGTCTTGAGTGGTGGTGCCTTAACTGGAACCGCCCGAGCATCGGCTTTTACCTCTCCCTGGGCGCTAGGCCCATGGACGAGTGGACGGTCTACCGCCTGTCAGGAGACACGCTCCGGCGCCTTGCCGAATCGTAAAGGACGCTTTCACGCCCTATCCGGGCACGACAAAGCAGGGGCGGCATCAAGCGATGCCGCCCCTGTGATTTTTCAGCACTCTTCTTTTTCGCCGGGCTCAACGCCGGCGATTCAATGCAGGCTTGTTTGCCGCCGCCTATCCCTGTCTCCGAGAGCGCAAGCGCTCACGGCACAAGCTCCGGCGGGGCCTCCTTCGCCCTCCCGAACAGGACGCGGCCGATCCCCGCGTTGATCCAGCCTAAAAGCACGTCCGCCCACCGCATCGAAAACGCCTGGCACGCGGCGAGAGCGATAAGGACCGACAGCGGCGCAAACCACAGCCCGATATCAAGCGCGCTTTTTGCGATCGCCACGAGCGGGATGAGGAACATGTGGAGGATATACACGTTAAGGCTGCGCTCGCCCCAGCGGGCAAGAAACGTCCGCCGGCGCGGCACAAGGGCGAGGACGCTGACGGACGCTAAGACGGCCAGCGCGAACACGCCAAGCCGCGCCGCCGCCCCCTCGAGGAAGCTGTACCCCATCTCGGCATACGGCGTGTAGCCGTAGAGCATCCCGTAGCTTGTCCAGCCAATCCGGTTCAGGGCGTAAAGCCCCGCAAGAAACAGCGCGGCGGCGGGTACCCAGACGACGGGGCGGCGCGCCGCGGCCGTCCACTTTTCAAACATCTCCTGCTCGAGAAGGTATCCCGCAAGGAAGAACGGGTAAAAGACGATGGTGCGCGACAGGCTCATGGCGTAGCCAATCTCCCTCACGCCGCCGGCAAGAAGCGCCGCCAAAACGGCAAAGAGCAGGGCGCGCCTGCATTTCGCGCGCGGCGCGATAAGGCGCCACGTCATCAGGCTCAGCAAAAACCAGCACGGCCCCGTCGCACGGAAAACGGAGAAAACGGCGCCCTTGAGCATCTCCAGCGCGTCGCGGAAAAACGATCCCGGCGGGGCGCTCAAATGCGCGTGGGCGTAATACGCGAGATTGTAAAAGAGCGAAAACGCCACGGCGGCAAAGAGGTACGGCGGAAGGAAGCTGCGCACCGCCGTCTCGCGGGCGCGCGCGCTTTTCGAGAGGTATCCGGAGAGAAAGGCAAACAGCGGGATGTGGAAGGCGTAGATGGCGATGTAGACCATATTCACCGCCGAAGAGAGCCCCACCGTCTCCGCCAGAAAATGGCCCGCCACGACGAGGAAGGCGAGAAGCCCCTTGACGTTGTCGATATACGCGCTGCGCTGCAGCATCGGTAATTCGCCCTTTCCCGCGGAAAACGGCCGTTTTGACGTTTTCCGCTCGTATTTGTCACCGCCGCCTCATTATACCACCGCCGGACGCGGCTTGGAACCGTTTTTCCGCGATTTGGGGGCGCTCCCTTGCATAACGGGCTTCCATACGATAGAGTAAGAAAAGAGACAAAAAAGCGCCCGGCGCGGCGCGGAAAAGAGGTGCAAACAGTGAAACTCCTGCTTCGCGTTGCAAAAGAGACAAAGGGCGAGCGGGCCGCGCTTGCCGCGGCGATGGTCTGCACCCTGATGCTGACGGTTCTGAGCCTTTTCATCCCCCGCGTGCAGATGCAGATGATCGCCCGAATCGAAGGCGGCGTGGACAGCGCCGTCCTCGCCGAAATTGGCCGCATGGCCGCCATTTTGGTCGCGCTGCTTCTCCTGCGCGTCGTCTTGCGCTACCTTTCCGGCATGCTCGCCCACAAGGCGGCGTGGACGACGGTTGAGAACGTGCGCGTCAAGCTCTACGCCAAAATCCAGACGTTCGACATCGAGTACTTCGCCTCGGCGAAAACGGGTGACCTCATGAGCCGCGTCACGAGCGACACGGCCGTCTTCGAGCAGCTTTTCGCCCACATCATCCCGGAGAGCGTTACAAATGCCGTGACGCTCGTCGGCGTGACCGTCGTCCTCTTTTCCCTCAACCCGCGCCTTGCGGCCCTCACGTGCATCCCCATCCCCTTCATTATCGTGAGCAGCTACATCTTCGCGAAGAAAATCCGCCCGATTTTCCGCAACGTCCAGCGCACCCTCGGGGAAATCAGCGTCCGGTTGCACGACAACTTCGCCGGCATCCGCGAAATCCGCGCCTTCGGGCAGGAGGAGCGGGAGGCGAAGTTCTTCCGCGAGGGCGTCGCCGCGTACACGAAGGCCATGCTGGGCACCCTCATGAAAAGCTCCTTCTTCCACCCCACCATCGAATTTCTCACCGCCCTCGGGACGGTCATCGTCCTCGGCGTGGGCGGGCTCTTCGCCTCCCGCGGCGCGGTCTCCGTCCCCACGGTGGTGGGCTTTATCCTGTACCTGAGCCTGTTTTACGCGCCGATTACGGGCCTGACGCAGCTTCTCGAGCAGGCGCAGCAGGCCCTCGCCGCCGCCGAGCGCGTGACGGAAATCCTTGACCAGCCGGTTGAAATCGTCCCGTCGGAAAACGCCGTCCACCTCGAGCGCGTGCGCGGCGAAATGGCCTTTGAGAACGTCTCCTTCGCGTATAAGGACGGCATCCCCGTCCTGAAAAACGTCAGCTTCACCGCCCGCCCCGGCTCCTACGTCGCCCTCGTGGGGCCGACGGGCGTGGGCAAATCGACGATGGTCAAGCTCGCCACGCGGTTTTACGACCCGCTCTCCGGCCGCATCACGCTCGACGGGCACGATATCCGCGACGTCACGCTCGAGAGCCTGCGCCGGCATATCGCCTACGTCCCGCAGGACACGTTCCTGTTTAACATGACGGTCGCCGAGAACATCGCCTTCGCCCGCCCCGGCGCGTCGCGGGAGGAAATCGTCGCCGCCGCGAAAATCGCCCGCATCCACGACGACATCCTCCAGATGCCGCAGGGGTACGACACGCTCGTCGGCGAGCGCGGCGTAAAGCTCTCCGGCGGGCAGAAGCAGCGCATCGCCATCGCCCGCGCCGTCCTCTGTGGCGCGCCGATTCTGATACTGGACGAGGCCACAAGCGCCGTCGACGTGGAGACGGAGCAGTACATACGCACGTCCATCGACGAGCTGTCCGGCAGCCACACCATCATCGCCATCGCGCACCGCCTGTCCACCGTCCGGAATGCCGACCTCATCCTCGTGCTGGAGGACGGCGAAATCGTCGAGCGGGGCACGCACGAGGAGCTCCTCGCCCTCGGCGGCCACTACGCGGCGATGTGCCGCCTGCAAAGCGGCGAAGCGGTGTAGAGACGCCCCTCTGCGCCGCAAGGCGGGTATGAAAAGGCGCGGCGGAAACGGGCGCGCCTCACGCGCCGCGCCCCGTTTGTGCGCCAAAAAACGGGCAGCCGCCGCGGCAGTAATCCCCAAAAACCCGGTCTATTCGCCGCGGGCAGACTCGCACCACGCAAACAAAACGTCCCCTCGCCGCTATTGGCGGCGAGGGGACGTTATTTTTATCAGACGAACTTGCTTAACACCTGCCAGACGCGGCAAAGTCACGGACATGACTTACGGCGCGTCCGCTCCATTTGGGGCGCTCCCGCAGCGGCGGAGACGCTATACCGTCTCCCCGCTCTGCTCGGCCAGCTCACCGGCGTGTTCTTCCGGCTCCTCCTTCGGCTCCGGCCCCTCCGCGAGCGGCAGGACGATGGAAACGCGCGTGCCGATGCCTTCGCGGCTTAAAATGTCCATGTACCCGTTGTGGCGGGTGGCAATCCACCTGGCGATGGATAAGCCCAGCCCCGCTCCGCCCGTCGCCCGGGCGCGGGACATTGGCGCGTCTTCCTGCGCGACATTGCATTTGACGGCGCGGTGTATTATCATTATTGTTAACCGTTCCCATTGGCGAAAAGGAAGTGGGCGTTATTAAAATCAAAATTTTGAAAAA
>JAAYMC010000146.1 GCA_012521555.1 Clostridiales bacterium
ATATCTGAACCTGCACCTTGTTGTTGGCTCCAAGGGTGAGCGAGTCAATCATTTCACACGATGAGGCGTTTTTTCTCAGATAACCGTTGATGTCGCTTATATCCGCGGCCGACACGCCCATTTTGAAGACGTTGTCGATCTGCTCCTGAATGACCTGCGCAATTTTCTGGGCCGACTGGGCCGTTATGCTCTCGGTCTGACTGATTTTGACCGTTTCAATCCCGCAGTCAAGCCCCTGTGACAGCAGCAGGCACACGCTCAAAAGAAGGGCAAACATCCCAAGGCGCTTGCGCCCCGGCGCCGCCTTTGAGCCGATAATGATTACGGCGCCGAGCGCGCACACTTCCAGGCTGATGACGAGGGACTGCCGCAGGGCGGCCGTTTTCTCGCGGCTGACGAGGTTTTGCAGCGTGTCGCCGTCGAGCTGGATGAGGAGCTTTCCCACGGGCGCGCCATTTTGGTCGGCGATGTCCATGAAGACGTAGATGGTGTCCCCGTAGTCCACGCTCCCGTACAGCTTCCCGTCCAGAGAGATTTTTGAGACGTCCGGAATCCGGCCGGCCGCGCTGCCGACATAAAACAGGAGGTCTCCCCCGCTGCCGAGGACGTATACGCCCTCCATGTAGGACGAGGACATATAGATGCCGCCGAGGATCTCTTCGATGCCAAAGAAATACTCCAGCTGCTTGCCGTATTTGATTCCGTATTCAATGGTGTTGACGTACTGCTCGGCTTCCATCGCGCGGATTTCCAGCTGCGTGCTCCGGTACAGCTCCTCGATGGCCCTGTACTTGATCGTCAGCGTCAGCCACATCGCCGATAGGACCACCGCCGCTATGATGAGAAAGGCCAGCAGTTTTTTGATTGCGTTACGCACCAGTCCGCCCCTTCCCTGTTTAAGGAACCGTAATTGTCGTAGCAGGGCTCATTGTTATGCTCACAACGCCGCCATAGGCGCACATCAGTTTGCTGCTGTTGTTCAGCGCCGGCTTGTTGCCCACCAAAACCGTCGGCGACCCCGGCGCCCAGGGCGCCGTAAACACCGGCACGCACGGCGCGGGCGTGAGCACCCCGAGCGCCGCCGCCGTGGCGCTGGCCACGGCCGGGTTGGAGGGCGTCGTGCACATTCCGAAGGTGGGCAGATTGGCCGGCGTGTTGTCCATAATGGTGGCAACCGGCATATTCATGCCCAGCGTCTGCATCTGGGACGTGACGACCAGCGGGCACGGCGCGGCCCCGAACGAGCACATGCACATACTTCCGTTGACAACAGGAAACCCCATGCTTCGTTCCTTTCTCTAAAAGACAAGATCCATTTCGTTCATCTCGCCGGGCCTTACGGCAATCTTCTTTTCCAGATACCCCTGGCCGGTCCGGACGTAAGCCATGAGCTCCTCCGAAGCGTCGTCAAGCGCGGCGAAAAACGCGCCGTTTTCATCGCTCTTAAACCGCCGCACGGCCCTGAGCGCAACGCCGCGCTTGTGGGCATACAGGAGCGGCTCGGCCAGCGTAAAGATGCCGTCCTGCGCGTCGGTTAAGGAGCACAGCTCGCTGTTTTTGCCGTCGACGATGAAGAAAACGCCGGGGATATTCATGAGGACTCTTTTGCTCGTGGAATACAGCCTGACCTGCCGCTTTCCCGCCGCCGCGTCGTCCTCGGCCACTTTCAGCATGTCGCGCTCCTGCGTCGACACAATCAAAAGCTCCGCATCCGGCAAAACAGCGCTTTTCGCCCGGAGCTTCCCCCGGATTTTCGTCGTGTGGGCCGGGAAGGGGTACGATGGCGACGGCTGCAGGCTGCGGTGGATTTCAAGATAGCCTGTCTGGTTGGGCGGGATCGTCACCGCAAGCCGCTCCGGGATAAACACGGGGTTGAGGAGCTCAATTTTGTGCTCTCCAGCCGGCAGGCCCGTAAAGACGAACCAGCCGCCTTCCTTGTATATGGGCACAAACCAGTCGCCGTCGAGCCTCACGCGCACGGCGCTCCCGCTGGAGACGGGCGTATTCCTGTACCCGTCCTTTAAGTTGAGGGCCAGCGAAACATGTCTGTGCATGGTCAAGCCCCTCCCCTGCCGGTGCGCTCATCCAGCGTGATGGTAATGTCGCCGACTCTGCCGACCACTCGCGTCCTGTGCGACTCGATTTCGACGGTGCATTGCACGGCGAAGGACAGCTTGTACGGCTTTTGCGTGTGATTCCAGATTTTCTGCAGCTGCTCGAGGGAGAGCTTGCTGATGCTCACGCGCAGCGGCGCGCCGCTTTCGGCCAGCGAAGCGCCGAGCAGGTCGCCCGTAATCAGGGGCGTGTCGCGTATGACCTGCATCGCCCGGCCGATGATCCTGTACTCGTCCTGCGCGCGGTTTTGCACCGGCGCTTTTGAGTGCGCCGTGATGAGAAAGTTGAGGTTTAGCGTCAGGGGCGCAAGCCGCTGGAGCGTTTTCCCCTCCCGGACGTAGCCGGCCTGCGACTCGGCGCTCTGTTCAATGTGGTAGAGATAAACCGTCAGCTGATAATCCTCCGGCTCATAAGGCAAGCAAAGCCCGATCAGTTCCGGTTTGCTGATTGGTTCCGGGGTCATCTGGCTGCGGAGCAGCTCGACGATGGCCATACCGGCTTCCGCGATGGCTGTGTATGCCGGCATTGCTTTTCCTCCTTATCAGGTTCTTACGCCGCGTGCGCCTGGCTGTCTCCGCCGGCGTCCGGGGATGGCGGCGCGGGCGGCTCCGAAGGCGCCTCTTCCTCCGGCGTTTCCGTTGCGGGAGGTGTCGCCGGGGGCGTCTCGGTTGCCGGAGGCGTTTCCGCCGCGGGGGGCGCCGGGGGCGTTTCCGCCGCCGCTTCCCTTTCCTTTTCCTGCTCCATCTTCGCCAGCACGCTCGGCGGGATGCCTCCCTCCGGCAGCGGCGCCGTGGACACGATTGTGGCCATGACAACGCCGGACGCCTCGCCGTCGCTCCACAGCGAAATCACATAGTCCTCGTACGTCACCTTGCGGCAAAACCGCTTTTTGCCGTCGAGCAGGCTGATCTGCTCAATGGACGGCGCCGGCTCCGTCTTTGACGTGTCGCTTTTATACCCGGGCAGCAGAACGATGTCGGACGCCTTCTTCCCGCCGAAGTCTGCCGACGTGTACTGGTAGAGCCGGTGGACGACGGGGTCTGCGTCTTCGGTCTGGTAGCTGACGAAGAACGCCATGCCGATATCCTTATTCACAATCAAAAGCCCGTCTTCAAGCTCGTAGTCTGCCGTTCGCGCGTCGCCGAACATGGCGCGCGCTTCGTCGACGCTAATTCCGATGACGGAATCCGGGTCGACGATGCCGCTGATAAACGTGCCTTCAAACACGACTTCGCCTTTGACGTTGTAATAGACGCCCTTGCCGGACATCAGCCCGTCCATAAAGCCGCCCGAGTAGTAGAGAAAGCCGTTGCGGTAAATCTCGGCCGTTCCTGAGAGCTTCCCCCTAGTGAACGTGCCGACAATGTATTCCGTGCTGCTCACGTACAGCTTCCCGCTGCCGTCATACTGCCCGGCGAGGAAGGAGCCTTCGTAAAGGAGCGTCCCCTCTTCGTCGTAGAGCTTGCCGCTGCCCTCGTAGAGCCCCTGGGCGAAGCTGCCTATGTACTGCGCGGCGCCCGACTGGTCGTAGAGCTTTCCTTCCCCGCTGTACAGCCCGAGGGAAAAGCCGCCCTGGTATCTGACGGCGCCGTTTTCGTAGTACTCCACGCCGTCTCCGCTGTAATCCCCCATGCTAAAGCCGCCCTTGTATTTGACGGCGCCGCTTCTGTAATACTCCGTGCCCATGCCGGAGTACACGCCCGCGGAAAACCCGCCCGCGTACTTTAAGGTCTTGCCGTCTTCATAGCACAGCTTGCCCTGGCCTTCGTACGCGCCGGACTTGTACTCGCCGGTGTAATAGAGCGTGCCGTCGCGGTACTCGCTGATCATCCCCTCGGGTTTCCCGCCGGCAAAGTCGCCTTCGATGTACTTGATGCCGTCCCTGTACAGCGTGCCCTTGCCGCTGTACAGGCCCTCGAGGAAGCCGCCCTCGTAGATCTTTTTGTTGCTCTCGTCGTAAAGGACGCCTTCGCCCGAGTACTTGTCCTCGGCAAAGCCCCCCGCGTACCT
This sequence comes from Clostridiales bacterium, assembly GCA_012521555.1. Lineage (GTDB taxonomy): Bacteria > Bacillota > Clostridia > Oscillospirales > Oscillospiraceae > Sporobacter. The sequence goes on from JAAYMC010000146.1 coordinate 4,126, forward strand.
GAGGTTGCCGTTTTCGTAGTATTCCTTGCCGTTTCCGGTCTTGAGCCCACTTTTGAGCCTTCCGCTGAAGATGAGCACCTTTTTATCCCTGTCGCTGTAGAGCCTGACGCGGCCGCTGTACTCTTCCACCTTCCTGTCCGAGACGTAGAGGTTTGCCGTGAGGTACCGGCTTTGAACGAACGGCCAGACGACGAAATACCCCAGGACAAACAGCGCCGCCAGAGTGATAATGATGACAAAGATGAGCGATTTGGCCACGTAAACCGGGCCGGCGTCTATGTAATCCTCCCGCTTTTCAGGCTTGAGCTTGATCTTTGTCAGGCCTTTTGTCACCTGAGGGACGACTTTCGACACCTGTCTGCCGATGCTCGTCGCGCGCCGAGTCCGGTACCACAGGGTGCGAAACGGCCTTGTGATGGCGTTCTTGACCATCCTGTAGCCCATTTTCAGCGACGCCAAAAGGCTTTTGAAAAACATATCGCGTCACGTCTCCCCGGCAAAGCGCCTGTCAGTTGAAAATCCGGTAGGTCGGGTTGCTGCACCCGCCCGTGCTGTATTGATCGGCGAAATACATGTAGTTTCGCGACACGCCGTCGTTGCGCGACGCCTGCACGATCTGCATGAACAGGTAGCGCGCCTCTTTGAAGTTCCTGTTGTAGAAGTGCTCGACGGCCTGGGCAAACTGCGCGGCGTACATCTCCTTGTGCTTGAGCAGCGGGTACGGGTCGCCGTCGTAAATGTCGATGAGCTCCACGAGCTCGTTTTTCAGCTCGACAACGCCGACATAGCGGCTGCGGTACCCCTTGCCGCCCTCGAAGACCTGGCGCGTGCACCCGATGTAGATGTCGCTGTCGCGGCAGATGTCGACGAGCGCGTTTGCGGTGTTGATGACCTCGGAGACGGCCGAGGCGGACATGCGGTTTTCGTCGCCGATGATGCCCAGCATGACCTCCCCGCTGCTGATGACAATCCGCACGTCGACGGGCATTTCGCCCCTGCTTGCGCGCTCGGCGTTGAGCGCTTCGGCCTCCTGCCGGATCTGCACCGCGGCGCGCACGGCGTTTTCCGTATTCTCGTCAAAGACGGCGTGGAATCCGTCGTATTTGAAATCGTAAACCGTCCCGTTGTTGCGCATCACAACCGGCGCGATGCGCTCGGTCACCTGGTTAATCTTCTTAAACAGCTCCTCCGCCGACGTCGATTTTTCCGCGAAGCGGAAGCTCGTCACAAGCACCGTCATCGTATCCTTGACGTACGACTGCTTGCCCAGCTCCTCGATGCTCGACACGCCGAGGATGCGCATGAGGTTTTCCGGCACAAACCTGTAGTAGGCCTTGTTGCTCCGCTCCAGCTGGAGCATGTTTTCGCGGATAAACCGCGTCATGGTGTTAAAGGAGCCCGCGAGACTTTCCACCTCGTCGCCCGAGCTGACGCGCGCCGTAATGTCGTAGTTCCCGGCGCTGACCGCGTCGACGCATTTTTTCAGCTTCCGGATGCTCACGGCCGTGTACAGGTCGATGAGGATGAAGATGACGACCATCACGGCGCCCGTTACGGTGAGAAAGTCCGTTATCTTCGCGATGACGTCGCTGATGTGCGCCTCCACGGACGCGGTGCTCGACGCCACGGACAATATCCTCCCGTCCCCAAGGGACGTGAGCACGTACATCCTCGGCCCGGTCGGCTCATACGTCTCGACATAGACGGCGCCGCCTTTCGCGGCCTCGTCCAGATAAGCCTTCAGGGGAATCCGAAACGGCAGGATGTCCGTGTCGTAACTTTTCTCAAACCCGTCGCTCGACAGCAGCAGGGCGCCGTCTGAGGAGATTAAGTCAAAATGCAAAGGCGATACGTTTTCGGACGCCTCCATCGCTTTTTTCGCGGCGCTGCCGAAAACGACGTCCGCCCCCGGGCCGGCCGAGATGGCGGAGGCCATGATGCTGCCGGCCGTAAACAGGCGGTCTTTGTACTGCTTTGTCAGGATGCTGCGCATGCTCGGGGCGATGATGTAAGAGAGCAGCAGGTAGAGCATGGCCACGACGGAGACGATAATCAGGATGCCCGAGCGGACAATCAGCGGCATGCGCATTTTGAAAAAGCCCACGAAGGCATCCCAGACAAGCAGCGCCAGCAGCACGGCGCCCACGGCGATGCCGATGATGCCGAGGATGTTGAGATTAAAGCCGCTGGCTTTCCGGGCGGCGACGTTGTCCATGTACGTCGACCCGCCGGTGAAAAACTCCCAGTTTCCGTCTCTTTGCAGCAGCCCGGCGATGATGCCGCTGCTTGAGATGTAAAGCTGCCTGAAATCGCCCAGAGACACGCCTTCGTCCGCGTCGACGACGGCCGTCCCCCTCGCCATAAGCTCCACGGCAAGGGTGTCGAGCCGGACTTTATAGACGTCTTTCGCGGCGGCGTCGTAGATGTATGCCGTGCCGTCGCCGCCCGCCCATATTCGGCCGATGACCACGCCGCCCGGCAGGGCGACGGCTTTTCTGTCGTTTTTGGAAATGATGGAAAGCTGCCCGGACGCCTCTCCCACAATCACCTGACTGCCGCCGGCGGGGATGCAGCTTGCCGGCGGGAGAGCGTAGCGAAACTCCGCCAGCTTCGCCGCGATGTCATACGTGCCCTTCTGCATGGCGAAAAGCTCGATGCGCCCGCCGTCGTACAGCCCGAAATAGATGTTTGCTTCGTCTTCGCTGACGGAGGTAAAGCGCCTGCCGCCCGTACCCGCGGACACGACGTTCTGGTCGCAGGGGACGTTGAGCGCCCGGACGGCGAAGGCGCCGTCCTCAAAAAAGACGTTCATCGAAAGCTCGCTGCACTGTTCGCTCGCCCGGTCGTATGCCGCGGCGGCGACGACGATGTTGCTGTTTGAAGACACGAAGATATCCGTCACAAGGTACTTTGACGAATCGCCGATGGCCTCGGGCACCAGGTTGAGAAAAACGTTCCCCGCGTTGTCCATTCCCACCAGGTGATTCTTGCCGTCCTTGTCCAGCACGTAGTAGACGTTTCCTCTGTTGTCAACGCAAAGCGCGCTGACCGCCTCGCGGCTTGCGCCCGCGCCGGGGTTGAGTGTCTCAGTTATGTAATCGCTGAACAGAAAATAAGCGCCCGCCATCACAATCAAAAGAATGATGATGAAGGAGATAAGCTTCTTCAAATTAACACCACCTATTTAACTAAGACACCTCTCCGCGCGAGTCTCTCCCTGTAGGCCTTCTTGTACTGGCCGGCCTTCTTCCGCCGTGTCAAGTGCGTCCTGACGGCGCCCAAAAACGTGGCGACCGGGCCGTCTTTCTCCTGCTTTTCATAATCGTCCTCAAGGGCGGGCCTGATCTCCCGCCACGCCGAGTACACGGCGGCCACGCTCTCAAATCCGCCGGTGCGGAGCCTGTCCAGAAAGTCAAGCTCCCGGGCCGGCGTGGTAAAGCGCCTTTTGAGAATCATCTCGCTCATTTCGCCAAGCTGGTCCGTCAGCCATTCCGTCCGCTCGATGTTTTCCGGCCTTGCGACCATGTTGAACTTCAGCCGGCCGCTGTCGAGGTTGACGACCGCGTTTTCCGCGCGCAAAACGGCGCACAGCAGCTCCTGCGGCATCGCGGACATGAGAACCGCCTCGTGAAGCAGTTCCTCTTCCATCTCCAGCCTTTTTTTCCTGTCAATCGTGCTTCCTTTATGGAAAACCTGCTTTAGCTTTTTTCCGGAATGGTAACGGAATACGACGTTGACCCGCGAAAACTCCGTATAGTACTCGACAAAACCGTCATAGCCGCTCCGGCTGGCGTCGTAAAAAAGCGGTACGAATCGCCTGATGTCAAGAGGATCCAGGTAGGTGTTGATCAGGACGAGCCTGTGCTCGTTGTCCTCGATATCGACGGCAACGGCCGATATGTAGCTTTCGTCGGACGACAAGTATTCAATGACCTTGTATTTTCCCTCTCTTACCAGAGTCTGCATAACCCGCTCCATTCCGCCTTGATGTTTTTCCGCCGCCGTTTAGTCCTCCACGATGACAAACGTGCTGACCTTACACTCGGGATCGGCGACGCTCTGACAGACAATCTCGTACGTCCCGCGCGTGTCGGGCGCCTGATACAGCCCGTTGCTGTCGATGCTGCCGCCGTCCTTGTCCTTAATCGACCAGATGACCGAGTGGTCCTCTGTGCCCGTGACGATGGCCTTCAGGTGCAGGCGCTCACGGACGCGCACCCTCTGAATCTCCGGCAGCACCTGGATGCTGACTTTGTTTTTGAGCTTCAAATCGTCGACGTCCTTGCTCACCTTGGACGCGAAGTACCGGACGAGGATGCTGCTGCCCTCCACGTCGTCCTTGAGCCACACGCCCACCCGGAAGGTGCCTTTTTCAGGGTAGAGCACGGCGGCCGTCTCGACCTGCGGAACGGCCTTGATGCCGTTTTTGCCGCGGAAGACCTCGCCGTTTCCAAAAGCGAGCGCCTGCCTTTCGTCTTTATCCTGGAACACAACCGCAAGGCTGATATTCACATTACCCGGCCCGAGGTTGTGCGGGATCTCGTCCGAATAATACCGCGCGTTGACTCTCAGCCCGCCGCTTAAAGGAATCTCCACAAGCCCCGAGGATGTGGAATACTCGTATTCCTCGCTGGTGGGGATGCCGAACCTGAAGCTGAGCGTTCCCGTCGCCGCGTTGTAATCGGCGTAGGCCTCAGGCTTTTGCCAGTACTTGAGCGTCCTGACCTCGCTGGTGACCGAAAGAACGCCTCCCAGCCCCTTCTCCTCCCGGCCGCCCCGGCCGTGCAGGCGCTGGTCAAAGGGCAACTGCGCGATGTTCCGGATGACGCTCGTCGACCTGATGGGCATAAGGTCGAGCTTGGCAAGGTATATCGGCAGGTCGCTGATGTTGATGCGCCGGACAAGCGTGTCCTTCTGCGCGAGGTAGTTTTCCAGCTCCTCGTGGTTTTTTACGAGGCGCAGCTCGCTGTCGAGCGGGATGGCCGCCGCGTCGTTTAAGTCGCCCATCCGCACCCGAAGCTCCACGGCCGAGGACGCCATCCGGACGGACATACCCGCCAGCGCCACGGCGCGGAGTTTGTACTGCCTGCGGTAGACGGCCTTTTTCTCCTCGGGCCCCTCCGTAAAGTGCAGCGCGATTTTCTTATTCCCTTTAAGGTCCGTCGCGGCCTCCGACTCAAAGCGCATGTCGAAATCAAGCAGCAGGCTTCCGGCCTCTTTCGTCACGAGGACGTCCACCGCAAATTCCTCGCCGGCGACGGCGCAAAGCGGCAGGCTCAGCGCGATACGGATGCCGTCCTTGCAGTAAAGCAGCGCCGTCTGCGTTCTCCCGGACGCGTCGCAGATCGCGGCGATGTCGGGCTCTTCCGTCTCCAGCGACAGACGGTACGTCTCCACGACCCTGTTGTGCTGGCTGTGCTGGTCGCTGTCTGCGCCGACGGCGTTGACCTGCTCGCTGAGATACTCGTCATATCGGAGGCAGAGGAAAGCTTCCGTTTTCCCTTCGACGGCGGCGTACCCGTCGAGCATCTGCAGCTTTTTGATGACGGGCGCGTCGACGATGATCTCGCGCCCCTTGTAATCGATGGCCAGCCCGCTCTCCACCATGATCGTCGTCTCGTCGCTCTGCGTGACGTTCAGACCGCACACGACACCAGCGCCGGTCACCGCCATATTCAGGAGGCGTCTTTTGTCGTTGAAGTATTTCTGCTCCACCTCGAAATCCCGAACGGTCAGGAGCTTGCCGTAGAAATATCTGTTTCGTTCAATCGGGAAAAAGTTCTGGTTTTTCAATTTATCTCCCCTCCGATTATGGTGTCATAGTGAATCGCCGTGCTGTCATCGATAACCATCGGCGTGTAGCTGCCGATGACGGAATTGATGCCAAGGTACGTGTGGTAGTCGAGATAGACGCAGTTGCTCAGAAGGATCAGCTCGGCCTCGACGTACGCCGGCAACACCTTCTGCAGCCGCTTGAGGAAGGCGTCCGCTTCCCGCCTGTTCTTAAACGTCTTTTCGTCCAGGAGGATGAAAAACTTGTACGGCTCCTTGCCGTAAAGCTTTACGTACAGGTCCTTGTCCTTGCCCCGCCGGATGACGTCTTCCACCCGGAAATGCTCCAGAAGAATCGGGTCACGGCCCGTCCACCGCTTAATCAGCCTGCGGATGCCCTCGGGCGTTTGCGCGAAGCGGTACTCTTCCGCCGCCCGGGCGATGTTCCTGCGGATTTCCTCGTCGCTTTGGTTTTCCGTGTCGACGCACACCCAGGAGGCGATATAGCGCAGCATGTCGCCGTCGACCAGTTCGAAATCGAAGCGGTTGGCCGCGCCGTAGATGGCCTCCTCCATGTCCAGCACCAGGCTGTTGAAGATGGACAGAAACCGCCGCGTGAAGCTGTCCTTGCCGCCCTTGCGGTAAATGGCGGGCAGGTAATCGATCATGTGGTCGCCCGTATACTGAAGCCGCACGCTGTCAATGCTCGGCTTTTTCGCGCCGGTGGCCACAAGCTCGAATTTCAGCCACAGGTACCGCCCCCTGCACTGAAGCAGAAGGTCTTGCATCCCGCTGCAGCTCTCCGTGAAGAGCCCGTCCAGCCGCGACGCCTTGACGACGGCCGGGACGTACGGGTCTTTCAGGTAATCGTCCACCGACGCCGCGTCTTCAAAGGACCGGCCGTTCGACGCGAAGGCCGATACCCTGAAAAGCGTGTCCGGCGGGATATCCGCCTGGACAATCAGCCTGTCCCACTCGAAGTCTGTCTCGCCGCTGTCGATGGAAGCGCTGTAGAAGAGTCCCCGGGATACGCTGGCGCTGTCGCTCATGACGAGGCGGTCGTTTTCAACGGTCAGGCCGATCATCAGCCCGCGCCGCCAGTCCTTCTCGCTGTTTAGGGTGATAAAACTCCTTCTCTGCATGGCCATTCCTCACTGACGGGACACACGAAGTTCCAGCCTTCCCAAATAAGCGATGCCGTGTTTTTGAATCAGGATGTCCCCGTGCTTGTTGTACTGGTTCCTGTTTCCTTCGGCGGCGATGTGCACGTCCGTCACGCCCAGCACGCAGTCGACGCCGCCGATGGCGCTGATGACGCCGCTCTGGGAGACGGGCGCGCCGAGCTCTCTTGCCGCATCCAGCGAAAAATAGCTCTCAAGGGCCTGCCGGACTTTCCGGTAGACGGTCTGCTCGTCGGCGTCGGCAACCACGTCCGCCGTGATATTGACCGGCACATAGACCGGCGCGATCACCTGAACCTGCATGCAGATCAGGCGGTGCTTTTCCACGTGCCTGCGCACGCTCTCAAGGAAGCGCTCGTCCGGCATCGGAAACGGCTTTTCGCTGTAAGGCAGGACAACAAGCGTGAGCAGGCACGGCACCTTTTCCTGGATGACGGCGTCCGGCCTGTACAGCGGCAGCGCTTTCGCCTGCCACACGCGCCGGCCCGGCGTTTGCAGCGCGACGCGCTCGAAGTCGGCCGCCGTCGCCGTCCTGCCTTCCTTCCAGGCCGACTGCATCCTGATAATCGCCGCGTCGATGGACTCTCTGTCCCGCCCCAGTTTCACGTTGAAGGCGCTGCCGGCCGCCCGCTCGCCGTCAGCCCCGGACGGCTTATCTTCGGCGCCGCCTGCGAGATACAGCTTTTGCCCGTCGGTAATGCTGCCGTCGGCGCCTTCCGTTAAGGCAAAGCCGGCTAAATAGACGGCGTTTTTGCCGGCTTCAGGGACGGCGCCGTGCAGGTTGTCCCCGAAGACGAGCCCCGCGTGCTCGTTGTATGTAAACACGCTCTCATGCGACGCGACGTACCGCCAGTCGCGGTACCGGCCGTCCCCGCCGCGGCACATCACGCGCAGGCCGTCCGTCAAAAGCCGCTCGCCGCCGCTGAGCATGAGCCTGATCTGCTGGTTCGGCAGCCCCGTGGAGTGCCGCCGGATTTCCGCTTCAAACGCCGGCTCATAGCAGACCACGCGGACATTGGGCTTGCCGTCCTGCGCCAGCATTTCAGCCTTTATCTCAAGGCGCAAGACTTTCGCGCCGTCCTTCTCCAAAATGTCCTTTCGCTCCGGTTTGATTTCATACCAGCCGGACTCGTTGCGGACGAACACGTCGGTTTTGCCGTGCAGGGCCAGGCAGGAGTCAACCACGACGGCGGCGCTTTCCTCCGCCACGGTAAACTCGTTGAGCTCGCTGCGCGTCGTCCGCTGCCGCACGGCGGCAAAGTCGGCCGTCAGGCTCAGGATGGCGGGGTTTTCCTCGCACCCGCTGTCCGTAATCCGGATGGTCAGCCAGCACCGCTCCGGCAGCTTAAAGCCGCCGTCCGTTAAAGGGAACCCTTCGGGGCTATTCAGGTCCATCGCGCCGGATATGGAAAGCGAGTATGTCTCGTCCCGTACCACCTCAAGGGGCACGGGCCCGTTTTCCCCGACGGCCTCCACTTCAATCGTACGGGGATGCGCGTCGCCCGGCTGGAAGGGGTTGCGCCGGACCGGGTAGCTGTCGCCGATGTCAAACCAGAGGCGAAACGCCCTTCTGTTTTCAAGCCCGTCGAAGCCGAGGTAAAGCAAGTCGCCTTCGCCCAGCTTGAGCGGGACCTGCCTGTTTTCCAGAACGGATGTGATGTCGTGCATGCCGTCGCCGCGGAGAATATAAGCCTCGCGGAAAATGATCTCGCCCGCCGTCGCGGTGTCGCTCAGCTCAAAGCTGACCCCGCCTTCCGAAATAAGCCGCGTGCCCCTGGCAAAACGCTGTCCTCTCGTCTCCCCGGAAAAATGCACCATGGCCGTCGTCTCGCGCAGCCCCTCGGGCTCGACGCCCAGCAGCTTGAGAAGCTTGAGCTTGTGGCGGTCCGTCACGCGGTTTAAGTGGTACTGCTGCATCTGCTTGTACCAGGCAAACAGCTCAAGGATGGTGATTCCCGGGTCGTGGGCGTTGAAGTCCGTCCACTCGTCGTACAGGTATGGGATGCGGTTTCTGGCGCTCTCCAGGATTTCGTCATACCGCTGGTCGTCAAGGTTCGGTACGTTCAGCACGCTTTTTACCTCTTTTCTGTCCGCCGCCGCTTTCGCTCCGCCTTAAATCTTTACAGTGTGGGTGCCGCTGAGCACAACCGCGAAAGGCAGGGGCGTTTTTCCGTCCAAATTGATCAGGCGGTGCCTGCCGCGCTCAAAGTAGCTGCCTTCGATCATGACGTCGCGCACCGCGGTCACATGGTCGACGTACTTGAGCGCCCTGTAAAAGTCAAGCGTGGTGGGGATGCTGCCGATCGGGCGCAGACGGCCCTCCGCCGTCGGCTGGATGATTTCCGCGATGGCGTCGAGCACGCCGCGCTCCGCTTCCGCTGCGAAGTCCTCGGAGTCGAGCGCGACGGTGACCGTCACGTTGACCGTGACGACGGTCGCCGGAATGACGGAGAGCTTCCCCTCCGCGAGCACCATGCAGTCGCAGCACTCCGAGAGCGCGTTTTTAATCCTCTGGCACAGGTGCCTGGAATAATCCCTGTTGTCGTAATTGCGCGCCATGACGACAACCGTAACGGCGCCGTGGCTTTTATTCCCCGACGCGTCCAGATGGGGGAAACACTTGACGTCGAGAACCTCGTTGAACCGCTCGCGGACAATCGCCTCGTAGTCCTCGGGACACACGGCGCGGTAGCGGTGCTTGATGCGAAGCGGCCCGAGCCGCTCCACGAGCTCAAGGCTCTGCACGTCGCTGCCGCCGCAGGTGGGCGCGATATTCCGGATGCCCGTCACAAAGGCGACGGAGTGGACGAGCGCGTGAATGGCGCCGGCCGGGAGGTTCCCCCTCGCCCCGCCGCCGGACGTATACCGGACGGTGATGCTGTTTTCACCCACGGACGGCACCTTGCCGCGCCGCCCGTCGCCGAAGGTAATCGTCCCGTCGATGGGGTCGAGGATATAATGACGGCTTGCGGGCCCTGACGCGTCGAAGCTGTCCACTCTCGTCCACAGGACCTGAAAGGCCGTGATGTTTTCTTCCTTGTCGCGCGTGATCCGGACGATGTCCGGGCTGTTTTGCATAAGCTCCGTCTTCTCCGCCTCGGAGATGTCCGGAAGCTCGTCGACCCAGACCTCGCAGGACTGAACCGGCGTATTGGCAAGGCGCAGCACCCTGTTGGCCTCGTAAATGTCCGAGGCAAAGCGCAGCTCCTCTTCCCGCCGCTGCTGGACGACGTCGACCACGTTCATCTCGATGCCTTCCACGGGGAGAGGCGGTTTCTCCTGCCGCCGCTGGCCGTTGTCGACAAGCCGCAGCCAGTAGCCTTCCACGCCGAAAAGCGCCGCGCTCTCCATCCCCTCGTTGAGAAAGAGGCTCACGATGCCGCTGTCCGAAAACCCGTCGGTGGAGTTTTGCGTCTTGATTTTCTTAAAGCCGGTGCGCGTGAGAACCTGAAACTCGACGTCGCGCTCTTCCTCAAACTGTCCGGCGAGCTTAAAGTACAAGTTCACGGGGTAGCCCCGCACGGGCTTGTCAAACCGGATATAAACGCACGGCGGCTCCGGCGGGAGCGCCTTGTAGACAACGATGTCCTGCTGCAGCCTGTCCGCATTGCTAATACGGAAAGTCTCCCCGTTGTTGCGCGTCCGGATATACTGAGCCGGCAGCATGGCGCCGTATTTGTATGTAACTTTTAAGTCCTTGACGAAGGGCAAAAGCCTGTCCCCCGTGAGGCTGAAGTTGTTTTCAACAAAGGCGACTCTGGCCCTCCCGCCTGCAGGAGAAGGGATTGACGTCACCCGAGACCTTCAGCGGACGCCAGCCGCTGCCGTTCCAGTACTCCCACGTGATTTCGGAGATGTATATCTCGTCGACCTTGATGACCTTGTCGTTTTTGTCGATGATGAGCTTGTTAAACTCGTACATCTTATCCGGCGTGATCTGCCTGTCGACGATCGTGCGCATCTGGAAAGTGAGGCTCACCTGCGCCCCCCGCTTTCCAAACAATTCGCCGGACGCGATATAAAAGCAGTCGTACGGCACAGGCTGCCGGCCGAAGCAGTATCCGCCCAGGGCCATGTCAATCGGCATGTCGTTGAAGAAGACCTCGTCGGGGCCGGCCCATTCGCCGATAAGGCTCGTGCGCAGGTCTACGCCCTGCACAAGGATATCGCTCCTGTCTTCGCCGCCGCTCATGGCGCAGCGGATCCAGTAGGGGTTTTCGTCGTCCTGCCTGCAGACGGGGCGGTCGGAGCGCTTGACGGCAATGACCGTCTCGTTTTCCGCGCGCACCTCGTCGAACGGCGACCAATTCTCGCCGTCAAAATACTCCCATCTGGCAAACTTGGGGTCGGTCAGCCGCCCGATGACCTTGTCCGCCATCATGCCAACGCTCAAAAGCGGCCTGATTTCCACGACGCACGGCTGCCGGACCGACAGCACGTCGTCATGCCCTATGTACACTTCGTGGCGCTGGACATTCTTTTCGGGGTTCGCGCCGAAAAACGCGACGGGCCCGTCGGCAAAATCAGCCGGCTCGATGATGTCCTTTTTCGCGTCGACCAGCAGGATCTGATCGATTTTGGCCGGCGTCGCGTAAAAGCTCCGCTCCGTCTCGAAGACAATGTCCCGGCCCTGGCCGTCGGGGTCGTCGGCGTACATCTGCGTCCCCTTTTTGATATGCACGCCGCGCTCGTCCGGCGTGTTGACGTCAAACTTCACGTATCCCCGCGCGGGCGTCGCGGGGTTCTTGGAGACGTTGAGCATGTTCAGAAATTCGATGTAATTTCTGTACGGCACCCGGTTGAACCGGTCGACCGTCTCGTAGAACATGCCGGCGAAGATGTCCGCGATGGCGCCGCCGGCGTCGAGGTCATCCGGCTCAAAGCGCCACTCCGGCGTATACGCTTTCGCTTTTTCGAGGATTTCCCTGATAATGTCCTGCTTTTTCCTCGGGTCAAGAATGGGGGCTTTATTCACGCTTCAACCCCCTCCTGCAGATAGAACGGATAGACGAGGTTGAAATAGTTGTTCGTGCTGCGCACCTTGTAGCTGACCGTGACGACGGCACGGCTGCGGTCCCCGCCTTCCTTCATGTCGGTGCTCACGTTGATGTCCTCAATGCGCGGCTCCCAGGCCACAAGGGCGGATGTGATTTCGTTGACGACGGACAGGGAAAAGTCCTGCGAGTCGGACTCGAAGACATAATCGAGCGCGCGCGAGCCGAAGTCGGGCCGCATGACCCGCTCCCCGACGTACGTTTTGATGATGATGCCGACGGCCTGCTTGATGTCCTCCTCATGGGACACCATCGCGATTTTCCCCGTCTTGGGGTCGACGCTTAAGGGAAAGCTCAGGCCTTTTCCCAGAAAACTCTTGCTGTCCATGATGCCGCCATCCTTCGACTAGTTGATTTTCACCATTGAACCCTTGACCTGCGTGATGCCCGACGACTCCACGCTCATCTGGCCGTTGGCCTTGAGGGCGCACTGCGCCTGCGCCTCGGCGTTAATCTGCGTGCTCTTCAGCTCCAGCTTCGACTGCCCGTTTACGGTGACGGCGCCGGAGTTCCCGTCGAGCGTGATGCTGGCCGTACTGCCGGCCTGCAGCGTCAGCTTGCTTTTGGCCTTGAGCGTAATTTCGCCGGTCTGGAGATTGAGCGTGAGCGCGTTGTCCCCGTTTTTATCCTTGAGGGCGATGCTCTTTTCCCCGTCGTCGAGGACGACCGTGCTGCCCGCCTTCGTCGTGATGCTGATTTTCTCCTTGCCGCTCGTGTCGTCGATGAGAATCTCCGACCCCGCCGGCGTCTTGATGGAGCGGATGTCGTTCTTTTCGCCGTCGTACGAATACGGCGCCGTGTTTTCATCGCTCCACACGCTGCCCAGAACCACCGGGTTGTGCGCGTCCCCGTCGAGGTAGGCCAGGAGCACAAGGTCTCCCACGTTCGGGTAAAAGACCGCGCCGCTGTCCTTTCCGGCCATAAAGCTCATGACCCAGGCCCAGTTTGTCTCGGCGATGTCGGTGTCCGTCGTGATTTCCTGGCAGCGGACGCGGTTTTTCTTGTCCGGGACCTGGATATTCGTCACCTTCGCCAGCACGATGCCCCTCTTCGGCGCGATGTCCGTCATGCTGGCCCGGTTTTGCTGCATCAGTTCTTCTATGATTCCCATTTGGAATAAGCTCCCTTGACGTCAAACTGCGTCGTAAACCCGTCCTGACCGAAACGGTGCGTCACCTTGGTGATGAAATACGTCCCATTAATCTGCTTGCCCATCCCGTCAAGCTCGATGTACCGCCCCGGGACAAGCTCGGGAAGCCCGATGCACATCCCGTGCCCGGAGACGAACGTCATGGCGCGCTCGTCCATAACCGCCTGCGCGATTTTATCAAGGCCCTCCTTCGTGTTCTCCAAGGGATCTTTGTACTCGATGACGTTGCTGCTGATCTTGGACTTGAGCGAACTGAAGTCAATGGCCGCCTTGCCGCCGCTTTTTTTGATGGAGACGCTGCTGGCCGAGCCCTCCACGCCGGTTCTGTTCACGTCGTGGATGCTGCGCGCCACCACTTTGCCGACCTGTTTTGTCGTGTCGAGCTCAATATCGAAGGAAAAGATGTTCTTGCCGTACGTCAGCTTCATGATCGCCTTTTGCTCGTCGACGAGGTTTTTGAGGACAACCTGCCCGTGGATGATGGCAAACGAGAACCTCTCGCGCCTGGCCAGCGTCGTGATAAACTCGCAGTCGTCAAGCCCGGCCTGCTCGAGGCGGACTTTCTCTCCCCCGAAGTTTCCGATGTTCGAATCGCTGATGGTGGCAAGCCCGTCCTTGGCGCAGCCCTGGAGGATCTTTTTAATCAACGCGTTTTTGTCCTCGTTTTCATAGAGGGCAAACTTTTTGGCGTTGCGCAGGAGAATGGTGGAGTCGTACGCCGAGACCTGGATGGTCACGCCCCCTTCTCCGTACGACACCCGCACGTGATTGAGCAGGCCGACAAACAGCACGACAAGCGAAGAGCCGTACCCGCCGGCCACCTCCACCTTGGCGCCGATTTTCAGCTTGTCCAGCACGTCCGAATTGAAGGAGGAGGTTTTCATGTCGAATATTCCGGAGATCGTAAAGTTGCACTCGCTCATCTCGATGGAGCGCACCTCGCTTGCGACCGTGACCGGAATAATGATCTCCAGCTGGGAGATGTAGCTGCTCCCCTTCTGGATGTTCGTGCCCCCCACCTTCACTTCAAAGGCCAGCACCATGAAATTGTTGTACTTTTTCTGAAGGTCGTCGTAGCTGTACTGCGTGGAAGTGCTGAAAGTGATTTTGGTGCTCAAAGCGGCGCCTCCTGAAATTACAGCCAGGCCGGTATTTTAATCACGGAGCCGGTCCGGAGAAGGCGGGGATTATCGATATTGTTGACGCGCGCAATCTCCCGCCACATCTCGGCGTCCCCGTATTCCTCGATGGCGATGGCCGTGAGGGTGTCTCCTTCGCTGATGGTCTTGAATTTCGTCCTGTCCGGCGAGTTGCGCGGCTCGCCCTTGAGCAGGTCGGCCGGCTTGACGTAGCGCTGGAACGTGACCTCCAGCTTGGCCCTCACCGGCTTTCCCGTAAAGGTGAATTTCGTAAACTGCTGCGTGACGGCGACGATATACCCCTGGAACGACAGCGTCCCCCACCGGAATTCCACAAGAGGCGGGGCGTGCCTGTCGCCCTTGACGTCCATCAGGCTGTAGATTTTTTTCGTGTACTCGCGGACGTCGATTTTCCCCAGCTCCGTCAGCTGGCTCGTGGCGGCCAGCTTCAGGCCGTCCATCGTGCTGCCCGCTCCCAGCCCCGCCGAATACGTATCGAAAAACAGGTTCATCTTCAGCGTTTCTCGGTTGCCGTTGACGAACTGCGCGATGGGCATATCAAGCCCGAGGACGTTGTGCTCGGCGTATTTGACTGAGCTTTCAATCGTATACTCCGACGGGTTGAACAGGACGGTAATCTCCTCAAGGCTCGGGGGGTCGATCTGCTTGATCGTCGCCTTTTTCAAAAACAGCGTCTGAACCGGCATTCAGCCACCACCTCAAATGATTTACGCGAATGTTTTACAGCCCAAAGCGGCGTTTTTCCGCTTTGATGCGGCTTTCAAGCCTGCTGTAGATCCTGTCGACCATTTTATTAATCTCGGGCTCGCTCAGGCCCGCCCCGTGCACCTGGACTTCCCGCGTCGTTTTCACGGGCGTGTTCAGCGACCGCGGCTTTTGCACCTGCTGCGACAGGAGCTTGCCGGTCACGTCCGAGGGATTTTCTTTATACGTCATGTCGGGCGGCTGGTACCGGGGCGCCGGCAGGCCCGACACCGTTCCCAGCGTGCTCTTATCAAACGGCCTGCCGACCTTCTCCCGCAATGAGGCCTGCGCCCGGAAGAACTCCTCGGCCTCCTGCTGCGCGGTCTTAAACCGCCCCGCGCGGGGCGCGGCGCTTTGCCCGCCCGATTGCCTCTGGCGGTCGTCCCAGCCGATGTTCTTCCAGTCCTGGCGGCCCACGGGCGACAGGGCGGTTCCGTACTGGTTCATGTAGGCCGGCGGCGTGAACATGACAATCTCCGCCGGGCTGAAGATGCTGCGCATGTCGCTTTGCGGCGCCGCCAGCATCTCAAGAACGGAAGGCGGCTCGTCTTCCTCCTGCTTCCCGCTCAAAACGGCCATTTTCGAGTAATCGCGCAGCTGCATCCGCAGCCGGCCGGGCCGTGTCCCCTCAAAAGCGCCCGTGCCGGGCCTTGCGGGCACAAACCCCCTGCCGGCGCGCCGGCCGCTTATGATGGCCATCTCCGCGCTCAGCGCGCCGATCGCCGCGCCGCGCAGGGTTTTTTCAACGTCGCCCGCCGACAGTGCCTTGAGCGTCCGGACGCGCGCAAGGCGGCTTTCCCCTTCGGGGAGTGCCTGAGCGTCCGTCTTGTGATGCAGGGCGGGGTACGCCGCTTTCTCAAGCATTTTTTCCGCCGCTGTCCCGCCGCCCGAAACAGGTGCAAGGCCGTAGGGCGAGGGTGCCTCGGGTTCCGCCGCCGGCACCGCCGGGCTGAAGGCGCTTTCCGGCGCGCCCGCGTGATAAAGTCCGCCCGCCTGCCGCCGGACAGCGGATAGGCCCGCAATCGTCCGGCCGCTCAAAATACCGAAGCGGCTGGCGGAATATCGCATGCGGTGACCCCGACCTCTATCGTTCGCGCTCAAATCACCGCTGTGCTCGGATACGGCAGGGGCGTCTTCCAGCCCTTCGGATGGCTGAACGCGACGCACCGCATGCGCCTTGCCGTGCGCGCGGCTATACGCGCGGTAACCCGCCGCCGGCTGTATGCCTGAAGCCGCCGCGGGATTTCTGCCGGGAGCGAGGCTCAGCAGTCCCTCCGCCAGGGGCCTTGAGAGCGCTCTCTCCAGCGTCCTGCCGAAAGCCGCCGCCAGAACCGCCGGCGCGATTTCGCCGGTCTGCGCTCCGGCAGGATAGCCGGACGCGGCCGCCTGCGGCTGTCCGGACGCGCCGTCCCCGCCGTAAAAGCTCAGGGACACCCGCGGGTAAGGCGACAGCCACGGCGATTGTATTCCCAACACGCCGCTTCCGGCATCCGGGGTATCGAGGAGATTCATACTTCCAATACTGCCCGGACCGGCGACATTATCCAGACCACTAAAACTGCTTGGGCCGCCAATAATGCCCAGACTGCCGATACCGCCCTGCCCGACGATACCCAGACCGCGGCTTCCTAATCCGCCCACTCGGCTCAGGGCGACGGTGCCCCCAATGCCGCCCGGGCCAGCGGTATAACCCAAACTGCGCATGCCCGGGCCGCCTGTAAGGCTCAGGCCGCCTTGGTATCCGCCGGGGAATGTCTCTATACCAGCCGGCGTTGCTAATTCGCCGCCGTCGGCGGCAAAGTCCGCTATGCCGCCCTGCCGCGCGACGCCGCGCCGGGCGGCTGTCCGGCCCGCAACGCCCGCGCCGATTGCCTGTTCGGAAGTCGGCAGTGCCTGCCCCGGCGCAAGCGGCTGTCCAGCAGCACGCGCATCAGAAGGAACCGCCTCGCCGGACGGTGTCGCTAATTTGCCGTCGGCAGCTTGTTCCACCATACCGCCCTGCCGCGTGACGCCGCGGGAAGCCGTCCGGCCCGCAACGCCCGCCCCGCCGCTCTGACGGGAAGGCGGCGCCTGTCCCGGCATGAGCGGCAGCCCGCCGAGATTCCCCTGCGATGTGACCGGGGGCGCGATGCCGGATGCGCTCCGGGGCGCGGGCAGGCCGGTCTGTCTCGCCAGGCGTCCGGATAGCATCCCGACGGTATTGCCTAAGGTATTGCCTAAAAGGTAAGAGATGCGGCCAAAGAAGAGTCTTGCGCTATTTTCCGCCGAAAAGCGGGGCGCTCTTTCGCGCGCCGGCGCGGAGGACTCCGACCGCTCATCTAGCGCCTCGCCGCCGTAAACCAGCGGCGGCATGGAGCCGTACGCCTGAAACATCTGCGCCCGCGCGTACGAGTTTGCGCCGCCAAGGAACAACGGCAAAGCGCCTGCCGTCCAAGGCAACACCGCGCCGCCGGGCAAAACGCCGCGGCCAAAGCGCGCGGGATAACCTGTCCCGATATCCGCGCCGCGGATACCGCCCGCCGCGCCAAACCCGCCGGCAGGCGCTATTTTTCCGGCGTGCCCACCATACGCGCCGCCGGGCGCGGTAACCGGCCAGCCATAAGGCGCGCTTGACGCGGTGCCCGGCATGCCGCCCAGCGCGCCGGAAAGCGCGGTATACGCCACGCCGCCGCGCGCAAAGGCCGTCAGGCTTTTTCCGCCGGATGCTTCACTTTCGCCAGGGGCCTGCGCGAAAGTGCCTCTTTCACTGTCAGGAGATTCCCCGTACGCCGCCGCGCTTTGCGGCGCGGCAAAGCGCCCTGCCTGCGCGGCCGCGCGGAGTATGCTCTCAACGCGCCGCAGCGGCCCGGATTGCAGGGTGCGGGCACGGCCGCGCGAAAAGGCCTGCGGCCTTTCGCCAGCTTTTCCAGCGCCGCCATCGGCCGCGATATCTGCGCTCCCTCCGCCGTAACCTGAGCGGTCCGCCGCATGATCCGGCTTATCCGGCTCTAGGTGCGGCCTCCCGCTCCGTGTAATTAATTTGAGGATTTCCTGCCCCATTGCCGTGTCCGCCAGAAGGAGGCCGAGCTCTTTTGCGATGGCGCGCGCCGGGCGGGGCAAAGCGCGGACCGGCCTTGTCGCCTGCGCCGGTATCTCCGTCTGCGCAGGCGCTTTACCCCTCCCGCCGGCCTGGCTGTAGACAAGCCGCGGGCGCCCGCGGTCTTCCGCTGAAGGCGCAGCTTTTCCCGCGGGGCGCGGTGCCGGCTGCTCGGACGGCGGATACACAAAGTACTGGTTTTTCTGGTAGAGCGCCGCCGGGGTTTTGCGCTCGCTCAAAGCGGCATTTCCGCCGACGTCGGCATATATCTTAAACAACACATGAAGCGCCAGTGAATTGGAGACAATTTGAGGATCGCGGAGCGCCCCTTGGGATGTTTCCGCCTCCGTCAAATAGCTGAGCGTAAATTTTCTCCATTCGCTGCCGCTGCTTTTTTGGAGCCTGTATTTAATTTTCTCAGCAAAACCCGCCGAATCGGTGCACCGCATGGCAAGCCCGCGCCTGCCAAGACCGAGGGCTGCGCTTTTTAACTTGCCTGCCGCCAGCGTTTTCAGCGGGCGCAGTGTTTTTATCTTCTTCTGTTCCATGTCGCCGGGCCGCCTCCGCCCGTCGGCGGAGCCCGAAAATTCTGGAAAATCCGCCTTCGCTGAAAAGCCGCTCAATCACATTGAGCGGCCTTTTAACAGCTTTGTGCGTACCGATGGAATTTATTGAAAATTTCTTTACAAATAATTTAAGCCGCGTTTAAATATTACTGCCTAAAATAAAAACATGCTTGCCAAAAACACGCAAAGGAGGCAAACCATGATATCGGTCGAACACCTGACGAAATGCTACGGTGATTTCAAGGCTGTTGACGACCTATCCTTTGAAATCCACGAAGGGCATGTTTACGGTTTTCTGGGGCCAAACGGCGCCGGGAAAACCACCACGATGAACATTATGACGG
>JAAYMC010000147.1 GCA_012521555.1 Clostridiales bacterium
AAGGATACGAAAACGCGCGGCCTGCTGCGCCTCGGCGAAGGGGAGCACCCCGCCGCCGCCCAGATTTTCGGGAGCGACCCGGGGTGCATGGGCGAGGCCGCAGCCCTTGCGCTGGAGATTTCCGGCGCCGATTTTATCGACATCAACATGGGCTGCCCCGTTGGGAAAATCGTCAAAAGCGGGGACGGCAGCGCCCTCATGCGCGACCCCGACAAAGCCCGGCTTGTCATAGAAAGCGTCGTCAAAAGCGTTCCCTGCCCCGTCACGGTGAAGATCCGCAAGGGGTGGGACGGCGGCAGCGTCAACGCCGTCGAGTTTGCCAGGATGTGCGAGGAGGCGGGCGTGGCGGCCATCACCGTCCACGGGCGCACCCGCGCGCAGATGTACTCCGGACGGGCAGACTGGGACATTATCCGCGCCGTCAGGGAGGCGGTCCGGGTCCCCGTCATTGCAAACGGCGACGTGTTTACGGCGGAGGACGCCGTGCGCATTTTGAAAGTGACCGGCTGCGAGATGGTGATGATCGGCCGCGGGGCGTTCGGCAACCCGTGGCTTTTCGAGCAGGCGCAGGCGGCGCTCGAGGGGCTGCCCATCCCGCCCCTGCCGCCGATTGCCGAGCGCATCGACACGGCCATGCGGCAGCTGAGGCTTGCCGCCGAGGACAAGGGCGAGCACATCGCGTGCCTTGAGGCGCGCCGGCACTTTTCGTGGTACCTCAAGGGCGTGCGCGGCGCGAGCTCCTACCGCGAAAAAATCATGAAGGCGGAGACGGTCGAGGCGCTTTGCCGCCTGGCGGACGAGATGAAACGAGAATTGAGGTGAGGCAATGACGGCTTTGGAAGAACGTGAGATTATCCACCGCGTTCTTGAAGGGGACACGCAGGCGTTCGAGCGGCTCGTTGCGGAAAACGAAAAGAAAGTCTACGCGCTGGCGCTGAAAATGGTCGGCAACGAGGAGGACGCCCTCGACATGGCGCAGGAGAGCTTCCTCAAGGCTTTCTCGAACTTAATGGGCTTTCGCGGCGACAGCCGCTTTTCCGTCTGGCTTTACCGCCTTACATATAATATCTGCATCGACTTTATCCGCAAACGCAAACGCACCCAGACGTTCGCGCTGACCTACACCGACGAGGACGGGGAGCCAGCCGAGCTTGAGATTGCCGACGAGACCACCGACCCCGCCGCCATTATGGAGACGAACCAGCTCCGCAGGGTGCTCGGCGAGTGCGTGGACGCCCTGCCGCCGCACCATAAGGAGATTATCGTCATGCGCGAGATAACGGGCCTGAGCTATCAGGACATCGCGCGCGTCCTCGGCATCAGCGAGGGGACGGTCAAATCCCGCCTTGCCCGGGCGCGCAGGAAGCTTGCGCAGCTGCTGCGAGGAAATCCCGGCTTCGGCGAGGGAACATTTGCGCGGGAAGACCGTCATACAGGTGAAAGGGAGGTGGAGACGCATTGATTCCGTGTGAAGAATTTGAAGAGCTGCTCAGCGCTTTCGTCGACGGCGAAGCGACGCCGGAAGAGCAGGCGAAGGTCAGCGAGCATGTAAAGTCGTGCAAGGCGTGCGCGTCTCTGCTGAAGCTGTATCAGGATATATCAGGCGAGCTTTCGGCCCTCCCGGAGGTACCTGAGACGTTCCGGAAACGCGTGATGGACCAGATTGCCGCGCTGCCTCATGAGCCGGCAAAGCGCGGCAGAAAGGTTTTTATAAAGCCGTGGATGGCGACGGTCGCCGCCGCGGCGTGCCTCGCGCTCGTTTTGCTCATCTCGCCTTTGCGCGGCGCCCTCACGCCGAAAAAAGATGCCGGCGGCACGCAGGGGATGAAGCTGGCCGCCGTCCCGAGCGCCGCGGCCCCGGAAGCGGCGGGCGCCGGCTCCGCCAGCGCCCCCATGGCGGGCGGCGCCG
>JAAYMC010000148.1 GCA_012521555.1 Clostridiales bacterium
CGTCAACGCGCCGAAACCGAACGCAAACGCCGAGGCGATGCCCAACGTCAACGCGCCGAAACCGAACGCAAACGCCGAGGCGATGCCCAACGTCAACGCGCCGAAACCGAACGCAAACGCCGAGGCGATGCCGAACGTAAGCTACGTACAGCCCAACGTCAATGCGCCAAAAGAAGTAAAAGCCAACGAAAGCATGCGCCCGAACATGGGCGAGAACATGATGAACGCCATGGAACCGAAGAAAAAGGCCGCCCAGCCGTGTTCCTACAAAGAGGGCACGCTGCCGTCCTGCGCGCCGCTGGCGGTCGGATTCATCCCGTTCCAGCAGGAAAACCCGCCCATGTATAAGGTCAACGAGGCGCTCACAAAGGGAACGCTGTTTCCCGGCCTCGACCTGCCCTGGTTTAACGTCTCCAACACGTCAAACCCCTACGAAGGCACGCCCTTGGGCGAGCTGATGGCCCTGAGCTTCGCCATCAAGGAGCTCAATTTGTACCTTGACACGCACAAGGACGATTACGAAGCGCTCGATATGCTCAAGAAGCTCAACAAGCTCCACGCGGAAGCCACGGAAAAATTCAACAAAATGTACGGCCCGACGATGGTCACCGACATCACCTTCGGCGACGAGTATACCTGGCTCCAAGACCCGTGGCCTTGGGAATTCGGGCAGAGAGGAGGCAGCCGTTAAATGTTTGAATATGTAAAGAGGCTCCAGTATCCCGTCAATATCAAAAACCCGAACCCGGCGCTCGCGAAATTCATTATTTCGCAATACGGCGGCCCGGACGGCGAGCTTGCCGCCTCCCTGCGGTACCTCAGCCAGCGATTTTCGATGCCGTACCCGGAACTCAAGGGGCTGCTGACCGATATAGGTACGTCGTAAACACAATTATCCAGCACTGCCTTCACCTGAAGGCAACGCCGCTATCGCGTTTCTCAGTTTACACGCGCTTCTGGAAAGCGGGAAAGCGGCAACGCGTGCGACACGGCCCGCGGCACACATGCCGTCTGAAGTGCCGCAGCTCTCTTATTCCACCACGCCGAAAATGAGCGGCTGCGGCGCGGGCTTTTGCGGGGATATCCTGATCGCGTCGCGCAAAAACACCGCCGCTTCGGGGATTTTCTCTTTTTTTGACGTGTACAGCGTCGCGAGTGTTCCGCCTTCGCGGACTTCGTCGCCCGTCTTGCCGAGCAGGACAATGCCCGCCGTGTAGTCGATGGGGTCGCCCGCCTTTTCGCGGCCCGCGCCGAGGACGGCCGCCGCCTTGCCGATGCGCTCGGCGTCCATGGAGGAGATATAGCCGCCCTCCTCCGCCTTCAGCTCCCATGTCACGGGCGCCGTGCCGAGCTTTTCGGGGCTTTCGATAAACGACGCATCGCCCCCCTGCCGCGCGATCCACCCGCGGAATTTCTCCAGCGCCGCCCCGCTGGCCAGCGCGTCCCTGACCTTTTCAATGCTCTCTTCGTACGCCCACCCGCGGGCAAGACAGAGCATCCTTGCGGCAAGCTCTGAGCAGACCTCCACAAGGTCGGCCGGCCCGCGTCCGGCGAGCACGTCCACCGCCTCCAAAACCTCGAGGGAATTGCCGACGGCCCTGCCGAGCGGGATGTCCATATTCGTGAGCACCGCCGTCACGCGCCTTGAGCTCAACGTCCCGATGCCCACCATCGCGCGGGCGAGGCGCTCGGCGTCCTCCCTTGTCTTCATGAACGCGCCGCTGCCGACTTTGACGTCCAGCACGATGTTTTTCGCGCCGGACGCGAGCTTCTTGCTCATGATGCTCGACGCGATGAGCGGGATGCTCTCCACCGTCGCCGTCACGTCACGCAGGGCGTAAATCTTCTTATCCGCCGGCGCGAGATGGCCCGACTGGCCCACGACGGCGACGCCGATCTCCCGCACCTGGCGCAGGAAATCCCCGCGGTCCATCTCCGTCCGAAAGCCCGGGATGGCCTCCAGCTTGTCCACCGTGCCGCCCGTGTGGCCGAGCCCGCGGCCGGACATCTTCGCCACAACGCCGCCGAGGCAGGCCACGATGGGCGCGACGATGAGCGTCGTCTTGTCGCCGACGCCGCCCGTCGAGTGCTTGTCGACCGTCAGGTCGCCAAACGCAGAGAGGTCTACCGTCTCGCCCGAGCGCATCATCGTGAGGGTCAGCGTCTTAATCTCCCTTGGCGTCATCCCGCGAAAGTAGACGGCCATGAGCAGCGCCGACATCTGGTAGTCCGGCACGCCGCCGCGGACGTACCCTTCCACGGCAAACTCGATTTCCGCGTCGGTCAGCTCCAGCCCGTCGCGCTTTTTCTGAATAATGTCGTACATCCGCATAAAAAGCACCTTCCAGGTTGCATTTAGCTTATCATACCACAATTATCCGGCCTTGAAAACGCCTTCCTACTCAAGCGTGCCGAAAAGCGCCCCCTCGAACGCCGCCGTGTCTTCGGCCAGATTAACGGTGACGGTCCCGTCCTCCGCCACAGCTACCGCGTCGACGAGGCCGAGATAAAACGCGTCGCTCCCGTCCCGCCCGCAGAGCAGATCCGCAAGGCGCGCGCATATATCTTCGGATGAGCGCCCGTCCATCGCGCCGCCGCAGGCCGCGCCCCCCTGACTCTGGATACACTCGTCAAACAGCCGGTTAAGCGCAGAGCGCACCGCTTCCGCCATCTCCTTTTCGCTCAGGCTGCGCCGTATCGAGCACGCGCACGCGGCGTACCACCGCCGGTACGGCTCCCCCGCCGCGTTTTTCCGCGTTCGGGCGAAAAACGCCGCGCCGCACTTTTCACAGGTGATCTTCCCCGAAAGGGCGTAGCGGCTGCCGTGCCCGCCGCCCGATACGCGGCGCGCGCTCCGGCGCTCAAGCTCCTTTTGCGCCGCCTCCCACATTTCGCGCGGGATAATCGCCTCGTGGTGGTCGCGCAGGACGACGAAGGGGACCTCCCCCCTGTTGCGCCGCTTTTTGTGGGTGAGAAAGTCGGGCGTGTACGTCTTGCGCTGGACGAGGTCGCCGCAGTACTTTTCGTTTTTGAGGATTTTGAGCACCGTCGCCGCCGACCACTCCGCCCCGCCGGAGTATGTGGGGATTTTCTGCGCCGTGAGCGCCCGCGCGATGGCGCGCACGCCCATGCGCTCGTTGAGGAACATATCGAAAATCTTCCGCACGAGGGCCGCGCCCTCAGCATTGACCGTCAACGCGCCGCCTTTTACGTCGTACCCCAAGAGGCTCCGCCCGAACACGACGCCTTTTTCCATCCGCCGCAGCTGCCCCCACCGCACGCGCTCGCTCGTCCGGCGGCTCTCCTCCTGCGCCACCGCCGCCATGATGCCAAGGCGCAGCTCCGCGTCCCCGTCGAGGGTGGAGATGCCGTCGTTGAGGAAAATCACCCCCACGCCGTACCGCCGCAAAAGGCGCGTGTAGTGCACCGCGTCGAGCAGGTTGCGCGAAAAGCGGCTGACCTCCTTCGTGACGATCAGGTCAAAGAGTCCGCGGCGCGCGTCGTCGAGCATTTGTAAAAACCCGTCGCGCTTTTCCGCCTGCGTGCCGGTGACGCCCTCGTCCGCGTAAATGGCGAAAAGCTCCCACCCCTCGTGCCGGCTGATGTACTCCTCAAAAAACGACTTCTGGTTTTCAAAGGAGCCGGCCTGGTCGAGCGAGTCCGTCGACACGCGGCAGTACGCGGCCACGCGCTTCATCGCTTCCGCAGCACCTTTCGCAGCGCCGCAAGGTACTCGCCATGCCGCAGCGCGCCGCGCCGGTAAAGCTCGCGCAGCGCCGCCGCCTTCGCGCACCGGCGGGCGTTTTCCATGCGCTTTTCGTCCGTAAACACCGGAAAAACCACCTGACACCACCTCATGCGATGTGTATGAGGCTATTTGCGCGGTTTTGCCTGTCCAAGGCGAAAAGTGCGTGCGATGTAGGTACTGAAGAACTCAGCCACCTTGAGATTGTGGGGACGATTGTCCATCAGCTCACGCGGAAGATGACGATTGAGGAAGTCAAAGCCGCCGGGCTGGAGCCGTACTTCGTCGACCACACGGCGGGCGTGTACCCGCAGTTTGCGTCCGGCACGCCGTGGACGGCCGCGACGATCCAGTCCTCCGGCGACGTCATCGCCGACCTGACGGAAGACCTCGCCGCCGAGCAGAAGGCGCGCAAAACGTACGACAACATCCTGCGCATGTCGGACGACCCCGACGTCAACAACGTCATCCGCTTCCTGCGCGAACGCGAAATCGTGCACTACCAGCGTTTCGGCGAAGGCCTCAGGCTCGCTCAGGAGCGCATGAACCAGAAGAACATATACGCCATCAACCCCAGCTTCGACCGTTAACCGACGTACATCCGTACATCCGTACATCCGTTGCAAAAGCAGCAGGCGGCCCTTCAGGGCTGCCTGTTTTTATCCCAATTTTTCGCTTAAATCTGTACGAAACGCGCGGGTTGTATTATAATGTTTTATAATGTTGAAAAACGCAGCGCGCTTTATCACTTTTTGGCGGGCCTTGCGGCCACCGGAGGTTTCTGCATGGAACAGCGCCATGGGTTTATCCACGATAAAATCGAGATAAAAATACTCATTTTGTTTATCCTGCGCCGTCTCCCCGAACCCGTCACGCTCGACACGCTCAGCGCCCTGACGCTCTGCGACGGGGGCATCACCTACTTCGATTTCACGGAATGCCTGGCGGAACTCGTGGAGACGGGGCATATCGAAACGGACGGGCACACGTACGCCATCACGGAAAAAGGGCGCATGAATGGCGAGATTACGGAAAACTCCCTCCCCTATTCCGTCCGCGTGAAAGCCGAGGAGGGCGTCGGCCAGATGCGCACGGAGCTCATGCGCCGCTCCGCCATCAACACGTCGCGCACCGTCCGCCGCAAGGGCGGTTACACCGTGCACCTGTCCCTGTCGGACGGCGTGAGCGAAATCTGCGCCATCGACCTGTTCGCGGCGAGCGAAAAGCAGGCCAAAGCCCTTGAAAACGGCTTCATCAAAAACGCCGAGAAGATTTACAACGGGCTCATCAGGCTCATTCTCCAGGAGTGAGCGGGATATAAAACAAAACAGGCAGCTTAAGGCTGCCTGTTTTTCGCGCGCTTATGGCGCTTAAAGTTCTAATGATTGCGCCCGGCATTATTCGGCGCGCGCGTCATGACACGGCGCGGTAATTGCCGGAAAAGCTATGCCCGCGGGTGCGCCTTGTTGTACACGTCCTTGAGCTTTTTCTTGACAAGCTGCGTGTACACCTGCGTGGAGGAGATGTCGGCGTGGCCGAGCATTTCCTGCAGGGAGCGCAGGTCGGCCCCGTTTTCAAGCAGGTGCGCGGCAAACGAGTGGCGCAGGGTGTGGGGTGTGATCTCCTTGTTGATTTTGGCCTTTTCCTGATAGTGCTTGATGATTTTCCAGAACCCCTGGCGGGACAGCCGCTCCCCGTTCATATTCACAAACAGGGCCGGCTCCGTCGGCATGGCGAGGATTTTATTGCGCACGAGGTTGATGTAGTTGTCCAGCGCGCGGATCGCGGCCGGGTAAAGCGGGATCATGCGCTCCTTGTTGCCGCTGCGGCAGGTCAGAAGGCCCGTCGTGAGGTTGACGTCGTCGATATTGAGGGCAATCAGCTCGCTCACGCGGATCCCCGTCGCGTAGAGGACCTCGAGCATCGCCTTGTCGCGGTAGCCCTTCATGTCCACGCAGTCGGGCTGCTCGAGGAGCAGCTCCACCTCGCGGCTTGTGAGAATCTGCGGGAGCTTTTTCACCGTCTTGACCGACTCGACGTTTGCCGCCGGGTTGTGTGTCACCACGCCCAAGCCGGTCAGATACCCGAAAAAGCACTTGAGCGACGCGATGCAGCGCGACACCGTGGCCGCCGACTTGCCGTTTTTCATCATCGAGTCGACGTACTCCTCGATGTCGGAGCGGGTGACGCTGCAGATGTCGGCGCACTTTGAGCCGACCGCCTGATAAAACTGCTTGATATCGCGCATGTACGACGCGACGGTGTTCTTCGACGCGCGTTTTTCGTCCGTCAAATACGTCTGGAACCTTTGGAGCAGCGCAGTATCAAGCATAGTGCCAACCTCTCTCTCTAAAAAGTGATGCGCGATGCCGCGTACGAGACGAGCCGTGAAATCAAATATGTATCGGCCGCCGCCAGCGCCACGAGAAGAATTAGACAGGCGCAGCAGGAAACCAGCAGCCGGCTGCAAAACGGAGACGGAAGCGCGCGAGCACCGTGCGCGCGGACCAGCCGCAGAATATAGAGCGATGAGGAAAAAGCCAGCGTCGAAAGGATGAAAAAACAGGGAATCGATATAACCGCCGGTATCCCAAAGAGAGATAAGGTAAACCCGATTCCCTTCACGCCGAGGCAGCGCAGCACAGCCGTGACCGAAAAGCTGAGGAAAAACCCGCGGACGGCTGACAGCGCCGGTATGAGAAGCGGCCCTAAAACGGAAAACCCGAGGAAGACGGCCGCGACATGGTATTTTACCGTTGAAATCAGAGCGGCGAAAAAGTCCGTTTGCGGCTGCGTCTTGTACGCGTCGAGAAAAGCCGCCACATAGCGCGAAAGCGTTTCGCCGTCCTGAAAAAAGCCTGCCATCACGGAACCGGCGATGCTCCCGCCGATAAAAAGGACGCCGCAAAGAATCAGCCCGAAAAAATCGGACTGCTTTCCGTCCAGCGCCATCACAACAAAGCGCTTTTTCATTCTATCACCCCATAAATGATTATGGGACAAGTCGATGAAAAATGCTTTGTTGTCCGTGTGAGATTAAATATAGTACAAAAAGGACCTCAAATCAACAGAGAAGCCGCAACTTCTGAAATTTTGTGAATTATGTTCATTTATTATGTTTACTATTTTATGTCTACTTGAATAATCGTATCGTTTTCAGCACAACAAATCAACATTTTGTGCGCAAAAGCTGTGTGCGCGACAAGATGTTGATTCGTGAGTGATTTTATGTAAATCGTCAAACTTGGCACCCCTCCGGGGTGTACGCAACTCAGTTGCGTGTTTACATAATATTTCTCAGATTTTTCCTCCTTCAGGCACGGCGGCGCGTCTTCCTCCGCAGGCAAAGCAGCACGCCGGCGACGGCGCCGAGGGCGCTGACCAGCCCCTTCGCGACGGTGAAGCTGCCGAAGACGGGGGCGTTGTCGCCAAACGCCGTGCCGAGCAGGACGGCGAGAAACAGGATTGCCGCCGCGCCGAGCCCCGTCGGGAGCAGGTGCGACTTCTGCCGCCGCGCCGCGACATACGCGCCGAGGACGGCGCCGACAAACGCGGTCGCCACCGTGAGGATCATCATGTACTCCTCGGCGATGACCTCGGTGCTGACGGCAAGCGCGAGCAGGGCAAAAAGCGCGATTTCCAGCAGCAGTCCGGCGGCGGCGCCTGTCAGGACGCTCCGGAGCGCTGTGCGGGCAGGGCTTTTTTTCTCCTCGATTTTACGCATAGGAAAACCCCCCAAGGCAAAGTGATAGTTTGTACAACTATACTCTATTCGCCCGGGAGGTTCTAAATGCCTTCAAAATGACGCGTTCGCGTTATTTTGAATTTTCCTCTTTCTCTTTTTCCTTCCCAACCGTTGAGATGGCCCACTTCGTGACCTGGATGCGGACGCGGTCTTCGCCGGTTTCAAACGTCACGGCGTCCTTCGAGACGTCAACGACTTTGCCCATAATGCCGCCTATCGTGGTAATCTCGTCTCCGACGGTGATGCTGTCGCGCATTTCCTGCAGCTTCTTCCGCTTTTTATTCTCAGGACGAATCATGAAGAAGTAGAAGATGACGATGAGCGCGGCAATCATAATCAGCATGGATATGGTTGATTGTCCAGTGGAATTCATAGTATACCCTCCGAAATTGTTGATGTGAGCATTATACTTGTCAGGTCATGAAAATGCAAGTATTTCCTATATTCTTTGCGCGAGAAGCTCCGAATAACGGCTTCTGAATGCGGAAAATTCACCCTTTTCAAGGCTTTCCCTTATTTTTGCCATCAGGTCGTTGTAGAAATAGAGGTTGTGCAGAACGGCAAGGCGCAGCCCCAGCAGCTCTCCCGCCTTCATCAGGTGGCGCAGGTACGCGCGGGAATAGCGCGCGCACGTCGGGCAGGCGCACTGCTCGTCGATGGGGCGCGCGTCGTAGCGGTACCGCTCGTTGTTGATGTTGAGGACGCCCGACCATGTAAACAGGTGGCCGTGCCGCCCGTTCCGCGCCGGCATGACGCAGTCGAAGAAGTCCACGCCGCGCCAGACGCCTTCGATGATGTTCGTGGGCGTGCCCACCCCCATGAGATAGCGGGGCTTGTCCTTCGGCATGTGCTCCTCGACGATTTCAATAATCTCGTACATCTCCTCGTGCGTCTCGCCGACGGCAAGCCCGCCGATGGCGTAGCCGGGCAAGTCAAGCTCGGCGATCTGCTTCATGTGGCGCACGCGCAGGTCCGGGAAAACGGCCCCCTGGTTGATGCCGAAGAGCATCTGCCCGGGATTGACGGCGTCCTCCCTGCTGCTCAGCTCATTAAGCTTGTCGCGGCAGCGGATCAGCCAGCGGTATGTGCGCGCGCAGGAGGCTTCGACATACTCGTACGGCGACGGGATTTTCACGCACTCGTCGAAGGCCATGGCGATGTCTGAGCCGAGGTTGGACTGGATTTGCATGGAGACCTCGGGAGACATGAAGATGCGCCGCCCGTCGACGTGCGAGGAGAATTCGACGCCCTCCTCGGTAATCTGCCGCAGGTCGGCAAGGGAGAAAATCTGAAACCCGCCGCTGTCCGTGAGAATCGGCCCGTTCCACGCCATGAATTTGTGCAGCCCGCCCAACTCGCGGATGAGCTCGTCGCCGGGGCGGACGTGCAGGTGATACGTGTTCGACAGTTCCACCTGGCAGCCGATGCGCTCCAAGTCCTCGCTCGACAGGGCGCCCTTGATGGCCGCCTGCGTGCCGACGTTCATAAAAACGGGCGTCTTAATGACGCCGTGTGGTGTCGTCATCTCGCCGAGACGGGCCCGGCCTTCCTGTTTGATCAGCCTGAACATAGTCACCTCTAAGCTTAGATAATCAGCATCGCGTCGCCGAAGGAGAAGAAGCGGTACCGCTTTTCAACCGCCTCCGCGTAGGCGCGCAGGATGTTTTCGCGGCCTGCCAGCGCCGAGACGAGCATAATGAGCGTGCTCTCCGGCAGGTGGAAGTTTGTAATCAGGCCGTCGATGCATTTAAACCGGTAGCCCGGATAGATAAAGCAGTTGGTAAACCCTGCGTAGGGGCGCACCGTCCCGTCCTCCTCCGCGCGCGACTCAAGCGTGCGGCACGACGTCGTCCCCACGGCGATGATGCGCCCGCCTGCCGCGCGCGCGGCGTTGATGGTATCCGCCGCCTCCTGTGAGATTTCGCAGTACTCGGCGTGCATGACGTGGTCTTCGATGTTTTCCGTCTTGACGGGGCGGAACGTCCCGAGGCCGACGTGCAGCGTAATCGCCGTGATGATAATCCCCTTTTCCCTGAGCCGGTCCAGCAGCTCCTCGGTAAAATGAAGGCCCGCCGTCGGCGCGGCGGCGGAACCGGGCACGCGGGAGTATACGGTCTGGTAGCGCTCCGAGTCCTCAAGCTCCTGTGTGATGTACGGCGGCAGGGGCATTTTGCCGAGCTTTTCAAGCACTTCGAGGAATATGCCCTCGTACTCAAAGCGCACGAGGCGGTTGCCGCCTTCGAGCACGTCCTCGACCTCGGCCTCAAGCTCCCCGTCCCCGAAGACAAGGCGCGCGCCCGGGCGCGTCTTTTTTCCGGGGCGGCTCAGGCACTCCCACCGCCCGCCGCCGAGGTCCCGCAGAAGGACAAGCTCGACGGCGCCGCCCGTCGTCCGCCGGCCTAAAAGCCTTGCCGGAAGGACGCGCGTGTCGTTCAAAACAAGGCAATCTCCCTGACGGAGCAGATCAGGGAGGTCGTGAAAGATGTAATGGGCCGTCTCGCCCGTTTTGCGGTCAAGCCGCATCAGGCGCGAGGCGTCGCGTTTTTCCGCCGGAGTCTGCGCTATCAGCTCCGGCGGAAGGTGAAACCAAAAATCGCTTTTTTTCATTATTCAATCGTAACTCCGGTAAAGTAGAACGTGAGAATGTCGCGGTACGTCATGTTGTATTTCAGCGCCATCGAATAGGCGCCCCACTGGCTCATACCGACATTATGCCCATATCCCGACCCCTTGATGACGAACAGGTCGGACGGCTCGTCGTTATCTTCTTTCAGGACGATGACCTTCTCCCCTTTTCCGTTGATGGCGTACACATCGTTTCGCCCGAGGATGGAGGCGATGAGATCCTTCCCGATGGCGTACGCCCGCGCGATCAGCGACCCGAGCGTGCCGCCCTCGTCGACGTAGACGACCTCGTCGCCGGTGAAATCGTTGATCGTAAAGCGGATGGAGCGCACGCCGAGCAGGAAGCGGATGTTCTCGCCCTTCGTGAACGTAAACGTGCGGCCGTTTTCGTCTTTGAGGGTGATTTTATAGACGTTTCCGGTCGGCGTCGTCTCCGTTACGGCCATGCTCACAATCGTGCCGCAGTTGTACCCTCGCGTGCGCAGGCGCTGCGTGATTTCCTCGCGCGTGTAGGTGACCGTCCAGTAGTAGTTGGGGATGAGGTCCGCCACGGCCGCCTCGTACGGGTCAATCTTGCCGCGCAGGTACGGCACGCTGTTCGGCCAGACGTTTTCGGAGTTTTCAGACGCGCCGCCGTTTGACGAGGAGTAGTACGCGATGGCAAGGCTGCCGTTGTACATCATGTACTGCCCCGCCGTCTCGTCGACGGCGCAGTCCGTTACGGCGTTGGCCGAGCCCGTCCCGCGGTAGACCTGGCAGTCCTCCGTGTTGCACACGTCGAAAATGCCGTGCTTTCCGCGGAAGGCCGCCACATACGTCCGCGCGCAGACGGCCTGCGCCTTGAGCGCCTCGATGGGCCAGCTGTTGGCCATCTCGTACGGGATAACGCCCTTGACGTAGTCTTCGATGTCGACGATATTGAGCACCGTCAGGTCCCCGCCGCCGACGCGGATGTACTGGAACATCCCGTAATAGCGGAACCCGCGGAACCACGTCTGCGGCTTGGTCCCGTCATGGGAAATCGGCCGGACCACAAGGCCGGAGCCGCTGCCGTTTTCGTATTCCAGCAGAATCCTGTCCGTCCCCGTCACGACGACGACGACGGTGTCCGTCGTGCCCGACGTGACGCTCGCGTCCACGAAACCGCGGGAGACGAGCGCGTTGTTTGCCTCCGCCTGCGAGAGGTATTCGCCCACGCAGACGTAGTACTTCCCGAAGGAGTACTTGACAAATCCGCCGCTGTAAAGCTGCGCCTGCGCCTCGGCCTCGGCGTAGGTGGAATAGTAAGTATTCAGCTGGATATGGAAGCAGCCGACGACGACGGACCCGTCCGTCCCGGCGACGTACTGCCCGTCTTTATAGACCATGTTCCGATCCCGCAGCATGGAGATTTTCGTCTCCGTTGTCGAAGCGCCGATCGGGACGAACTGGCGGCCGGAGTCGAGCATGCCGAATTCATACCCGGCGCCGCAGCCCGTGACGTTCTGGAGATTGGCGCCGGGCAGGGCGTTGGCGCCGTAAAACAGCCCGACGATGACGTTGGAGTACGCCGGCTGATACGCCGCCGAGCGCGGCGCAAAAGCGAAAAGCGATAATATAATGAGGAATAGACACAACGCGCGGGTAATGGCCTTATTCTTCATGGCATTCCTTTCGTAAGCTGGTATTGATTCGACGCGCAGCCCCGGCCGCAATTTGCCCCCAAGTCTTGCCGCGAAGCGTTGACATGACTTGGCGAGTATGTTAAAATACGATAAATTTCATAGGGTAGAACAGAGGTTGCGGCCAACATGAGTAGCGGCGGAGAGGATTCCGATCACCCGTCGACACGCCGTGAAAGGGGCGGCCGCCGAAGGGTCGCGAGTTCGGAGGCGCGATACCTGGTTTGCGGGTGAATAACTCGCCGACTGTCACTCCTGCAGGCGGGAGTGGAGGGCTGTCTGCTTTTGTATATACGTCGAATTTATTCGATATTATATTACAAAATCAGCCGGCTGACTAGCCTGCTGATTAATTTTTATCCCCGGCTGAAAAATTGCCGGCAACCTCAGCGCTTTGGCGAATATCTATTATTAGGAGGCCTCGTCATGAAAAAGTACGCAGTCGGCGTCATCGGCGCCACAGGAATGGTCGGCCAGCGGTTCGTCTCGCTGCTCGCCAAACACCCTTGGTTTAACGTCGTTTCCCTTGCCGCGAGCACCCGTTCGGCCGGGAAAACCTACGAGGAAGCCGTTGCCGGCCGCTGGATGATGGCCGACCCCATCCCCGAAAACGTCAAAAATATCGTTGTCAAATCCGCCGAGGCGGACATAAAAACCATCGCGGACGAAGTGGACTTCGTCTTTTCCGCCGTCGATATGAAAAAGGAAGAAATCGCCGCGCTGGAAGAGGCGTACGCCAAATGCGAATGCCCCGTGGTGTCCAACAACAGCGCCCACCGCTGGACGCCGGACGTCCCCATGGTCATCCCGGAGGTCAACCCGGAGCACATCGCCGTCATCGAAAGCCAGCGAAAACGGCTGGGAACAAAACGCGGGTTCATTTCCGTCAAATCTAACTGCTCCCTCCAGAGCTACCTCCCCGCCCTGCACCCCTTAAAAGACGAATTCGGGCTCCAAAAAGTTCTCGTCGCGACATATCAGGCCATTTCCGGCGCCGGCAAAAACTTCGACTCCTGGCCGGAGATGATCGACAACGTCATTCCCTACATCGGCGGCGAAGAGGAAAAATCGGAGAAAGAGCCCCTGAAAGTCTGGGGCAAAGTTGAAGGCGGCGTGATAAAACCGGCCGCGTCCCCCCTCTTCACGGCCCAGTGCATCCGCGTCCCCGTGACGGACGGGCACATGGCCGCCGTCTTCGCGTCCTTCGATAAAAAACCCGCCCTCGATGTGATAAAAGCGAGATGGGCGTCCTTCAAAGGCCGGCCGCAGGAGCTGAACCTTCCCTCCGCGCCGAAACAGTTCCTGCACTACTTTGAGGAAGAAAACCGCCCGCAGACAAAACTGGACAGAATGTTGGAAAACGGCATGGCCATCTCAATCGGCCGGCTGCGTGAGGACACGCAGTACGACATCAAGTTCGTCTGCCTCAGCCACAACACGCTTCGCGGCGCGGCCGGCGGCGGCGTTCTGATGGCCGAGCTCCTCTGTGCCGAGGGGTATATCGATTAAGGAGGATTTGAGTATGAAGACCCCTGTTTTTACCGGATCATCCGTTGCCATTGTCACCCCGTTCCGCGACGGGCGTGTCGACTATGAAAAGCTCGCCGAGCTCATCGACTTCCAGATCGCCGGCGGCACGGCCGCCATCACGATCTGCGGGACAACCGGCGAATGCTCCACCATGTCCATGGAGGAGCACATCGAAACCGTCGATTTCTGCATCAAGCACGTCGCCGGCCGCGTCAAGGTCATCGCCGGCACCGGCAGCAACGACACGATGGCCGCTCTGGAGCTGTCCCAGGAGGCCGAAAAATCAAAGGCCGACGCGCTGCTGATGGTTACCCCCTACTACAACAAAGCCACCCAGCGCGGCCTGATTAAGCACTACACATACGTGGCCGACCGCGTCAATCTCCCCATCATCCTCTACAACGTCCCGTCGCGCACCGGCGTCTCCTTTACGACGGATACTTACCGCGAGCTGGCCAAGCACCCGAACATCAACGGCGTCAAGGAGGCGTCCGGCAACTTCGCCCTGCTCGCGTCCACCCTCGCCGCCTGCGGCGACGAGCTCTACTTCTGGAGCGGCAACGACAATGAAGTCGTCCCGATGATGTCCCTCGGCGCGAAAGGCGTCATCTCCGTCGTCGCCAACATCCTGCCTGGCCTCATGGCGGAGCTGACGCAGGCGTGCCTCGACGGCAACTTCGCCAAGGGCGCCGAGCTGCAGCTGAAATACCTTGAGCTCATGGACCGCCTGTTCATCGAGGTCAACCCCATCCCGGTCAAAGCGGCGATGAACCTCATGGGAATGGACGTGGGCGAGTGCCGCCTGCCGCTGTGCGATATGGATCCGGCCAATTACGAAAAGCTCAAGGCGACCTTGCGGAAATACGGCCTCATCCAATAACGCTTTCCATATAACGCCTCCCACAGAAAGAAACAAAAGATAAAGGAGACCACGTTATGCTCAGGCTCATCATATCCGGCTGCAACGGGCACATGGGGCGCGTGGTGACGGACCTCGCCTCGCGCGACCCGGACATCGATATTGTTGCCGGCTTTGATATCAACACGCAAAAGCTCGGCTCCTACCCCGTCTACTCAGACCCGATGGAGTTCGGCGGGAGCGCGGACGTCATCGTCGACTTCTCCCACCCCTCCGCGCTGGACGGGCTGCTGCGCTACGCCACGGCGCGGAAAATCGCCGTCATCCTGTGCACGACGGGGTACAGCAGCGAGCAGCTTGAGCAGATCCGCGCCGCTTCCGAAAAAATCCCCGTCTTCCGCTCCGGCAATATGTCCCTCGGCATCAACCTCATGATGGACCTTATCCGCCGCGCCTGCGCCGTTTTGGGCGACCAGTTCGACGTGGAAATCGTCGAGCGGCACCACCGGCGCAAGATTGACGCGCCGAGCGGGACGGCCCTCATGCTCGCCGAGGCGGCCGCCTCCGCCCTGCCTTATGAAGCCAAATACGTTTACGAGCGCGAGAGCGTCCGCCAGCCCCGCGGGAAAAACGAAATCGGCATCTCCGCCGTCCGCGGCGGCACCATCGTGGGCGAGCACGAGATTATCTTCGCCGGGCTCGACGAGGTCATTGAAATCAAGCACACCGCGCTGTCGCGGGATATTTTCGCCGCCGGCGCCATCCGCGCCGCGAAGTTCATGGCGAAAACGAAACAGCCGGGACTTTACACAATGTCCGACGTTCTCCGTGAAGTCTAACTACAAAAGCAAAGCGCCGCCCGATACCGGGCGGCGCGCTTTTTTCTTGTGGCTGAACTCAAGCCGGCGCTAGACGCGGACCTGGCCGTTTCCGTAGATGATAAACTTCGTGGTGGTCAGCTGCTCGAGCCCCATCGGGCCGCGGGCGTGCATCTTCTGGGTGGAGATGCCGATTTCGGCGCCCATCCCGAACTCGCCGCCGTCCGTAAAGCGCGTGGAGGCGTTGACGTACACGGCGGCGGCGTCAATCTCGTCGAGGAAGCGCTGGGCGGCCGTGTAGTTTTCCGTCACGATGGCCTCGGAGTGGGAAGAGCCGTACTTGTTGATGTGGGCGATGGCCTCGTCGAGTCCTGAGACGACCTTGACGGCGAGGATATAGTCGCCAAACTCCGTATAGTAGTCCTCCTCCGTCGCGGGCACGACGCTCTCGCCGAGGATGGCCCGCGTCTTGTCGCAGCCGCGCAGCTCGGTGTTTTTCTGGTCGAGAAGAGCCTTCGCTTTCGGGAGGAACGCCTCGGCGATGTCCTCGTCCACAAGGAGCGTCTCCGCCGCGTTGCAGACGGACGGGCGCGAGCACTTGGCGTTGTAGATGATGCTCGCCGCCATGTCGAGGTCGGCCGTTTTCTCCATGTAGACGTGGCAGTTGCCGACGCCCGTCTGAATCACGGGCACCTTCGCGTTTTCCACGACGTGGCGGATAAGCCCCGCCCCGCCGCGCGGGATGAGCACGTCGACATAGCCGGTCAGGGACAAAATGTCGTTTACACTCTGGCGGGACGTGTCCTGCACGAGGGAGACGCAATCCTCCGGCAGCCCCGCTTCCCGGATGGCCCTGCGCATGATGTTTGTCAGGGCGTTGTTGGAGTAAAACGCCTCCTTGCCGCCTCTGAGGATGACGGCGTTGCCCGCCTTGAGGCAGAGGACGGCGGCGTCGACCGTGACGTTCGGGCGCGCTTCGTAGATAATCGCGATCACGCCGAGCGGCACCGTCTTGCGCCCGATAAGCAGCCCGTTGGGCCGCTTCTCCATGCTCAGCACGCGCCCGACGGGGTCGCGCAGCGCCGCCACTTCGCGCACGCCGTCGGCCATGGCGCGGATGCGCTTGGAATCAAGCCGCAGGCGGTCTAAAAGCGCCGGCCGCATGCCGCTTTCCTTCGCGAGGGCCATGTCCTTTTCGTTTGCCTCAAGAATCTCCTGTTCGCCGTCCTCAAGCGCCTTCGCGATGGCGCAGAGCGCGGCGTTTTTGACCGTCGTCCCGGCCGTCATGAGCACGGAGGCGGCTTTTTTGGCGCTCATGCCTTGCCTTTCAATGTCCGTCATGTCCGCTCGCTCCTTTCACATTTCTTAAACAGCGTGCCGTAAATCTCCCCGTCCAGCACGCCGTAAAGCCTCTCAGGGTGCGCGCCGCTCATGATAACCGTGTCGATGCCGTTTTTCGTGGCGATGCGCGCGGCCGTAATCTTCGTGCTCATGCCGCCCGTGCCGAAATCGGTGCCGGCGCCGCCCGCCGTGAAGGCACACGTCGCATCGTCCCCGAGGTTCTCGACGACGGGGATGAGGACGGCGTTTTTGTCCGTGCGCGGGTCGCCCGTGTAGAGCCCGTCGATGTCGGAGAGAATCACGAGGATGTCCGCCGAGACGAGCACGGCCACCGCCGCCGAGAGCGTGTCGTTGTCGCCGAAGACCTTGTGCTCCGACTCGATTTCCTCGATGCACACCGAGTCGTTCTCGTTGACGACGGGGATGACGCCCATCTCGATGAGGGTCTCGAACGTCCCCAGGAGATTTTGCTTGACGCCGGGGTGGTCGATATCGTCCCGCGTGAGGAGGATCTGGCCGACCGTCGCGCCGTATTCGCCGAAAATCTTGTCGTAGATGTGCATCAGCTCGCACTGGCCGACGGCGGCCACAGCCTGCTTCATGCGGATCTCCGACGGCCTTTTCGGCAGGTTGAGCTTTCCGCACCCGGCCCCGATGGCCCCGGAGCTGACCAGGATTACCTCGTGCCCCGCGTTTTTAATGTCCGTGAGCGTGCGGGCGAGGTTGTCGATGCTGCGGAAGTGAAGCCCTTTTCCGCCGTGGCAGATCGTGGACGTGCCGACCTTCACGACGATGCGTTTTTTTGACATGTCACTCATCCTTAAAGCGTAATCAGTCGAAAATCATCGTGGCAAAGTAGTCCTCCGGCGTCTCCGCGCGGCGGATGAGCTTTGTGCTCCCGTCCTCCCGCAGCAGGATCTCCGCCGAACGGAGCTTGCCGTTATAATTATAGCCCATGGCGTAGCCGTGTGCGCCTGTGTCGTGGATGACGACGAGGTCCCCGATGTCGATTTTCGGGAGCATGCGGTCGACGGCGAATTTGTCGTTGTTTTCGCACAGGGAGCCGGTGATGTCGTACTTATGGTCGCACGGCCAGTCCTCCTTGCCCATGACCGTGATGTGGTGGTACGCGCCGTACATCGCCGGGCGCAATAGGTCGCAGGCGCAGGCGTCAAGGCCGATGTAGTGCTTGTAGATGCGCTTTTCACGGATGGCGCGCGCCACGAGGCACCCGTACGGGCCGAGCATATAGCGGCCGAGCTCGGTGTAGATGGCCACGTCCGTCATGCCCGCGGGGCCGAAAACGTCCTCGTAGACCTTGCGGACGCCTTCGCCGATGACCATAATGTCGTTTTCCTTCTGCTCCGGGCGGTACGGGATGCCGATGCCGCCGGACAGGTTGACAAAGCGGATGTCCGCCCCCGTCTCCCGCCGCAGGTCCACGGCCAGCTCAAAGAGAATCTTCGCGAGCATGGGGTAGTAGTCGTTTGTCAGCGTGTTGCTGGCGAGAAACGCGTGGACGCCGAAGCGCTTGACGCCGAGGGCCATAAGCCTTCTGAAGGCCTCGAAAATCTGCTCGCGCGTCATGCCGTACTTGGCCTCGCCGGGGTTATCCATGATGTCGTTGGCGATGCTGAACGTGCCGCCGGGGTTATAGCGGCAGCAGATTACTTCCGGGATGGTGC
Source organism: Clostridiales bacterium (assembly GCA_012521555.1). GTDB lineage: Bacteria > Bacillota > Clostridia > Oscillospirales > Oscillospiraceae > Sporobacter. The sequence goes on from JAAYMC010000148.1 coordinate 18,010, forward strand.
CCAGCTCCTCGAGGACGTCGATGTGGGTGATGTCGTCGAGGTTGATGGTGGCGCCCAGCTCCAGGGCCTTGGCAAACTCGTGGGTGGGCGTGGCGTTCGAGGAGAACATGATCTCGTCCCCCACGATGCCGCACTTTTCGCTCAGAAGCAGCTCCGTATAGGAGCTGCAGTCGGTGCCGCAGCCTTCCTCGTGGAGGATTTTGAGGATGGTGGGGTTCGGCGTCGCCTTGACGGCGAAAAACTCCCTAAAGCCTTTATTCCATGAAAAAGCACGTTTAAGCCGCCGCGCGTTTTCGCGGATGCCTTTTTCATCGTAGAGGTGAAACGGAGTCGGGTACTGCTCGGTAATCTTCTTCAGCTGCTCTAGCGTAACAAATGGTCTCTTCACGTGCCTTCTCCTTTTTGCGACAAAATAGAATATACATTATTTTACTAAACGGCACGCGGCATTTCAATCAATTTTCACTTTAAACAATGAATAAATATTTATTATTCAATTCAATATTCCGTGTGAAATATGACAGCGCGCAGCACGTTTCCGGCTGCGCGCTGCATAAAAAATCATTCTTTGCCGCGGCAAAAGATGTCGATGTACTGTTCGATGGCCTTGCTGATAATCGCGACGGCGCCTTCCCGGCCGACGATTTCGCTCACATACGTCTCCTTGTTCTCCAGCGCTTTGTAGACGGAGAAGAAGTGCTTCATCTCCGCGAAGATGTGCTCCGGCAGGTCGCTGACGTCGCGGAAACCTGAATACGTCGGGTCGCCGTACGGCAGGGCGATGATTTTCTCGTCCTTTTCGTTGCCGTCGACCATAATCAGCGCGCCGATCGGGAAACAGCGCACGAGCGTCATGGGCGCGATGGACTCTGTGCACATCACGAGCACGTCGAGCGGGTCTTTGTCGTCGCAGTACGTCCTGGGGATAAACCCGTAGTTTGCGGGATACGTCGTGGACGTATACAGGACGCGGTCGAGCATGAGCAGCCCTGTTTCCTTGTCGATTTCGTACTTGTTCTTCGAGCCCTTGGAGATTTCGATGACGGCATAGAAATCCTCGGCCTTGATCCGGCCGGGGCGTATGTCGTGCCAGATATTCACGCAAAATCCTCGCTTTCAAGCTTTTGTCCAATTCTAAAAAACCTTACTCTATCATCGACGGCAATATATAGCAGAGCCTGACCCTTGCAAACCGCCTCCTCCGCGCGCCCTAAAGCGCGCCCGCCCATACAGCGCCGGATAAAAACAAAAGAGGCCAAACGCCTCTTTCGCTTTGGAGCGGGCGACGAGGCTCGAACTCGCTACCTCCACCTTGGCAAGGTGGCGCTCTGCCAGATGAGCTACGCCCGCGTTTATATGGGTTTTGCGCAATGGTAAGGATAAATAAACGAAGCCGCATGACTTCGTACAAAAAAAGAAGAGGCGACACCCAGATTTGAACTGGGGAATGAGGCTTTTGCAGAGCCTTGCCTTACCACTTGGCTATGTCGCCTTATTACAGAAGAGGCTTGTTAGGCCTCTTCTGTTTTTGGAGCGGGCGACGAGGCTCGAACTCGCTACCTCCACCTTGGCAAGGTGGCGCTCTGC
>JAAYMC010000149.1 GCA_012521555.1 Clostridiales bacterium
ATTCAAGCGCTCTCCCAGCTGAGCTATACCCCCACGCTATTTCATTTTTCGCGTTTTTAACCGCGAAAGTTATATTAGCACAAACGAGCGAGTTTTGTCAACACCTTTTTTGGCGCTGAAGCAATTGCTAAATGTAGTATGCTGATTGCAAGACTGCGGTACATCTTGACGATATGGGAGAAGAATTGAGCAAAAAGAGTTGCACATGCTCATCGGCCTGCCGGTTCCGGCGGCCTAACAGCCACAAGAGAGCGCACACGCGGCAGGAGCGAAACTGATAGCGGTTATTCGGAAGGCAAATCCGGGATTAGTCTGCTGGAACGTCTGCTGGGACTACGGAACCGGGCTCATGCGGCGGCTGCACAGGCCGCCGGGCGAGTCAGGGGAACGGCAGGGGGACTTTAATAAAGTTTATCCGCCGCGGCAAATCTTTTCTTCGATTTCCTGCGGCGCTGGACCAAGCAGGAATCAGTACGGATGGAGTCTTTTGCAGAGGAGTTGTTTGCCCAATAAAAAACACGCGCTGCCGGAGTCCGGACAGCGCGTGTTTTGCGCTCAGATGGTGACTTAAGATGCGTGATAAAGCTTAGTGCTGCGAGTAGGCCAGGGTGTCGGTGTTGATGGGCAGGTTCAACGATTTCTTCACGGGATTTTTCCTGTTGTTGCGCAGCTCCTCGGTCATGTGGATCATAACGCCGGTTGCGGCCAGATTGTCCTGCAGCGCGCCGACGTCCACCTCCTGGAGCGAGCAGCCGGCTTTGATGGCCAAAGCCGCCGCCGTTCCGGCCGCCTGGCCCGTCAAGACGCAGGAGGGGATAAAGCGCATGATTTCCCATCCGCGGCCGCCGGCAGAGACAATGCGGCCCGCCGCGGCGATGTTCTCAATTTTGCTGTCGATGAGCGCCTCGTAGGGGAACTCGTAGACCTCCTCGGGGTTCTCCAGGCAGTGGATGACACAGCCGATGGAGTGCTCGACGTGGACTCTGGGGACGACCTCCATCTCCTTCAGGCCCTTGAGGCGCCGCGTCATGCGGAACTGCGGCATGAAGGGCAGGGTCATCATGGCGTAGCCTTCCCGCTGGTTTTTCTTTAAGTAGTCGAGCGCGAGGGAGCGGCTGAGCTTGATGTAGTCGTTGACGCCCTCGCAGGTGGTGCCGTAAAACATGGGAAGCGTGCTGCCGCTGTTGTCAAAGTCCGGGCGCAGGCCGAACCAGCGCATCCGGACGTTGTGGAGCACGTCCTTTTCCGTCCCGCTCCGGATTTTCTCCACGTCCACCTCATAAGTCCAGTGGGACACTATGTTCTTCTGCTCCTCGCACTCGGCGCCGGCGCGGTACAGAACGTCCGCGTCGCCGGAAGCGTCGATGACCATCCTGGCCAGATAGGCGCTGCGGCCGGACTTGTTCTCGACGATGACGCCTTTGCAGACGTTCCCTTCCATGATGGGCAGGCAGAAAACCGTGTCAAAAATGACCTTGACATGCTCCGCCTCCATAAACTCGTCCAGCGCCATGATGCACGCGGGGATGTTGAAGGTCGTCTGGTACCGCCCTTCCGGGTTTTCAACGTAGGAGGGGCCGCCCTTCCAGCAGTCGGGTATCGTGTTGTAGCTGTACCGGCAGCAGACGTATAAAAGCTCCTCGGCCAGGCCGCCGTGGATTTTATGGCCGAGGCCGTCGTCCAGCGGCATGTAGACGCAGACGTGGCCCAGTGTCGCCAGGCCTCCAAGGACGCAGCTCTTCTCAATGAGGATGACGCTCATGCCGTTTCGCGCGGCGGCCACCGCGGCCGCGACGCCGGCAAGCCCGCCGCCGACCACGACGACGTCGGCTTCCCCGGCGACGGGGATTTCCCGTTTTTCTTCAACAACTGATTTGACCATTATGCAATTCTCCGTTTCAATTTTTGATGCAGCAGCGCGCCGCCCCGCTTGTTCGGACGCGGTGGCAGGGTGCAGGGATATGGAATGAGCCTGCTTTGAGGTGCTATACTCCGGCTCGTGAGTGCTGTTCTCGCGATAATTGTGATTTGGTCATGATTGCCTGCTCTGATATTATCTTCAATTTGCCGGCGTGTCAAGAATCGGCTCGCTTCAGCGGCAAAGCCATCTCCGGCGTTGCGTACGGGCGCTCCTGCTCCGGATTGTTTATTTCGCACCTGTCGTATACCTCTTTTAATTTATATCTTTGGCAAGGACTATTGATGTCCTCCCGCGCGGCTTATCCGGCGGCTCAATAAAAAACAGGCGCCTTGAGGGCGCCTGTTTGGTTTTTTGCGAAAATGTCAATGCTTTCTCCGGCGGATGCCGCGGATAAGGCCGATTTCAATGCGCCGAAAGCGCCCCTGGAACGTAAACCAGAGGATGCCGAGCAGCTGCACCACGCCGCCGACGACGAAGATCAGGCGCATATTCACGAGCGGGAACAGGATGTAAATTCCCGCCGCAATCGACCATATAAGGGCGCTGACCGACAGCAGCCGCGGAAGCAGGCCCCACCAGAGGGATGAAAAGACGGTGCAGAGGATGAACGTGACGACGATGGCGACGATAAAGCACAGCCACGCCTGGGTAAAGTCCGGAACGAGGACGCGCAGCGCCGTGTACGCGACGGTGGCGGACAGCCACGCGAGAAGCACCGACATCAGCAGGATGAACACGCGCTTTTTCTCAACGTCCGAGTCAGGCGGGGGCGGGAGAGGCGCGTTTTCGCTCACGAGGTCGTTGACCGTGACGTTAAACAGCTCGGCCAGCGTGACGAGGACGTAAATATCCGGAACGCTGTCCCCGCGTTCCCACTTGGAGACGGATTTGTCTGAGTAGTTGATCTTTTCGGCAAGCTCCGACTGCGTCATGTTGTGGAGCTTGCGGAAGTGCGCGATGTTGGCCGCAATCCGCTGGCGGATGAGCTGGTCGCGGTTTTTCGTCTTTTCCATGGAGTCACCTCGTCTCTACTGCCGGTAGAGACGCCGCCGGCAGTGGATTTATCGGTAGAGTTGAATTATCCGGACGGTAGAGCGGCGTTATCGGGAAAGTAGAACGCCCAGAATAGGAAGTAGGTGGAAGAGCACCGCCCGCAGAAGGTATAATATACTCGTTACAGGCCGGCCTCCCGCCCGGCCTTATACAAGCAAACACTGGAGGTTCAAAAGTGGCTGAGTTTGTGTTAACGTGCAGTTCCACAGCGGATATGCCGGAGAGCTTTTTCAAGGAGAGGAACATTCCGTTTATCTGTTACTATTTCCGGATGGACGGGAAAGAGTACCCTGACGACCTCGGCAAGACGATGCCTTTCGAGGAGTTTTACCGGCGGCTCGACAACGGCGCGCTCCCCGTCACGTCCCAGATCAACATGGACAGGTTTATCGAGTTCTTTGAGCCGTTCCTTCAGGCCGGGAAGGACGTGTTGCATGTCGAGATGTCGTCCGGCCTGTCCGGCACGTTTAACTCCTGCCGCATGGCGCAGGAGGAGCTCATGCAGAAGTACCCTGAGCGGAAGCTGAAAATCGTCGACTCCCTCGGCGCGTCCACGGGATTCGGAATGCTCGTGGAAACAGCGGCGGACATGCGCGATCAGGGCATGGACATCGACTCCATCCACGCCTGGCTGGAGGAGAACCGCCTGCGCGTCCACCACTGGTTTACGTCGACGGATTTAAGCCACTACCGCAGAGGCGGGCGCATTTCCGCCGCGTCCGCGGCGTTCGGCACCCTGCTGCATATCTGCCCCGTGATGAACATGGATTACAAGGGCACGCTCGTCCCGCGGAAAAAAGTGCGCGGCAAGAAAAACGCGATCAGAGAGATCGTGGAAATGATGAAGCTGCACGCCGAAAACGGAGTGAACTACTCCGGAAAATGCTATGTCTGCCATTCCGGCTGCGAGGACGACGCGCGCACTCTCACCGGACTCGTGGAGAGCGCGTTCCCAAATCTCAAAAAACCGATTCCCATCACAAACATCGGAACGGTCATCGGGTCGCACAGCGGGCGGGGAACGGTCGCCGTCTTCTTCTTCGGGGACAAGCGCGTCGACTAAAAGCGCGCCCGTTTCAGGAGGATGCACCATGAAAAAGGGCCTCGCCTTTGCCATACGCGTCCTGACCATCGCGCCGGTGATGGCGCTGGTGCTTCTGCTCGCGCTCTTTTTCGCGCGGCGCGATGTGTTCGGCAATACCCTCAATTTCGCCCTGGCCGTCATATTCCTCGTCGTGTTCCCGATTCTCGCGTACCCGCTGCAGCCGGTTATTCCAAGATATAAAACGCGCGGCCGCGAGGGGCAGCGGAGCCTTGCGATGCTGATGGCGTTTCTGGGGTATGTGCTCGGCCTCGTCTGCGCGCTGCTGCTGCCGGTCTCGCGATACCTGCTGGTTATCTACATGACGTATCTCCTGTCGGCCCTGATTCTGATTGCGCTCAACAAAGTGTTCGGCATCAAGGCAAGCGGCCATGCCTGCGGCGTCTCCGGCCCGATCTTCTCGATGGTGTACTTTATAAGCCCTTGGATCCTGTGGGGGCTTCTTCTCCTGCCGGCCGTGTACTGGGCCAGCCTGAAGATGGGGCGGCACACAGGCGTGGAGCTTGTCATCGGGACGGCGATCCCGACCGGCGCCCTGCTCATCAGCATTCTCATCTTCGTGGGCCGGCCGTTTTAGGCGGGGCGAATCGCATTAAACAGAGGTACATCGTTTATTTTAACAGTTTTGGAAGGGGTTGTCGAGCGTTTTTCACGCGCCGGCCTCTTATAAGGCAGCAAGCCCGCTTTCCCGGGAAAGCGGGCTTTTTGAGTCTGATGCGCGCTGTTTACAAAATGTTAATATATGGATGGTTGACTTTGCGCGGTGCTTCTGGTACAATTGCATTTAACTCTAAAACGAAAGGGGGCTAATGAATGGTCAGAAGAAAAGGCGATATTGACGACCTGATTTTCGGCACCGAGGAAAAAGGCGCCAGCACGAAATAGGGAAGACGTCGGCCGGGAAAACCCGGTTAGTTTTTTACCTTTTTGCCGCGCCCGGGCGCATCGCCTGATTTGCCGGGCGCGCGGCAGCGCGCCTTTGCCGGTTCCGGCAAAATAATGTTGTTTTCAGCTTTCCGGCAGGGGAGCTTTTGTTATATTGCGCCTCCGCGCGGGCTCAAAGGGGCCCTGGCGGAGGCGTTTTTGACTCAATATGGGCGTAAAAAAGCCTTCTCTTTCGAGAAGGCTTATTCGCGTTACTTTGCGTATTCGATGGCTTTCGTCTCGCGGAGAAGGTTGACTTTGATCTGGCCGGGGTATTCAAGCTCGCTTTCGATTTTGCGGGCAATCTCGCGGGCGAGCAGGACCATTTCGTCTTCGGAGACTTCCTCAGGCTTGACCATGATGCGGATCTCGCGGCCGGCCTGGATGGCGTAGCAGCTGTCGACGCCTTTGAAGGAATTCGTCAGCTCCTCGAGTTTTTCAAGGCGCTTGATATAGCTCTCAATGTTCTCGCGGCGCGCGCCCGGGCGGGCGGCGGAGATAGTGTCCGCGGCCTGGACGAGGCAGGCGATGACGGTGCGCGCTTCCACGTCGCCGTGGTGCGCGTGGATGGCGTGGATGACTTCTTCGCTCTCCTTAAACTTCCTGGCCAGGTCGACGCCGATGGTGACGTGGCTGCCTTCGACTTCGTGGTCGACGGCTTTGCCGAGGTCGTGGAGGAGCCCGGCGCGCTTGGCCGTCATCACGTCGACGCCGAGTTCCGCGGCGAGCAGTCCCGCGATGTGGGCCACTTCGATGGAGTGGTTGAGGACGTTCTGGCCGTAGCTTGTGCGGAATTTCATGCGGCCGAGGAGCTTGATGAGCTCGGGGTGCAATCCGTGGATGCCCGTTTCAAACGTGGCGCGTTCGCCTTCGCTTTTGATGATGGCGTCCACCTCTTTTTTCGCCTTCTCGACCATTTCCTCGATGCGGGCTGGGTGGATGCGCCCGTCAAGGATGAGCTTTTCCAGCGCGATGCGGGCGATTTCACGGCGGACGGGGTCAAAGCTTGAGAGGGTGATGGCTTCGGGGGTATCGTCGATAATCAGGTCGACTCCGGTGAGCGTTTCGATGGCGCGGATGTTGCGGCCTTCGCGGCCGATGATGCGGCCCTTCATTTCGTCATTGGGGAGTGGGACGACGGAGACGGTCGCCTCCGCGACGTGGTCCGCCGCGCAGCGCTGAATGGCCAGCGAAATGTATTCGCGCGCTTTCTGTTCCGCCTCCTCCTTGAACCGCGTTTCAATCTCCTTGATCTTCATCGCCATCTCGTGGGTGACTTCGGACTCTAGGTTGCGGATGAGGTAGGCCTTCGCCTCGTCGACGGTGAAGCCGGAGATTTTCTCGAGCATCTCAAACTGGCTGCGCTTGAGAGACTGCACTTCTTCGTACGTGGCTTCGAGCTCGGCGAGCTTTTTGTTCATGGCCTCGGTCTTGCGCTCAAGCGTCTCGGCTTTTTTATCGAGAGACTCTTCCTTTTGCTGGAGACGGCGCTCGAGCTTCTGAATCTCGGCCCGGCGCTCGCGCATTTCGCGCTCGTGCTCGAGGCGGCTTTTGTGAATTTCCTCCTTCGCTTCAAGCAGCGCCTCGCGCTTTTTGCTTTCCGCGGCCTTGATGGACTCGTTGATAATCCTCTTAGCTTTTTCTTCGGCGCTTTGGATCTCGCGCTCGGAAACGCGCTTGCGGTAGGTGATGCCAAGGAAAAAGCCTATGACTAACACCACTGCCACACCGACAATGGCGAGGATAATCATAACGGGAGTGGGCAAGGGCATGGTATGGAACAACACCTCCTGGATGTGAAATTAAGAAAAGTATAAAAAAATAAGATAAGTCACCGGATAAAATTGTGAAATTTCCCCAACAATTCACAAAAATTATCTGTTTTATTTTACATCCCAGCGAGTGTTATGTCAAGTTTATTTCCATTCGCGCCAAAAGCTCCGTTTGACAGACGGACAATTTTGCGCTAAAATGAATTGCAATTTTCAAAGAGCAAAATATGCCCCCGTACCTCACCAGGATAGAGGGTCCGCCTCCTAAGCGGAATGTAGTGCGTTCGAGTCGCGCCGGGGGTGCCAGCGCTGAAAACCAGTGGTTTTCGGCGCTTTTGCTTTTTTGCGCTTAATGAGAAGCCGCCGCGTTGCGTTACGCGGCGGCTTCGTTTGGTTTATGAGAGGCATAATGTTCTTAATACTTGTCAGGGCTGTCGTCTTCTTCGAGGGAAAGCATGACTTTTTTCCCGGCGGGGATCTGCGCGGGCGCGTCCGCATTATCGAAGAGCATGTCCGAGACGCTCTGCTTCGTTTCAAAGACGCTGACGATTTCTTTGAGCTGCTGGGCCTGCGAGGCGAGTTCTTCGCTGGCGGCCGCGCTTTCCTCGGCCGAGGCGGCGTTGGACTGGACGACCTGCGAGACCTGCGCGATGCCCTGGTTGATGTTCTCGATGCCCAGCGCCTGTTCGTTGCAGGCCGCGGCGATGGCTTCGACGAGCGCCGCGACGTTCGAGATCTCCTCGACGATTTCATTGAGCGCAGCCGCCGTGTCCTGCGCGATAGTGATGCCCGACTTGATGTTGCGGATGGACTCCTCGATCATCTCCGTCGTCTCTTTCGCGGCGTTGGCCGAGCGCGCGGCGAGCGTTCTCACTTCATCCGCCACGATGGCAAAGCCCTTGCCATGCTGCCCGGCGCGGGCGGCCTCGACGGCGGCGTTGAGGGCGAGAATATTCGTCTGGAAAGCGATGTCGTCGATGACCTTGATAATCTTGCTGATGTTCGCGGACGATTTGCTGATGGCGTCCATCGCCTGGAGCATAGCGTCCATCTGCGTGTTGCCCTTCAGGGCGGTCTGTTTCGTCTCGGCGGCGACCTGATTGGCCTTCCGCGCGTTTTCGGCGTTGTGCGCCGTCTTGGCGGCAATCTGCTCGATGGAGGCTGTCAGCTCCTCGATGGCGCTGGCCTGCCTCGTGGCGCCGTCCGACAGCATCGCGCTGGAGCTTGAGATCGAGTCGGCGCCGGCGGCGACCTGGCCTGCCGCCCTGATGATGGAGGAGGCGATTTGGTTCAGGCTGTCGATAAGCGTCTGCAGGCTCTTGCCGAGGATGTCCTTGTCGGAGCGGACGTGCATGTCTTTCGTGAGGTCGCCTTTCGCGAGCCGTTCGGTGGCCTCGACCTGCTGGGCGGTGGCGTCCACAAGCTTATTGAGCGCCACAGTCAGCTCGCCGATTTCGTCGCGCCGCTTAAGCGCCCTTTCGGTGATGAGAGGTTTCACGTCGATATCGCCCAGCGCGAGTTTCTCGGCCACCTTCACAATGCGGACAATTGGCCGGTTCGTGACGTAGGTCACGTAGGAGCCGAGCAGGATGGCCAGGATGATGACGACAACGGTGATGGCGACTTCCACGATGATGGCTCTGATGGCGGTAGCGTTGTTCTGGTCCGCTTTATCCTTTGCGTTCTGGATTTCGAAGTTAACCAGATCGGTGAATGCGTCATGCAGCAAGTCGCTGATCTCGGAATAGGAGTCGATGACGGCGACTTTTTCCTTGGTGTATTTGCCGATGACGTTGTTAAAGATTTCGTCGCGGACAGGGAGGAACTCATTCCAGTATTCCAAAACCTTGTTGTAAAGCCGCCGCTGCTCGTCCGTTCTAATGAGTTGTTCGTACTCGCCGAGCATCGTGACGACGTTTTGGAAATGTTCGTCGACCCGCTGGCGGTAACCGAAAATGTCTCCCGCCGCATCCTGCACTGCGAGCATGGCGAGGTTGTACCTGAGACGCTGGAAATACTGGGACGCTTCTTCCGCATACTGCACGCCAAGGACGTTTGACTCGTACAATTCCGTCGATTTGTTTTTCAGGACAGTGATATCCCGGATGCCGACGGCGCTGATGATGGCGGCAAGCAGCGCCATGAGAAGGAAACAAATGAGGAGTTTCTTGGACATCTTGAGGTTGACAAACCACTTAAGCATGTGCATTCACCCGTCTTTTTGTTTCGTGAAGAGGCGGAACAGCATGCGACGCTTCGGCAAAGGCGCGCGTGCTTACCGAAACGGCGGCATAAGCAAAAAAAGGACACGACACCCTTCCATAATCATATTTCGATACAATTCGCCGCAGCAACACCGGACAAGGCCTTGACAAAATAGCTGAATTAAGCACATTTTAGTTGTCAATTCTAACAATGCCGCCTTTTCCAGAGGGCGGGCGGCGGCAGGCGCGCGCTCCTTGAGAAAGCGGCGGAGAGCAGGACCGGCGGCTTCCTTGACAGGCGAAACAGGCGGCGCGGCAAGGTTTTGTGAATTTTGCCGCATTGTTTTTCGTTGATTTGACGATTTAGCGTATGTTATAATAGAAAAGCGCGTGTTTTTGGTTAAAAAGACATGGGATGCAATTATGAGGCTTTGAAAGGGGTAAGATATGAGCAAATTCCTGCGCTATGTTTTAACCCACGAAGTTGAGTTTATGACGAGACTCATCTTCCTGATTGTGATTGCCATCGCCGTGGTCTATGCCGTCAGGGCTATCCGGCAGTGGAGCAAAAACAACCGTTCCCCGCGCCTGACCGTCCCGGCGACGGTGGTGGGCAAGCGGATGGACGTCTCCACGTCGAAGGCCCCGGTGGCCGGGGACATCAGCGGGGCGCACGGGTACAGCACCACGTCGTCCACGACGTATTACGTGACCTTCCAGGTGCAAAGCGGCGACAGGATGGAGCTGCGCGTCGGCGGGAAAGACTACGGCCTTCTGACGAAAGGCGACGCCGGCAACCTCACCTTCCAGGGGACAAGGTTTTTAAGCTTTGACCGCTTTGAAAGGTAACATAAATACATAAACCCGCCCTGAAAACCAGGGCGGGTTTTTCGCTTTATAGGGCCGGAGAATCAGGGCGCTTCCCTCCCGCTTGCCGCATTATTATGCGTTTACGGCCGGGCGCACAGGCGGCGGACGATGGCGGGGATGTCCCGGGGCGAGGCGGCCAGATAGGAGGCGGCGTCGAAGGCGTCCGCGCCGCCGTAACCGTACCGCGCGGCGATGTGGGGGAGGCTGTTTTGGCGCGCGGCCAGCAGGTCGTCCACCGTGTCGCCGATGAAGGCGGCGGAGGCGCCCGGGGGGAGAACCTCCCTGAGCCGGTGGGCCTTCGAGGGAGAATAGGTGGCGGTGTAGATAGCGTCGAACAGACCGCGGGCGCCGGTGCTCTGAAGCACGACCTCGATATAGTCGATGTAACCGTTGGAGAGGACGTAGAGCGCGTGGCCGTCTTCCTTCAGCGCGCGCAGAGCGCTTTCCATTCCGTCAAACAGGCGGCCGGTTTTCCTGACGAGATCGAATTCAATGGCGCAAAACAGCTCGACTTCTTCCTCGGAGACGGAAGAGGCGCCTGTGATGCCCCGCATGAAGACGTCCATGGGGCGGCCGACAAAGGAGAGGACGGCCTCGTCCCCGGGGTAGGGGCGGCCGGTTTGGCTGAGAAAAGCCCGGACGGTTGCGGTAATGACAGGTTTTGTCTCAAAAAGGGTTCCGTCTAAATCGAAATAGAGATGCATAAACTCCCTCGCTTCTGTGACTTCAGTGAGAGTATTCTACCACGAAGAGCGAAAAGGGAAAAGCCCGCGCGCGAAGACGCGGGCTTTTCTGCATGGGGAAAACCGGACGCGGGCTTTACGCCGCGAAAGACGGGCAAGGAGAGTATTGGGAGGTCAGGAGAAGGAGGCTTATGCGAGGATGCGGGCAAGGTTCGCGTCCGGCGTGGTAACCGGCGATAGGCCGTAGTTTTTGACGAGGAAGTCGAGGATGTTCGGGGAGACGAAGGCGGGAAGGCTCGGCCCGATGAGGATGTTCTTGATGCCGAGGGAGAGAAGCGTGAGCAGGATGGCGACGGCCTTCTGCTCGTACCACGAGAGGACGAGGGTGAGCGGCAGGTCGTTGACGCCGCACTCCAGCGCTTCGGCGAGCGCGAGCGCCACTTTGATGGCGGAGTAGGCGTCGTTGCACTGGCCCATGTCCATGATGCGCGGCAGGCCGCCGATGGTGCCGAGGTCGAGGTCGTTGAAGCGGTATTTGCCGCAGGCGAGGGTGAGGATGAGCGTGTTGCCGGGGGACTGCTTGACGAATTCCGTGTAGTAGTTGCGCCCGGGCTTCGCGCCGTCGCACCCGCCGACGAGGAAGATGTGGCGGATGTCGCCGTTTTTGACGGCGCTGATGACCCTGTCGGCGGCGGCGAGGACCGTCTTGTGGGCAAAGCCCGTCATCACGGTGGTGCCGCCGTTGATGCCCGTCATGACGCGGTCTCCCGTGTAGCCGCCCAGCTCAAGGGCCTTTTCGATGACGGGGGTGAAGTCCCTGTCTTCGCCGATGTGGACAAGGCCGGGGAAGCCGACGACGCCCGTTGTGTACACGCGGTCGGCGTAGCTGTCCTTCACGGGCATGAGGCAGTTCGTCGTAAACAGGATGGGAGCGGGGATATTCGCAAACTCCTTTTGCTGGTTCTGCCACGCCGTCCCGAAATTGCCCTTCAGGTGCGGGTACTTGCGCAGCCCGGGGTAGCCGTGGGCCGGGAGCATTTCGCCGTGGGTGTAGACGTTGATGCCCTTGCCCGTCGTCTGCTCGAGGAGGAGCTTGAGGTCGTGCAGGTCGTGGCCGCTGACGACGATGAAGGGGCCTTTTTCGATGGTGAGGGAGACGACGGCCGGTTCGGGCGCGCCGAACGTCTCGTTGTGGGCGCGGTCGAGCAGCTCCATGACGTCAAGGTTTGTCTGGCCTGTTTCCATGACGAGGGGGAGCAGGTCGTCCATCGTGGCGGAAGCGTCGCCCACGGCGCGCAGGGCCTTCGGGAAGAAGGCGCGCGCTTTTTCGGACGGGCAGCCGAGCGCCTCGGTGTGATACGCGTACGCCGAGATGCCGCGCAGCCCCAGCAGGATGAGGGATTTAAGCGAGCGGATGTCCTCCTCCGCCGTCCACAGCCGCTCCATCTCAAAGGGCTCGGACTGAATGCCGCCGCGGGCGCGGAGGGCATCCGTCACCTCCTCGTAGGTCTTCTGGATCGCGGCGTCGTCGAAGTTGACGTTCGTCAAGCACGTAAACAGGCCGCGGGTCAGAAGGGAGGCTTCCTTCTCCGTCGGTGTATCCTCCCCGATGGCGCGGGCGAGGTCGATCATGGCCGCCGTGAGCCGGTCCTGCTCGAGGGCGGTGTGGTCGGCCTTGCCGCACACGCCGGCGCGGCCGGTGCAGCCGGTGCCTCTTGCTGTCTGCTCGCACTGGAAACAGAACATGTTTGTGGTCATCGCTCTTGTTCCTCCTTACTCAAGATGTTTGTCTTTTTTCCGCAGATTTATGCTACGGCTAATCCTCGAGGATCTCGCCGTTTGTGCCGATGACGACGATGCGCCACGGAATCATCTTGCCGCTCTCCTGAAGGGCCTTCTGGGCCGCGTAGACGAGGCCGCCGCAGCAGGGCACTTCCATGCGCACAATGGTCACGCTCCTAATGTCGTTTTCCCGCAGGATGGCGGCGAGCTTTTCGCTGTAGTCGCCGGAGTCGAGCTTCGGGCAGCCGATGAGGGTGATTTTGTTCTTCATGAAGTCCTCGTGGAAGCTGGCGCGGGCGTATGCCGTGCAGTCGGCGGCGATGAGCAGATGCGCGCCGTTGAAGTACGGAGCGTTGGGCGGCACGAGCTTAATCTGGACGGGCCACTGGCGCAGCCGGCTGACAGGCGCGGCGGCCGGTGCGGCCGGCGCGGGGGCATTGTTCTCCCGCTCGATGGCCTGCGCCCTCATGCCGGGGCAGCCGGCGGGCTGTTCGTTTCTCTCGATGGCGTGGGCTCTGCTGCCGGGGCAGCCGCCCGCGTGGGCCTCATGCCCGGCTTTGCGCTTTTCCATGTTTGCCTTGACGGCCTCGGCGTCGTACGGGGCGGCCTCCCGCTCGACGAAGCTGATGGCGCCCGTCGGGCACACAGGCAGGCAGTCGCCCAGCCCGTCGCAGTAATCGTCGCGGATGAGGCGGGCCTTGCCGTCTATCATGGCGATGGCGCCTTCGTGGCAGGCGTTCGCGCACAGGCCGCAGCCGTTGCAGAGGTTTTCATCTATCTGAATGATTCTACGTTTCATTGTTCCATCCACCTTTCAAGTATTGGTTTAGGGTTTCGTTTCCCTTGCCTTTCTGGCCTTACGATACTATACTGGGGATGGATTGTATGTTGGAATTCCAACGAAACGAGGGAGATTTATGCGGGAGTTTGAGCACGTGCTGAAAAAATGCGCCCTTTTTGCGGACGTGGAAGAGGAAAACATCGCCTCCATGCTCGACTGCCTGGGCGCGACGGTCGCGCGGTATAAGAAGGACGAGTTTATCCTGCACGCGGGCGACAAGCCGGCGTGGATCGGCGTCGTCCTCGACGGGGCTGTCCACATCGTGCGGGAGGACTTCTGGGGAAACAGGACGATTCTCACGGCGGTCGCGCCCGGCGACCTGTTCGCCGAGGCATTTACCTGCGCGGGGACGGAGGCGCTGCCCATCTCCGCGGTGGCGCAGGCCGACACGGCGGTTTTGCTCGTCGACTACGGGCGGGTGATCGTCACATGCCCCGTAGCGTGCCCGTTCCACCAGCAGCTTATCAAGAATATGGTGCGCATCCTCGCGTCCAAAAATATCATGCTCATGCAGAAAATCGAGCACATCACGCGGAAAACGACGCGGGACAAGGTGATGTCCTACCTCTCCGAGCAGGCGGTGCTCGCCGGGCGGGACCGCTTCGACATCCCCTTCAACCGGCAGGAGCTGGCCGACTACCTCTCCGTCGAGCGCAGCGCCCTGTCGGCCACCTTAAGCGAAATGAAGCGGGACGGGCTGATTGACTACCACAAAAACAGCTTCCGCATCCTGAAAGGGTTTGCCGACAAGAGTAGATAGAAAAAGGCCGCACTGCGGGTGCGGCGGCTTGCGAAATAAGCGTTACAGCTTTTGGGATAGCGTAATGAAAAGGCCGCACCGCGGGCGGGTGAGGCGAAGGCTTTTTAAATATAACAGCTTTTTGGGAGAAAGGCCGTGCTGTACGGGGGCGGCGGCTGCTTGTGAGATAAGCATTACAAGGGGGAGCGTAAGAAAAAGGCCGTACCGAAAACGGGCGCGGCCTTTGTTATTTTTGTTTGAATAGCCGTTCAAACTCCGGCGGGACGGGGGAATTGAGCGCCATGGCGCGCTGCGTGAAGGGGTTTTTGAGCTCGAGCGCGGAGGCGTGGAGCGCGAGGCGGCCGATGGGGTTTGTCCGGGCGCCGTATTTCTTGTCCCCCGCGACGGGGCAGCCGAGTTCCGCAAGGTGCGCGCGGATCTGGTTTTTACGCCCCGTCTCAATATTCACGCGCAAAAGGCTGTACCCGCCGCTTGTGCGCTCGACGGCGTAGCGCGTGACGGCGAGCTTTCCCGTCTCGGCGCGGCCGGAGTAGACGCGGTGGGTTTTGGACTCGTTTAAGTAGGAGCGGATGACGCCGCTTTTTTCCCGGGGGCAGCCTTCGACGACGGCGATATACTCCCTTTTGAGCACGAGGCGGTCCCAGCCGTCCTGCAGGGTGCGCTTCATATCCTCCGTTTTGGCAAAGAGGAGAACGCCCGACGTGTCCCTGTCCAGCCGGTGCACGACGAACAGGCGGGCGGCGGGGTCAAAGCGGCGGACGTAGTCCGTCATGATGCGGTAGG
>JAAYMC010000012.1 GCA_012521555.1 Clostridiales bacterium
AGCGAGTCGAACGCGGCGCAGACCTCGCGCATGTTGTGCCCGTCGATGCTCACAACGTCCCAGCCGAAGGCGCGCAGCTTCTCGTCCAGCGGGTCGATGTTCATGACTTCCTTCGTCGGGCCCGTCATCTGCAGGCCGTTTTTGTCCACGATGAGGACGAGGTTGCCGAGCCCGAAGTGGCCGGCGGCCATGATGGCCTCCCAGTTCGAGCCTTCCTCCAGCTCGCCGTCGCCCGTCATGACGAAAACGCGCCACGGCGCCTTCTGCTTGCGGCCGGCGAGCGCCATGCCGAGCGCGAGGGACAGGCCGTGCCCGAGGGAGCCGGTGGAGGCCTCAATCTGCTCGCAGTACTTGCGGTTGCAGTGCATGCCGAACTTGGCGGTATTGAGCGTCTCGAAGTGCTCGACCATGTAGTCCATGGTGTACGCGCCGAGGTCCGAGAAGATGGTGTAGAGCGTTTCGCTGCAGTGGCCCTTGCTCAGCACGAAGCGGTCGCGGTCGGGCTTGCAGGGCTCGTGCACGTCGTAGTTGAGGTAGCGGTAATAGAGCGCAACGGCCACTTCCACCATCGAAAGCTCGCCGCCTAAGTGCCCCATGCCGATGCGGTAGATGAAACCCAGCAGGTCCTTTCTGATTTTATACGACTTGGCCTCCAGAAAATCGATGGTTTTCTCGTCTGTCTTGAGCTCAAGATGCATGAAGATGCCGCCTCCTTAGTCGATTTGGTTGCACTGGATGAGCACTTTGATATGTTTGCCGGACAGGTGCGCCCGGAAAGCCTCCTCCGCCTGGTCGATGGGGAAAACGGTGTCTGTAAACGCCTCGAGCTTAAAGCGCGGGAACATCTCAAACGCCCGCGGGAAGGCGTAGGGCGACACGTAGATGCCCGAAATGGTCAGCTCGTTGTAATAGCAGAACTTGTAGAGGTTTAGCGGCATTTCATAGTCGTTGGGGTACATGGCCGCGTAAAGGAGCGTTCCGCCCTTGGCCGTGATAAACGGCAGGTCGTAGACGGCCTTGACCGAGCCGGAGCAGTCGATGACGACGTCGTAGCCCCGCCCGCCCGTAATTTCCATCGCCGCCTCGCGGACGCTTTGCACTGTGGGGTCGATGACATACTCCGCGCCGAAGGTGAGCGCGAGAGCGCGCCGCGCCTCGATGGGCTCGACGAGGGTGAGCTTTGCCGCGCCGTTCATCGCGGCCGCCTGCAGGGTCAGAAGCCCGATGGGGCCGCCGCCGCAGATGAGCACGCGCTGGCCGAATTTGATATTCGCCTTGTCCATGATGCGCACCGCCACGGAGACGGGCTCGAGCAAACACGCCTCCTTGAGGCTGACATTGTCCGGCATCTTGTACACCTGCGACTCGTGCCAGACGAGATACTCGCTCATGCCGGGGTTGTTGCTCTCGTCGGCGTGCTCGCAAAACTGCTGCTGCCCGTTCTGGCAGTAATAGCAGGTGCCGCAAAACCGCAGGAAATTGCCCGCGACGCGGTCTCCCACCTTAAGCCCCTTCTTCGTGGCCTTCGGGCCGAGCTCCACAATGACGCCGGAAACCTCGTGCCCCATCCCGTACGGCGGCTCCCACCCGAAGATGTTCTCCACGAGATGCGGGTCGGACCCGCAAATCGAGCAGTAGGCCACCTTGATGCGCACGTCTTCGTCCCCCAGCGGCTGCATGGGGATGTCGCGGACCTCTATCCGCCCGCGCTTTTGCGGGTCGGGGTCCTTCAGGCTGCCGGTCTTGACGACGGTGATGGACTTCATGCCTTACTCTCCTCTCAGCGGCTTTTCCAGCCTGTTTTTTATTTCACCTTTAGTGATTATATACCACCCAAGTTGCGTGAAACAAGCACATTTGAAGCCGCTTTTCGTCAAATTTCGACACTTTTACTGCCCCCCTCCCCCCCCTTGCCGGTTCCCGTGCTGCGCACACCCCGCGCCGCCCCGGCAGGGCCGCCCGCGCCCGCTCCTGCGCGCCGGCATCCCTTCCCGCACTGGGGTCCCCAATGCGAAAAACGCCGCCGGGGTGGAAATAATCCCTTGACGATGATATATTTGGTGCTATAATAGGCAAAATAACAGGAAACGACAAACGGAGGAATGACGACATGGCTTATTTCTTTGAGGAACCGTCCCGCACGTTTAGCGAGTATCTGCTCGTTCCGGGGTATTCCAGCGCGGAGTGCATCCCGGAAAACGTCGACCTCCGGACGCCTCTCGTCCGCTACCGCCGCGGCGAAAAGCCGGCGCTTATGATGAACATCCCCATTACGTCCGCCATCATGCAGGCCGTTTCGGACGACCGCATGGCCGTCGCGCTGGCGCGGGAGGGCGGCGTGTCCTTTATCTACTGCTCCCAGCCCATCGAAAGCCAGGCGGCGATGGTCGCGCGCGTCAAGGCGTACAAGGCGGGCTTCGTCGTGAGCGACTCGAACGTCCGCCCGACGGATAAGCTGCGCGACATCCTCGCCCTCAAGCAGCGCACCGGCCACTCCACCGTCGCCGTCACGGAGGACGGGTCACCCACGGGCCGCCTCCTGGGCCTTGTCACAAGCCGCGACTACCGCATCAGCCGCATGACGGGGGACGAGCCGGTCCACACCTTCATGACGCCCATCGAAAAGCTCGTCACCGCTCCCTCGGGGACGACGCTCAAGGAAGCCAACGACATCATCTGGGAGCACAAGCTCAACGTCCTGCCCGTCGTGGACGAGCGGGGCCATCTCGTCCACCTCGTCTTCCGCAAGGACTACGACTCCCACAAGGAAAATCCCCTCGAGCTGCACGACAGGCAAAAGCGCTACGTCGTGGGCGCCGGCGTCAACACGCGCGACTACAAGGAGCGCATCCCTGCCCTCCTCGAGGCCGGCGCGGACGTGCTGTGCATCGACTCGTCGGAAGGGTTTACGGAGTGGCAAAAGCGCGTTTTGGAATGGGTGCGCGAAAACTACGGGGAGAGCGTGAAAATCGGCGCCGGCAACGTGGTCGACGCCGAGGGCTTCCGCTTCCTCGCCGACTGCGGCGCCGACTTCGTGAAAGTGGGCATCGGCGGCGGCTCGATCTGCATCACCCGCGAGCAGAAGGGCATCGGCCGCGGGCAGGCGACGGCCGTCATCGACTGTGCCAACGCCCGCAACGCCTATTTTGAGGAGACGGGCATTTATGTGCCGATCTGCTCGGACGGCGGCATCGTCCACGACTACCATTTCACCCTCGCCCTGGCCATGGGCGCGGACTTTCTCATGCTCGGCCGGTACTTCGCCCGCTTCGACGAGAGCCCCACGAACAAGGTCAACATCGGCGGCAGCTACATGAAGGAGTACTGGGGCGAAGGCTCCGCCCGCGCCCGCAACTGGCAGCGGTACGACCTGGGCGGGAGCGCGGAGCTGACCTTTGAGGAGGGCGTCGACTCCTACGTCCCCTACGCGGGCAGCCTCAAGGACAACCTCGCCGTCACCCTTGCGAAGATCCGCGCGACGATGTGCAACTGCGGGGCGCTGACCATCCCGGAGCTGCAGAAGAAAGCCAAGCTCACGCTCGTCTCCGCCACCTCCATCGTGGAAGGCGGCGCGCACGACGTCATCTTAAAGGACAACTCGGCGACAAAGTAGGTTAATAAAATATTTAACGGAAGGTGGAAGTATGGACGACGCGATAAGTACGCTCCGGCGGTGGATCCAAGAAAGCGACAACATCGTCTTTTTCGGCGGCGCCGGCGTCTCGACGGAAAGCGGCATCCCCGATTTCCGCAGCACGGACGGGCTCTACCACCAGAAGTACGACTATCCCCCCGAGACGATCTTAAGCCATACGTTCTTCATGAAAAACCCGGAGGAGTTTTACAGGTTCTACCGGGACAAGATGCTCTTCCTGGACGCCCAGCCCAACGCGGCGCACAGGCGCCTTGCGGAGCTGGAAAAGCAGGGCAAGCTCAAGGCCGTCATCACGCAGAATATCGACGGGCTCCATCAGGCCGCCGGCAGCAAAAAAGTCCTCGAGCTGCACGGCTCCGTCCACCGCAACTACTGCATGAAGTGCGGAAAGAAGTACGGCATCGAGGCCATAACGGAGTCGCAGGGCGTGCCGCGCTGCTCATGCGGCGGCATCATCCGGCCGGACGTGGTGCTCTACGAGGAAGGGCTCGACAGCACCGTCATTCAGGAGTCCGTCATGTACATCGCCAGGGCCGACGTGCTCATCGTCGGCGGCACCTCCCTCGTCGTCTACCCCGCGGCGGGGCTCATCGACTACTACAGGGGCTCAAAGCTCGTGCTCATCAACAAGGGCTCAACGCACCTCGACTCCCGCGCGGACCTGCACATAAACGGCAAAATCGGCGAAGTGTTAGGCGCCGTCTAGCCCGGATATAAACGCCTAAAGCGCCTTTGCGTCTCCAACGGGCAAAAGCCGCCCCGAAAACGCTCAGGGCGGCGCCGATGGAGCGGCACAGAGTAAAAAACACCCCGAACGGTCACCGTTCGGGGTGTTTTGTTTATTCGTAGGACGCCGGGAGAGATACCTTCGGGTGAACGTACCGCTTTTTCCCCGCGGTGTCGCCCGCCCACTCGATGGCCCCCGCGGGGCAGCGGTGCAGGCAGGCAAGGCACTGGGTGCAAAGCCCCTCCCACTGCGGGCGCGCGTTACCGCTTTGCCGGATGCAGCCCATGGGGCAGATGGCGCGGCAAAGCCCGCAGGCGGTGCACTTGTCCGTCGCGTAAAGCTTCGAGCGCCCCGCGGCGGTGCTCACTTCCTCTATGGGCAGGCACGGCATTTCCGGCTTTTTCGCGGAGATGCCCTTCCTCTCGCGCGCGGAGACGGCGGCGATAATGCGCTCGAGGGCGGCGTCGGCCGCGCCGAGGATTTTCTCAATCCGCTCCGGCGGCGGCAGGTGCGACCAGATGATGTAGTTGTCCACCATGACAAGCGGCGCGCCGTAATGGAGCGCGACGCCTCTCTTGGAAAGCGCCTGCCCGAGCGCCGCCACGGTGCCTCCCGCGCTCTCCCCGCAGGTGAACACGCCGAAGGCATACTGGCCGGTATACCCCTCCAGCTCCATCTTCCGGATAAACAGCTCCACGATGCCGGGCAGGGTCCACGCGTAGACGGGGAACACAAACCCGAGCGGCTCGTTTTCGCCGAGGGAGACTTTATATTCCCCGCGCCGCACGGCCCGGCCGATGTCAAACAGCCTGTCTCCCGTCGCCTTGGCGATTTTCTCCGCCGCGTAGAGGGAGTTGCCCGTTGCGGTAAAATACAAAATCACTTGAAAACACTCCCTTACCCGCCGAGCCCTTCGTAAAGGCGCGCGCCTTTATCCTTAAGGTGCATGGCAAGGAGAATCGAAATACCGATGTACACCACGCCGGTGAGGAAAATCATAAAGTCCACGTCCATAATCCGGTGGAGGAGGAACACGTAGAGCATCCCCGGCACGAGGATGAGCGCGGCGCCGGCGAGCATCGAAATGAGAACGGCCGCCCCCTGCTTGACCGGCTGGACGGGGTTGACCCAGTCAAGCCGCGGATGGCGCAGATTGATGACCACGCCCGCAAACCCCATCGTCACGACAAGCGCAAGCGGCGTTATAATCAGCGCCAGCAGGCCGATTATACCGGACCCGAACGCCACGGCGCAGATAATCGCGCCGATCAGGGTCGGCACGCCGCACACGAGGGAGTGGGATGCGACTTTGGCAAGGAGAATATCGTACGTTGAGACGGGCAGGCTGCGGGCAATCCACAATGTGTTCCCCTCAATCGAGACGGACGCCGCCGACACGAGGGAGAGCGCCGAGAACAGGCACAGCATCAGCGCCGCGACCGTCGGCGCGCCGAAGGGCAGCGCGTCCGGCGACGTCTGGAACATCTGGAAAACAATATCCCGCCGCACTACGAGGAGTACAGCCACGACAATGCTGAAGAGCGCCCCCAGCCCGCCGTTGAGGATATAAGCGGGAATGGAGAAGAACAGCCGCAGCTCCTTCTTCACGAAAGCCGTGCGGGCGCCCGAGGCTTTCAGGCGCTTTTGCCGGTAGGCGACCTTGCGCGCGCCGCGGTTCGTCGTGGCGATTTTCAGGAAACGCGAAGAGAGAAGCGCCGTCATGATGACAAAGGGCGCGAGAGCGCACACGGCGAAGATGAAGAAGCTGACGGCGTCCCCTTCCGTGACGGCAAGCCCTAAGTGGTAGAGCGGGAAGGCGCCGCGGCGGAACGCCTCGGCAATCTCCGCCCCGCGTGAGATGAGCGTCCTGATATACTCGTTGAGGTTGGAGACGACGTAAAAGTATGCCGCAAAGAACAGCAGGTATACGAGAAGCTTGAGGATATTCGACCCGCGCAGGCGCGAAAAGACCGCCGAGAGGATCCACGCGATGAGGATCGAAACGCCCATCGCCGGCAGCGGCAGCATGATGACAGCCAGCACGAGGAAGACGGCCCCCGCCGCGCCGATGGAGTTTGCCGCAATCCACATCACGGCCGCCGGTGCGGCGACAATCAGCGTGAAGATGTAATCGAGGACGAGCAGGGACGCGATGCGCGCGAAGAGCACAACGCCGGGCCGGACCGGCAGGCTCAGAAGCTGCTCGTTGTCCTTCGCGGCAAACAGCTGCGCGTGGGTGAGAAACAGCTCGCCCACGATGCACAGCGCAATCACCAAAGCCCCCACGAGGGCGAAATACAGCCACCCGTACCCGGCCGGGCCGAGCGATTTGGCAAGGCTGTAAAACAGCGCCGCCTCGCCGCCGACGATGGTGATAAACACATACGCAAACAGCAGGGCGTAGAGAATGACGCGCCGCTTTGACTGCGGGTCGCTCCTGCGGTAGCGCGGGAACATCGTGGCGATAAGGGAGCGGAACGTCACATAAAAGACAGGCCTGAAGCTACCCATTTTGCTCCTCCAGTTCGAAAAACGCCGACTCGAGGGATTCGTCGCCCTTTATCTCCTCCATCGTGCCGAAGGCAATCAGCCGCCCGCGCTTGATGACGGCGACTTTGTCGCACAGCTTTTCCGCCACTTCGAGGACGTGGGTGGAGAAGAAAATCGCCGCGCCTTCGTTGCACATCTCCCGCATCGTCTGCTTGAGCTTAAACGACGCGGTCGGGTCCAGCCCGACGAACGGCTCGTCGAGAATGATGAGCTTCGGGTTGTGTATCAGCGCGGAGATGAGCGCGAGCTTTTGCTTCATGCCGTGGGAATACGCCGATATCGGCTGCGCAAGGTCGCTCGTCAGCTCAAACAGGTCGGCGTAGCGGTGGATGCGCTCTGCCCGCTCCTTCTCACCGATGCCGAACACGTCGGCGATGAAGTTGAGATACTTGATGCCAGACAAAAACTCGTACAGGTCGGGATTATCGGGAATATAGGCCAGCTCCCGCTTGCAGGCGATGGGGTCTTTTTTGACGGAGTGCCCGCTCACGTAGATTTCCCCTTCCTCAAACTGCAAAATCCCGCACACGCACTTGATCGTCGTGGTCTTGCCGGCGCCGTTGTGGCCGATAAAGCCGCAGATTTCCCCGGGATTGATCTGGAGCGAAAGGTCGTCCACGGCCTTTTTCGCGCCGTACGATTTCGTCAGGTGCTCGATTCTAAGCATGTCTTGCCTCCCGTTCGTATTGCCCGCTTGCATAGCGGCGAGACCATATTACCATATTTTTCTATGGCGCTCAATTAAAAAACGATTATGCCCTACTCCCCGATGATTTTCACGAGGACGCTTTTCTTCCGCCTCCCGTCAAACTCGTAGTAGAAAATCTGCTCCCACGGGCCGAAATCGAGCTTCCCGTCCGTAATGGCGACGACGACTTCCCGCCCCATGACGGAGCGCTTGAGGTGCGCGTCGGCGTTGTCCTCAAAGCCGTTGTGCCGGTAGCGGCTGTACGGCTTTTCGGGGGCAAGCTGCTCAAGCCACTCCTCAAAGTCCTGGTGCAGACCCGGCTCGTCGTCGTTGATGAAGACGCTCGCCGTGATGTGCATGGCGTTGACGAGCACAAGCCCCTCCCTAACGCCGCTTTCCCGCACCGCCTGCTCCACGTCCCGCGTGATGTTCACAAGGCCGCGCCGCGTCGGGAGATTGAAGTAGAGCTGCTTCCTGTACGATTTCACTGCAAAACCTCCTCGCTTTTTCGTTTTCCGCGGAGAAAGGACAGTTTCGTCTCGCTGACGATGACGGAGAGAAACGTGAGCGCAAAGCCCAGGGCAAGGCGCGGCGTTATCACCTCGCTGCCGACGGCGACGGACGCCGCCGCCCCGAACACCGCCTCAAGCGCCATGATGATGGCCGCCTGCGTCGGCGGCGTGTGCTTCTGCCCGAAGACCTGGAGCGTCAGGCACAGCGCCGTGCTCATCACGGTCAGGAACGCGAGGGCGTAGACCGTGTTTGTCGGAATGGCCTCCGGGAAGGGCTGCGTGAGCAGGCCGAGGATCCACGCGAGCGCGCCGGCATACGCAAACTGCAGCGCGGAGAGGACGATAAAGTCCCTGTCCTTCACCGCCGCGCCGAGCGCCACGATATGGGCCGCGTACATCACGCCGCACAGGATGGTCAGGCCGTCCCCGAGGCCGATGGAAAAATCATTGAGCGAAATAAACCCGATCCCCGCCACGCAGAGCGCCGCCGCGATGACGTTGTACCGGTCGTGCCGCTGGCGGGAGAAAACCCAGTGCAGCAGGGGCACGATGATGCAGTACGTCGTGGTGAGAAAGGCGTTTTTGCCGGGCGTCGTAAACTGCAGCCCGAAAGTCTGCAGCGCGTACGCCGAAAGGAGCGCGGCGCCCAAAACGGCGCCCCACTTTATGTACGAGCGGTCGATTTTCTTTAGCCTTTTCGCACTGATGGCAAACAGGATGACGGCCGCGCCGGTAAAGCGGATGGCGAGGATGTAAAACGTCGGCACGGAGGTCAGCGTAAAGTCCATTAAGACAAAGGAAATGCCCCAAATCACCGTCGCCAGCAAAAGGGCGGCGCGGCCGAGGGCTGTCTTCGATATGTTCAAGCTCAATTCCTCTTTCTGTCTGTGTTCTTTCGTTACTGTCCGGGCGGGATTTTCGTCATGTACGCCGCCGCCGAGTTGCGCATCAGGCGCTTGAGGCCCGCGCCCTCGAAATTCACTTCCATGAGGGCGTCGCCCCCGAATTCCTGGACGCTTACGACCTTGCCAACCCCGAACGCCTTGTGCCGCACCGTGTCTCCCACGGCAAACGACTCTGTCCCCGCCGGGGCCGGCCGCTTAAAGAGAGACGGCGGCGCGCTCGGCTGTTTATTAGGGCGCGGCGGCGCAGGGGACGGCTTCTCGTCAAAATACGCGCGGCGCGGCTCCTCGTCAAAGCTAAAGTGCCTGCGGCGCGGCTGCCCGCCATAGCCGGAGTGCGGGCGCGCAAAGCCGTAGCCAGACTCCGGCCCGGTCTCGTCGAAATCGTCGAACGTGTACGACGCGCGCTTGTCGCCCAGTATCTCGATATTGTACGGCGCGATCTCCTCCACGAAGCGGGAGACTTTGCTGCCGCGCGTCTGGCCGAAAATCATGCGGCGCCGGGCGGCGGTAAAATAGAGCTTTTTCTTCGCGCGCGTGATGGCCACATAGCACAGCCGCCGCTCCTCCTCCATCTCCTCCGGCTCGCCGATGGACTTCATGCCGGGGAAGATGCCCTCCTCGGCGCCGACGATGAACACCGTGGGAAACTCAAGGCCCTTGGCGCTGTGCATCGTCATCATCACGACCTTGTCGTCGGATTCGTCGTACTCGTCGATGTCGGTGTAAAGCGCGATGTCGCTGAGGAAGTCAAAGAGCGTCCCCTCCGGGTTTTGCTTCATAAACGAGAGGATGTTCGTCTTCAGCTCTTTGACGTTTTCAATGCGCGCTTCGTTCTCTACCGGCCCTTTTTCCTCAAGGGCGCGGAGGTATCCCGTTTTGTCGAGGAGCGCGTCGTACAGCACGTCGAGCGGCTGCGTCCGGCTGATTTCCATGAGCTCCTCCATCATCTCGGCGAAGGCGCGCAGCTTGACGGCGGTGCGTTTGAGCGCCGCGAACTCGTCCGCGCGGCGGAGCACCTCGAACGCGGAAAGGCCCGTCTCGGCGGCAAGGCGCGCGACGGTGTCGAGCGTCGCCTGGCCGATGCCGCGGCCTGGCGTGTTGATAATGCGCGCAAGGCGCAGGTCGTCGTCCGGGTTGTTGATGACGCACAGGTACGCGAGGACGTCCTTGATTTCGGCCCGGTCGAAGAAGCGCAGCCCCCCGACGACGCGGTAGGGCACGCCGGCGTGGCTGAACGCGAATTCAAGCTGGTTCGACTGGGCGTTCATTCGATACAGGACGGCGTGGTCGCTCCACCTTGCGCCCTTCGCGACGTTCGCGAGAATCTGGGCGGCAACGAAGTCCGCCTCGTCCCGCTCGTCCCGGGCCATGTAGAGCGTCACGGGCTCGCCGGATTCGTTTTTCGTCCAGAGCCTCTTGCCTTTCCGCCCGACGTTGTTTTGGATGACGTCGTTTGCCGCGTCGAGAATCTTCCCCGTTGAGCGGTAATTCTGCTCTAGGCGGATGACGCGGGCGTCCTTGTACTGCGATTCAAAGCTCAGGATATTCTCAATCGTCGCGCCGCGGAAGCGGTAGATGCTCTGGTCGTCGTCGCCGACGACGCAGATGTTCCGGTGCCCCCGCGCAAGGGCGCTGGCGAAACGGTACTGAAGCTGGTTTGTGTCCTGATACTCGTCAATGAGGATATAGCGGAATTTCCTCTGGTAGTACTCGAGCACGTCCGGGTACTCCTCGAGCAGCCGCACGCACAAAAGCAGCAGGTCGTCGAAGTCGAGGGCGTTTGCCGCCTTCATGCGGCTTGAGTACTCCAGATAAATCTTCGCAAGGCGCGCGCGGCGCAGGTCGCGGCTTTTTTCCGCCTCCTGCGCGAACGCCTCCGCCGAGAGCATCGCGTCCTTCGCGCGGGAGATTTGCGCGAGGACGGAGCGGGGCGCAAAGGACTTTTCGTCAAAGCCCATGTCCTTGACGACGCGCTTTATCAGCGCGAGGGAGTCGTTTGTGTCGTAGATCGTAAACGCGCGGTCGTACCCCAAGCGGTCGGCGTCGCGGCGGAGGATGCGCACGCACGCGGCGTGGAACGTCATCGCCCAGATATCGCGCGCGCCGGGCCCGAGCATCTTCTCAAGGCGGGCCTTGAGCTCGTCGGCGGCCTTGTTCGTAAAGGTGATGGCCATCAGCCGCCACGGCTCGACGGGGTCGACGGCGCAGAGCGCAAGGGCGCGCTCGCGTCCCTCCTCCGTGGGGTTTTTGGCGTAAGAGATGAGAAAGGCCGCGTCCTCGTCCGTGACAAAGGGCGGGATGTCCTCGCTGTCCGACCCGCGGCCGAACCGGACGAGGTTGGCGATGCGGTTGATGAGCACCGTCGTCTTCCCGCTGCCGGCGCCGGCGAGCAGCAGAAGGGGGCCTTCCGTGGCGAGGGCGGCCTGAAGCTGCATGTCGTTTAGATGGTCAAACTCCCGCGCGATGACGGCGCGGCGCGCCTTGATAAACTCTTGTCTGAGCATGTCTGTCATGTCCGTCTCCTGCATGATGCGGCAAAATAAAAACGAAGCGGCCCGCAGCCGCCTGTCCGTTGTCTTTTCATTATATACCAACCGGCGCCGCGTTGCAACGCCAAGCGCCGCTGTGCTTCAACATCTCTCGCACGGCGCCTTTGCCGCCGGAAAAAGCCGCCGCCCGTGCCAGAGCGCGAAGCGGCGGCGTCATTTTTACCCGACTTTTCGGACCTCGCCGCGGATTTCCGCGAGGGTCTTGACCTCCTTGTGGATAATCGGCTTCCACTCCACGTGGGAGACGAGCGCCGCAAGGGCGACGGGGATGTACGTAAACTGGAAGATCGGGAAGGTGAACAGGAGGGCGATTTTGCGCGCCGGCCGGCAGTGGATCCGCTTCCACTCGGTCATGAGCGTCACCCCTCCGACGAAGAAGAGGAGCAGGTAGCCGTTGACGGCCGTCGCGAGCAGCGCCCGCGCCGCCGGGGAGACGTCCACGCCCAGCGCCGCGCCGAGTATGGCGGCGACGATGCTGCAGAACACGCCGAGGAAGCTTAAGAGAATGGACGGCACGATAATCATGAGCATATCAAAGCACGCGAAGCTGCGGCGCCTTATCATCGCCCGCACGAGCGCGCCGCCGTATTTGGCGAAAACCTGATAAAAGCCCTTCGCCCAGCGCAGCCGCTGCAGCCACGACTGGCGAAAGCTCGTCGGCTGCTCGTCGTACAAGATCGCGTCCTTGCAGAAGGCGATGCGCTCGCCGTCGATA
>JAAYMC010000013.1 GCA_012521555.1 Clostridiales bacterium
CAGCCCCCACGTCCCCGGCATGCTGTACGAGACGTTTATCGCGACGGTTTTGTTTATGATCCTGCCGCCGTCGCTGATGAGCCGGCTGAGCGTGCTCATCCCCGGAACGGGCGGCGGGTACGGCCTCCTGAAAGCGCGCGAGTACACCCGCGCGCGGGTGGAACTGGCGGCGCAGGCGTTCCGCGAGCTGTACGAGACGGTCGGCTCCGCGGTGGGGAAGGGCAAGCGCGACAGCGACATCGCCGCCGTGTTTGACGGCGCGGCCGACGTGGTGTGCCTGAAATGCTCCAAGCAGGCGCGCTGCTGGCACATCAACTATCAGGATACGCTCGACGCCATGAACAACGCCACAAAGCCGATGCTCGCCCGCGGCAAGCTGGAGGAGGACGACCTGCCGGAGTATTTCAGGCAGACGTGCATCAACCTCAGCGAGTTTATCACGGCCGTCAACGCCGAGCTGCGCGGCGTGCTCTACCGGCGGCAGTATAAAAAGCGCCTTCAGGAAAACCAGCTGGCAGCGGTCAACCAGTACGCCGAAGTCGCCTCGATCCTCAAGGGCATCGCCGAGGAGCTGGGCGCGGGCGTCGCCGCCGAGCCGGAGCTGGAGGGGCGGCTTCGCAAGTTCCTCAAGGGCGTGAACATCCCGGGCGAGACGGCCGTGTTCACCGACAAAAGCGGCCGCCTGCACGCGGAGATTTTCGGGACAAGCGTCCGCGCCCTCAAGAGCGTGCCGAATTACCTGGAGAAGCTCTCGGAGGTTTTGCGCGTGCGCATCTGCGCCGTGGAAAAGCCCGACGAGCCGGACAGGCTCTACCTTCTTGAGGCGGAGCCGCTGGCGGCCTCCGTCGGCATCTCGTTTAAGAAGAAGAACCAGGAGCAGGTCAGCGGCGACAAGGGCGCGTATTTCAAAACGGACGACGGCGTCCTCTACGTCATTCTCTCCGACGGGATGGGGACGGGCGAGCTTGCCGCCCGGTATTCCGGCGAGACGGTGCGCATCCTGGAGCGGTTTTTGCGCTCGGGCGTGGAGCCGGAGACGGCGGTGCGCATGCTCAACGACCTCATGCTGCTGAAAAACCAGGACGACACCGGCTGCGCCACGGTGGACCTCGTGTGCGTCAACCTCTTTACGGGCGAGACGAAGATGTTTAAGTACGGCGCGGCGCCCTCGTACCTGCGGACGGGCGACACCGTGCGCCGCGTGAAAGGGCGGAGCCTTGCCGCGGGGCTTGGCGTCCCGCCCCACGACGCGCCGGACCGCCACGTCATGCACCTAAGGCCCGGGAACATCGCCGTCATCGTCAGCGACGGCGTCACCGGCGGGGCGGACGACGGCTGGCTTGTGAAGATGATATCGGAAGACGGCGGGGAAGACCCGCGGCAGCTTGCCGCCTCCATCGTCGAGCAGGCGGCAAAGCGCTTCGGCAGCGACGACGATATGACCGTCATCGTCATCCAGATAAAAGAGCGGGAATAACCCTTCAGAAAGGGGGCGCGCCGGAAAATTTCAAGAAAATTTCGGCGTGCCTTCCTGTATATTCCAACAGCCCCGGGGGAACACTCAAAGTAAACCGAAACAGGGGTGTGATTGGAAGTGGTGAAAGGGACAACCCGCCGTGTCATTGTCATAAAATCGCCGGATAAGCATATCTTTGACGAGGCCATTTTCCTCGTCAACGACGCGGCGCTGCGCGAAGGCGGCGTTACGAGCGAAGACATCATCCGTCAGGCGCAGGAGGTGGCGGAGAGGTACGTCCGCTGCCATATCCGGAAAAAGCGCCTGCCCGACCTCCCGGCGCCCGTCTTCGCGGCCATCGGCGCGGCGATAACGGGCCTTATCTGGTTCATCTCATACTATTTTGCTTAAATAAAGCCTCTCAGATCGTGCCGCCGGCCCTGCGCCGGCGGCTTTTTTGTTGTGTTTGCGGGACTGACGTGGTAATATGATAAGATGGTAGTTTGTATTAACCGAAGACAAAGGAGGCCGCAGCGCATGAACATCCTCATCGAGAACATCCTGGCGCTCCTGCCCGGCGAGGCGAAAGTCTGCTCCGTCGCGATTTCGGACGGGGTGATTGTTGCCGTCGGGGACGCGCCGGCGGGTTTTAAAGCCGACAAAATCATCCCGGGCGGCGGGAAAATGCTCATCCCGGGGCTGATTAACGCCCACACCCATTCGTACATGACGGTTTTCCGCAACTGCGCCGACGATTTGAAATTCAACGACTGGCTTTTCGGGCGCATCCTGCCCCTCGAGGAGAAGCTGACGGAGGAAGACTGCTACTGGGGGAGCCTGCTCGGCATCATGGAGATGCTCTCGACGGGGACAACCTCCTTTAACGATATGTACATCCACATCAACGCCCAGGCCCGCGCCGCCGAGGAGTCCGGCGTCCGCGCCGTCCTCTCAAGGGGCCTGACCGGCGGGAAGGACGACAGGGAAGGCGGCGCGAGGCGGCTGCGCGACGCGGAGGCGGAAATCCGCGCCTGGAGCGGGCGGGAGAACATCACCTTCATGCTCGCGCCCCACGCGCCCTACACCTGCGACGAAGACTACCAGCGCGAAGTGGCCGAGGCGGCGCGCCGCCTGAACGTGCCCATTCACACCCACATCTCGGAGAGCGAGGCCGAGATGCAGACCATCCGCGAAAAATACGGCTGCACGCCGCCGGAGCTCATGGACAAAACGGGGCTGCTCACAAACCGCACCGTCGCCGCCCACTGCGTGTACCTCACCGACTCCGACATCCAGCTGTTTGCCGAGCGGGGTGTGTCCGTCGCCACAAACCCGGTGAGCAACTTAAAGCTTGCCAACGGCGTCGCCCCCATCCCGAAGATGCTGAAGGCGGGCGTGAACGTCGCCATGGGCACCGACGGAACCGCCAGCAACAACACGCTGAACATGATAAGGGAGCTCGGCGTGCTCACCGTGCTGCACAAGGGCATCACCGGCGACCCCGAGGCCGTCACCGCGCGGGAAGGGTTTAAAATCGCGACGGAAAACGGCGCGAGGGCCCTGTGCCTTGAAAACACCGGCGCCATCGCCCCGGGCATGAAGGCGGACCTGGCCATCTTAAGCCTCGACGCGCCGAACGTGAATCCCTTAGGCGACCCGTATTCGGCCCTGGCCTATTCGTTTAGCGGCATGGAGACGGAGACCGTACTAGTCGGCGGGAGAATCCTCATGGAAAACAGGGAGTTTAAGACGATAGACCGCGACCGCGTTCTCTATGAAGTCAAGAGAATTGTCGAAAGGATTGGACTGAAATGAGCAAGATTAGAGACATTTCCCTCGCGCCTTCCGGCGAGCGCAAGATTGCGTGGGCGAGACGGTACATGCCGCTTCTGCAGGGCATCGAAGAAGACTTTAGGAAAACGAAGCCTCTTGAGGGGCTGAAGATTTCGCTGTCCGTCCACATGGAGGCGAAGACGGCGTACCTGTGCCGCGTGCTCGAGGCGGGCGGGGCGGAAATGCACGTGACCGGCTGCAACCCCCTCTCCACGCAGGACGACGTGGCCGCGGCGCTGGCCGCCGGGGGGATGGACGTGTCCGCGTGGCGCGGCGCGACGGAGGAGGAGTACGAAGACCACCTGATGACAGCCCTCTCGGCGGGCCCGAACATCGTCATCGACGACGGCGGCGACCTCGCGGGGCTTCTCCACACGAAGATGCGCCACCTGCTGCCCGGCGTCATCGGCGGCTGCGAGGAGACGACGACGGGACTGAACCGCCTGCGCGCCATGGCGCGGGAGGGGGCGCTGGAGTACCCCGTCATCGCCGTCAATGACGCGCGGTGCAAGTACCTTTTCGACAACCGCTACGGCACGGGCCAGTCCGTCTGGGACGGGATCAACCGCACGACGAACCTCATCGTGGCGGGCAAATGCGTCGTCGTCGCCGGGTACGGCTGGTGCGGAAAGGGCATCGCCATGCGCGCCAAGGGTTTCGGCGCGCGCGTGATTGTCACGGAAATCGACCCCGTCAAGGCGCTCGAGGCGCGCATGGACGGGTTTGACGTCATGCCCATGTCGGTGGCGGCCTCCCTTGGCGACCTGTTCATCACCGCGACGGGCTGCTGCGACGTCATCACGAAAGAGCACTTCCCGAAGCTCAAGGACGGCGCCATCCTCTGCAACGCCGGGCACTTTAACGTGGAAGTGGACGTCAAATTTCTCGAGGAGCACGCCGTGGAAAAATACGACGCGCGGCCGAACATCCGCGGGTGCAGGCTCGTCAACGGCAAGACGATTTTCGTCCTCGCCGAGGGGCGGCTTGTCAACCTCGCCTCGGGCGACGGCCACCCGGCGGAGATCATGGACATGAGCTTTGCCATTCAGGCGCTCTCGGCAAGGTACTTAGCCCAGCACCGCGACAGCCTGCCGAAATCGGAGACGGGCGCACGCGGCGTCGTCCTCCCCGTCCCGAAGGAGATTGACGAGGACGTGGCCCACAGGAAGCTGCGGGCGTGGAACATCCGCATCGACACGCTCACGCCTTTGCAGCAGGAGTACCTCGACGGCTGGGAGCATTAAACTTAAAAAGACAGAGGGAAGACATGAAAAAAATCATGCTCGCGTTCGGCACGCGGCCGGAAGCGATTAAAATGTGCCCGCTTGTGCTGGAGCTGAAAGGGCGCGCGGCGTTTGAGACGGTCACCTGCGTCACCGGGCAGCACCGCGAGATGCTCCGGCAGGTGCTGGACGTGTTCGGCGTGGAGCCGGACATGGACCTTGCCGTCATGCAGGACCGGCAGACGCTCTTTGACATCACGGAAAAGGTCCTTATCGGCATGAAAGCCGTGCTGGAACGCGAAAAGCCGGACCTGCTCCTCGTCCACGGCGACACGACGACGACGTTCGCCTCGGCCCTCGCCGCGTTTTACCTCGGCATTCCCGTCGGCCATGTCGAAGCGGGGCTGCGCACCTACAACATCGACTCGCCGTGGCCGGAGGAGTTTAACCGCCAGGCGGTCGACAGCATCGCGCGCTTCCACTTCGCGCCGACGGAAGCCTCCCGCTTTAACCTCCTGCGGGAGGGCAAGAGCGACGGCACCATTTTCGTCACCGGCAACACGGAAATCGACGCGGTGCGCCTGACCGTCCGCGAAAGCTTTACCCACCCGCTTCTGGAGTGGGCAAAGGGCAGCCGCCTTGTCATGATGACGGCGCACCGCCGCGAAAACCTCGGCGCGCCGATGCGGCGCATTTTCCGCGCCATCCGCCGCGTGCTCGACGCGCACGAGGACGTAAAGCTCATCTATCCCGTGCACCTCAACCCCGCCGTGCGGGAGACGGCGCAGAGCGAGCTGGGGGACCACCCGCGCATCCGCCTGATTGACCCGCTCGACGTGCTCACGTTTAACAACTTCGTCGCCCGCGCCTACCTCGTGCTCACCGACAGCGGCGGCATACAGGAGGCCGCGCCGGCGCTGGGCAAGCCCGTCCTCGTCCTGCGGGACACGACGGAGCGCCCCGAGGGCATCGAGGCGGGCACGCTGCGCCTGGCGGGGACGGACGAGGAGACCGTCGCGCGCGAGTTTACGCGCCTGCTTGAGGACAAGGACGCCTACGAGGCCATGGCGCGCGCCAAAAACCCCTACGGGGACGGCTACGCCGCCCGCCGTATTGCCGACGCGCTGGAGAAAACGCTATAATACCGGAAGAAGGCGGTAAAACGCAGGCGGCGAGGTGACGAGCGTGCTCATCAACAACAAGCCCATGTCCGAGTGGACGCTTGAGGAACTCATGGTGCTGCTCGGCGACGAGCAGTGGCGCGAGTCGGCGACCATCGATTACAAATGCGAGTTTCGCGCGAGCGACGAGGGGTTTAAAAAGGACGTGTGCGCCTTTGCCAACGCGCAGGGGGGCTACCTCTTTTTCGGCATCGGCGAGGACGACGGCGTGCCGGTTGAAATCGCCGGCATCGAAAACGTCGGGCTTGACAAATTTAACCTCGCCATCTCCAACGCCCTATCCGCCAGTATCGAACCGAGCCGCCCGGCGTACGAGTCCCACGTCATCCCCGTCGGCGAAAACCTGTGCGTGCTCATCGTGCACGTCTTTGAAGGGGTGAGCAAGCCCTACCGCGTGCGCAGCGAAGGGCGCTTCTGGATCCGGGGCAACGCCGGAAACGAGTTTATGAGCTACAAGACCATCGAGGACCTGTTTTTGCGCACGAACATGCAGAAAGACAAGCTGCAGCAGATTGTGGACAGCCGCGTCGGCTATCTTCAGAGAGAAGGCGCCCTCTCGGCGCTTGAGTACAGGCAGCGCCCCATGTTCGCGGCGCATTTTATCCCCATCTCCGTCGTCTCCGAGCACGAAAAACGCTACCCGCTGCGCGACCTGTTCGGGAAGGCCGGCGCCCTGTTCGTCCCCGAAGGGGAGGCCTTTGGAAAGCTCTTTGACTGCCCGGCCGCGCAGATCAACATGGACGGCCTGATGAAGCTCGGGGAAGAGAGGGACGCGCCGCGTCACATCCAGCTCTTCTGGAACGGCATGGTGGAGTTCGGGACGGCCGTGCTTTTCAGGCAGACGAAAGAAGCCTTTTTCCAAAGCACCTTTGACCCTTCCATTGTCGTACGGCTTGTGCCGGAGATGCTCGGCGCCACGTTTGACTATTACAGGCAGATTCAAATGGACGAGCCGGTCTACATTATCCTGAGCATTGAAAACGCGGCGGGGTGGAGAGCCGTATGCCTTAAATGGGGCATCGACACCGTCGTCGACCGCTCCCGCCTGCGCGCCTACCCCGTCCGCATCGACGACCGGTCCGCGCAGGCCGTCGCGTCCGCCGCGCGCGAGATCCTCGACGAGTTCGGCTACCTCATCGGCGAGAGCGATTTCAGCCGGTTCCTCGGCCGCGGCGCGGACTAGTCCACAGGCTCTGTATCGGCGAAACGCAAAAAGCCGCGGGAGACTTCCCCCCGCGGCTTTTTATATAAAAAGGCGCCTCAAATAGTTGAGAGCGCCTTTCATTTGGCTTACTTTTTGCCCTTGGCGGCGGCCGTCTTGCCGCTGTTTCTTAAGTAGCAGAACCAGTAGGGCAGGCAGATGAACACGACGGAGCCGAGTATGTTGCCGATGGTGACGGGCAGCAGGTTCTTAATAAGCATATTGCCGACGGTGAGCGCGCCGACGTTGAGGCTTTCGTTGGCCGTCTGCGCGGCGGCAAGGTAAATGGGGTTGGTCCGGGCCAGAAGGCCGGCCGTGACGTAGTACATATTGGCGACGGAGTGCTCGTATCCCGAGGTCACGAAGAACATAATCGGGAAGAACAGGCCGACGATTTTGCCCGTGACGTCCTTGGCCATGTACGCCATCCAGACGGCGATGCAGACGAGGAAGTTGCACAGGATGCCCTTGAAGAGGGCGGCCGAGAACGTCATCGTCACCTTGCCGACGGCGATGTTGATGGTGCTGACGGCGGCCTGGTTGGCGAAGGCCGAGATGACGCCGCCGTTTACGACAAGCAGCGCGATGATGAGGCTGCCGATATAGTTGCCTATGTAGACGCAGACCCAGTTTTTCAGCATCTGGCGCACTTTAATGCGGCCGGCAAGCAGCGGAATCACAAGGAGCGTGTTGCCCGTAAACAGTTCGCTGCCGGCAATGAGAACCATCGCCAGGCCGCCCGGGAAGACAAGGCCGCTGACGAGCTTTGCGACCGCAGCGTTTTGAATCGTTGAGGAAGCGATGGTCGACGTCACGGAAGCCAAAGCGATGAACATGCCGGCGAGGATGCCGAGAATAATCGCTTTGACGGCGGGAAGATTTGCCTTCGTTTCACCAACGGACAGATAATACTCTGCGTTTTCTTTAGGCGAATGCATGAATGTAACCCCCAAATCAACAACGTGTAAAAAGGCCCTGTAAGCGGCGCGCCGCTTACAGGCGCGGCGTTTCCATAATGCCGGGAAAACCGCTAAAGTACACTATACAATATACGCCCCGCGTTTTCAAGGCATAATTTTTGTCTTATGCGGGGAGAAGTGGAAAGATTATACAATTGTCGTTGAACGTTGTCCTAAACGGTGCTATACTTGAGCAGGATATGAGATAAGGAGGAGCATTCATGGCGGATACGGCCAATTTCGTCGCGTTTATGATGAACGCGGGCGTTTTGACCTTCGGCGATTTTATTACGAAAAGCGGGAGAAGGACGCCGTATTTTATCAACACAGGCCAGTATAAGACGGGCGCGCAGATTTCCGCGCTCGGCGACTTCTATGCCGACATCATCATGGAAAGCGGCGAAAAGTTTGACGCGCTGTACGGCCCGGCGTACAAGGGCATCCCCCTCGTCGCGGCCGCGGCGTCGTCCCTTTACCGTAAGTACGGGCGGGACGTCCCCTACTGCTTTAACCGCAAGGAAGCGAAGGACCACGGCGAAGGGGGGCTCATCGTCGGCTACCAGCCGAAGGACGGCGACACGCTCGCCATCGTCGAAGACGTCGTGACCGCCGGGACGGCCGTCCGCGAGACGATGGCGCTCTTAGGGCGCGTGGCGCGCGTGAAAATCGCAGCGCTCTTCGTCTCCGTCGACCGGATGGAGCGCGGGACAGGCTCCCTGTCCGCGCTCGACGAGCTGCGGAAAGAGTATGGGATTGCCGTTTATCCCATCGTCACCGTGCGGGACATCATCGCCGCCCTGCCGGCCGGCGACGAGCGCGCCAGAAAGATGGAGCTTTACCTCGCAGAATACGGTGCCTTATCGCCATGAACGTCCATAAGGGCCACAGGGCCAGAATGAAACGGCGCTTCCTCGAACACGGGCTGGAGAGCTTTGAGGACCATCACGTTTTGGAGATTCTCCTCTTTTACGCGCTGCCGCGCGTAGACGTAAACCCCTTGGCGCATAATTTATTAAAACAGTTCGGCTCCCTGGCGGCGGTGTTCGACGCGCCGCTTGACGAGCTTGAGAAAGTCGAAGGCATCGGGCGCAACGCGGCGACGCTGATTAAGCTCATCCCGCAGGTCGCCCGGCGCTACATGATTTCGCGCGCGAGCCTGAGCGACATCCTCGATTCGTCCGAAAAAGCGGGCCGGTACCTGCTGCCGCGCTTTTTCGGCGAGCGGGACGAGGTCGTCTACCTCGTGTGCCTCGACGCCAAATGCAAAGTGCTCAACTGCCGGCTGATGTTCCGCGGGAGCGTCAACTCCGCGAGCGTGAGCATCCGCAAAATCGTGGAGACGGCTTTGTCGTTTAACGCGACGAGCGTCATTTTGGCCCACAACCACACGAGCGGGATTGCGCTGCCGTCCCGCGAGGACCAGATTACGACGCGGCGGATTGAAGAGGCGCTCTGGGCCGTGGACATCACGCTGGCCGACCATATCATCGTGGCCGACGACGATTTCGTCTCGCTGGCCGACAGCGGTTTTTTCCACAGGTAAAACTTTTTTAATTCTGAGGTGGACTATGCCCGAATTCAAGGTTGTCAGTGATTTTACCCCGTCCGGAGACCAGCCGGAAGCGATTGAGGCGCTTGCGTTCGGGCTCGAAAACGGTTTCAAGGAGCAGACGCTCCTCGGCGTCACCGGCTCCGGGAAAACGTACACCATGGCGAAAGTCATTGAAAAAGTCCAGCGCCCGACGCTCGTCCTGGCGCACAACAAGACGCTCGCCGCGCAGCTGTGCAGCGAGTTTCGGGAGTTTTTCCCGAACAACGCCGTGGAGTACTTCGTGTCGTACTACGACTACTACCAGCCCGAGGCGTACATCCCCCAGACGGACACGTATATCGACAAGGACACCGCCATCAACGACGAGATCGAGCGGCTGCGCCACTCGGCGACGTCCGCCCTCTTCGAGCGGCGGGACGTCATCGTCGTCGCGTCCGTCAGCTGCATCTATGGCCTTGGCGACCCCATCGACTACAAAAACATGGTCATCTCCCTGCGCGTCGGCCAGAAGCGGGACAGGGACGAGCTCCTCGACAAGCTCGTGGAAATCCGTTACGGCCGCAACGACATCGCTTTCGAGCGCAACACGTTCCGTGTGCGGGGCGACACGGTGGAAATCTTCCCCGTCTACGCGCGGGAAAACGCCATCCGCGTGGAGTTCTTCGGGGACGAGATTGACCGCATCAGCGAAATCAACGTCGTCACCGGCACGCCCGTGCGCAGCCTCGCGCACGTGGCCATCTACCCGGCCTCCCACTATGTGACAACGCCGGAGAAAATGGAGCGCGCCATCCGCGAAATCAAGGAGGAGCTGAAGGAGCGCATCGCCTTTTTTGAGAGCCAGAACAAGCTCGTGGAGGCGCAGCGGATTCACCAGCGCACGATGTACGACATCGAGATGATGACGGAGCTCGGCTACTGCTCGGGCATCGAAAACTACTCCCGCATCATCACGGGGCGCCCGCCCGGCTCGGCGCCGATGACGCTCCTCGACTATTTCCCGAAGGACTTTGTGCTCTTCGTGGACGAAAGCCACGTCACGCTCCCGCAGGTGCGCGCGATGTACAACGGCGACCGGGCGCGCAAGGAGACGCTCGTTGAGTACGGTTTCCGCCTCCCGTCGGCTTATGACAACCGCCCGCTCAAGTTCGACGAGTTTATGGAGCGGATCAACCAGGTCATTTACGTGTCCGCGACGCCGGGCGAGTTTGAGAAATCGCGCTCGTCGCAGATTGTCGAGCAGATTATCCGCCCGACGGGCCTGCTCGACCCGAAGATTGTCGTCCGGCCCGTCGAGGGGCAGATTGACGACCTCATCCACGAAATCCGCGAGCGGGAGAAGAAAAACGAGCGCGTCCTCGTCACGACGCTCACGAAGAAAATGGCCGAGGACCTGACAAGCTACCTTGCCGGCGCGGGCATCCGCGTGCGCTACATGCACCACGACGTGGGCACCATCGAGCGCATGGAGATTATCCGCGACCTGCGCATGGGCGAGTTCGACGTGCTCGTGGGCATCAACCTCCTGCGCGAGGGGCTCGACCTGCCCGAAGTGTCGCTCGTGGCGATTCTCGACGCCGACAAGGAGGGCTTCCTGCGCAGCGAGACGTCCCTCATCCAGACCATCGGCCGCGCCGCCCGCAACGCGGAGGGCACCGTCATCATGTACGCCGACACCATCACCCCCTCGATGCGCGCGGCCATCGACGAGACGGAGCGCCGCCGCGCCAAGCAGGAGGCGTACAACAAGGCGCACGGCATCGTCCCGAAGACAATCAAAAAGGGCGTGCGCGACATCATCGAAATCTCCATCGCGGAAGACGCCGCGCCGCGCCAAGAGGGCAAGGTCAGGCTCACAAAGCGCGAGCGCGACGAGCTGATTGCAAAGCTTGAAAAAGAGATGAAAAAAGCCGCGCAGATGCTCGAATTTGAAATCGCGGCCATGCTGCGCGACCGGATCAAAAAGCTGCGCGGAGAATAAAATGCGCGCAGCTTCGGCCGGAAAGCTCCGGACGGAAAAACAGGAAGGGCGGCGCATACAGCGCCGCCCTTAAATTTTAAGGAAGCAGGGGGAGTCGGTTTTAAGGAAGGATGCGTTTTGCCCCGTAATAGCCGGTCTTATAATAGCCGGAGTCCATATCGGTGATGACGACGCCGACTTTCGGGGTCGAGGCGTGGACGAACTGGTTGTTGCCTATGTAGATGCCGACGTGGGTGATGCTGTACCCGCCGTTGGAGGAGAAGAAGACGAGGTCTCCCGGGAGCAGCTGGCTTTTCTCTACGTACACGCCGTCGTTTTTATACTGGGAGGTTGCGGTGCGCGTGACGTTGTAGCCGAACTCGCGGAACACATAGTAGACGAGGCCGGAGCAGTCGAACCCGCGCGAGGGCGAGGCGCTGCCGTAGACGTAGCTGTACCCGACGAAGCTGGTGGCAAACTCAACGAGCTGCTTCCGCAGGTCGGAGACGGACGGGTCGCTGATGGTGACCGCCGCCGTTTTCGCCGGCCCGCCGATGATTTCGACGAAGTCGGAACGGACGTAGCCCGTCTTGCCCTGATAGACGCCCTTGTACCAGCCGTTGTTGATACCGATGACGGTAAACTCCGTGTTGATGTCAAACAGGCCGATGCGCTCGGAGTCCGTCGACGGGCGGCGGCGGAAGCTCACGTCCGTGCCCGTGATGCGCCCGGTGGCCTCGAAGTTTTCCGCCTTGAGGACGTCTTTCAGATACTCCGCGGCGACGTAGCCGACGGTGCCGTGGTGGTTGACGTAGTACCATGTGTCGCTCGTCTTCTCCAGGATGACGAGGCGCTCGTTTTCATTGATGACTTTGAGGACCTCCGCGTCGAGCGAAGGCTGGGAGCGGATGTTCAGCGCCGACGCGGCGACGGTGGCCGCCCCGTAGGCGATCTTTCCCGCTTTGACGTCTATGTACTGCGCCGAGACAAGGACGGCAAGGACGACAAGCACGGCGCTCGCTTTGCGTAACAATCGCATGGCAAACCTCCCGTTTATCCTGCCGCGAGGGCGCGTTCCAGCCACACCGCGGCGACGTCCATCGCCGCGTAAAGGCTCGGTTTTTCGCTCTTTTTCACCACGCGGTCGCGTGATTTGAGGTTCGGGTCCGTCAGCTGCAGCTGCACGATGACTTTCGTGGCCACATCGAGGTCCTTGACCTTTTTCGTTTCGACGATCTGCATCATGATGATGTATTTATCAGCCATCGAGCCGTAGTAGATGAGGTTATCCTTCCGGCGGAGCGGAAAACCCTTGTACTCCAGCTGGCTGCGTGTTTCCGTACTGGCCATAAAGCGCCTCCATTAGCAAACATTGTAACGGAATTGTAACACATTGTATCCTGCCTGTCAACGCGAAAAGGGCAGAAAAATGGGGAAAGAAAAAATTTCCACGCCATTTTATATAAAAACGGTTCTATCCGCGGCCGCTCCCTCATATAATTTCGCACAAAAAAAAGCGCCCGCAGGCGCTGTAAGGAGGCGGTGCAAAGAGGTTACAAAATGGAAAATAAAAGAAAAAACCCGGCGGCCGAAAGGCCGCCGGGGCTGTTTTTCCCGGGCTATTTTTCTTCAAGGAAGCTGCGCACAAGCTCCTGCAGGAGCTCGTCGCGGTCAAGCCGGCAAATCAGGCTGCGGGCGTTGTTGTAGTTTGTGATATACGTCGGGTCCTCCGAGAGGATATACCCGACGATCTGGCTGACAGGGTCATACCCCTTCGTGCGGAGAGCTTCGTAAACGGTCTGCAGAATCTCCCGCGCTTCCGAACGCGTCGTTACGACGTCGTACTTTCTGGTATATCCATCCACTGCCGAACCCCCCTCGTATTCACAATATATAACGGGCTTGCCCTAAAAATTCCGGTTCTTGCAAGCTTTATTATATCAAATGAGGCGGGTTAGTAAAGGGAATTTGTGTTACAGTATTATGACATTTTAGCAAATATTGGCGCATTTTAGCCGAGATGCTCGGCGGTAAACGGGTGGGGGAGAAGCTCCGGCAGCTTGTAGCTGACGTAGCGCCCGTCCGCCCGGGAGCAGAGGATTTCCGCTTCGGGCGCAAACTCCTGCAAAAACTGCCGGCACGTCCCGCACGGCACGCAGTAGCGCGGCCCTTCCGCGCAGATAGCGAGGCGGAGGAACCGCCGCCGCCCCGCCAGCACCGCCGCGGCGATGGCCGCCCGCTCGGCGCAGAGCGTCGCCTCCATCGCGGCGTTTTCGATTTTGCACCCGGAGAAAACGGAACCGTCCTCGCATTCGACTGCCGCGCCGACTTTAAAGCGCGAGTACGGCGCGTAGGAGTTTTTCATCGCCGCGGCCGCGTGGTTAAGCAGGTCTCTGTCGGTCATGACGCTCTCCTCCCGTTTCTTCTAGCGCGGCGCAAATCAGATGTAGTAGCGCACGCCGCTGTCGAAAACCGGCTGGTACCGGTTGCCGTAGATGTTTTTCGCCACAAACTCGCCGGCGCGCTCCGTGTGGCACATTTTGCCGAACACGCGCCCGTCGGGGCTGAAGAGTCCCTCGACGGCCATCGCCGACCCGTTGGGGTTTACCGAAATGTCCATCGAGACGGCGCCGTGCTCGTCGCAGTACTGCGTGGCGATCTGGCCGTTAGCCCGAAGGGTTTTTATCAGCTCCTCCGGCGCGGTAAAGCGCCCTTCGCCGTGGGAGATGGGCAGGACGTGCACGTCCCCGGGCTGGCTGAGGCTCATCCACGGGGAGTGGACGGACGCCACGCGGGTGTAGACGTACCCTGCCTGGTGGCGGGCGATGGTGTTGAACGTGAGCGTCGGCATATCGCGCCCGGGCGGGACGATTTCGCCGTACGGCACGAGGCCGAGCTTGATGAGGGCCTGGAACCCGTTGCAGATGCCGAGGATGAGCCCGTCGCGCTTGTACAGCAGCGTGTGGACGGCGTCGGCAAGGCGCGGGTTGCGGAAAAAGGCGGCGATGAACTTGGCCGACCCGTCCGGCTCGTCCCCGCCGGAAAAGCCGCCGGGGAGAATGAGGATCTGGCTTTGGGCGATCGCCTCCGCCACGTGCTGGATGGACTCCTCCAGCGCCGCGGGCGTGAGGTTGCGCACGACGACAATCTGCGCCCGCCCGCCCGCGCGCTCGACGGCGCGGGCCGTGTCAATCTCGCAGTTTGTGCCGGGGAAGGCGATGACCGCCGCGCGGGGGCGCGCGAAACGCTCTACCGGCGCGATGGTGTGCCGCTTCGTGCACAGCACCGGCTCGGCCGTGCCCGGCGCCACAGCGCGCGTCGGGAACACCGGCTCGAGCGCGCCCTCCCAGAGCGGGATGAGCGCGTCAAGCGGGATAGACTCGCCGCCGATGACAAGGCGCGGCTCTTCCACGACGGCGCCGAGGGGGACGGCGCCCTCGACAGGTCCCGTCACCTCCGCGATGATGGCGCCGATTTCGGGGCGGAAGAAGTCGACGGGCGCGGCAGCGTCCGCCTCGAAGCCGAGCATGTTGCCGACGGCCATTTTAAACAGCCCTTCCGCGACGCCGCCTTCCGTCACGGCCCACGCCGAGACGATTTTGCCGCTCAGGACGTTTTCACGCACCGTTTTCCAGACGCGCTTTGTCTCCGCGAGCGTCTCCCCGCGCCGGAAAAGCACGACGCGGTTTCCCGCCCGCTTAAACTCGGGGGAGAGGACGTGCCGCGCGTCGTTTGGCGCGATGGCAAAGGAGACGAGGGCGGGGGGCACGTCGAGGTCGTTGAAGGAGCCGGACATGCTGTCCTTCCCGCCGATGGCGGCAATCTCAAGGCCCAGCTGCGCCGTCAGCGCGCCCAGCAGGGCGGCGACGGGCTTGCCCCAGCGCGCCGGGTCCTTCCGCAGGCGCTCGAAGTACTCCTGGAATGTGAGGTAGACCGCGTCCGGGTCGCACCCGGCCGCGACGAGCTTGGCCACGGACAGGACGACGGCGTCATGCGCCGCGCCGAAGGGGTCGGCGCAGGCGTGGTACGGGTCGTAGGCGAAAGACATGACGGAGCACGTCGTCGTCTCCCCGCGCGTGAGGGGGATGAGCGCGGCCATGACCTGCGCGGGGGTTTTGCGCGTTTTGCCGCCGTACGGGGCGAGCACGCTGCCCGCGCCGATGGAGGCGTCAAACCGCTCGGCAAGGCCTTTCTGCGAGCAAAAGCGCAGGTCGGACACGAGCGCGCGCAGCCTGTCCGCCGCGGTCGCGCCTGTCAGCGCCGCCTCCCGCGCCTGAGGCGGGGTGACGCGCGCGCGCGCCTTTTTCGGCGCGCCGTTTGAGGAGAGGAACGCGCGGGAGAGGTTG
Source organism: Clostridiales bacterium (assembly GCA_012521555.1). Taxonomy (GTDB): domain Bacteria; phylum Bacillota; class Clostridia; order Oscillospirales; family Oscillospiraceae; genus Sporobacter. Next base: position 15,712 of record JAAYMC010000013.1, read on the forward strand.
ACAATCACTTCGCCCTGCCAGCGCATGACCATGCGGGGCGTTTCGGTGACTTCCGCGATGATATACGCCTCGAGGTTTTCCGCGGCGGCCTTGGCGATGAAGGCCTCCGCGTCCTCCGCCGCCACGACGACGGCCATGCGCTCCTGCGACTCGGAGATGGCCAGCTCCGTGCCGTCGAGCCCGTCGTATTTTTTGCGGATGAGGCTGAGGTTGATGTCCAGCCCGTCGGCGAGTTCCCCGACGGCGACGGACACGCCGCCCGCGCCGAAGTCGTTGCAGCGCTTGATCATGCGCGTGACCTCGGGGTCCAAAAACAGCCGCTGGATTTTGCGCTCTTCGGGGGCGTTGCCCTTTTGCACTTCGGAGGCCATGGTCGTCAGCGACTGGTCGTTGTGCGTCTTGGACGAGCCGGTCGCGCCGCCGATGCCGTCGCGCCCCGTCCGGCCGCCGAGGAGGATGATCTTGTCGCCCGGCTCGGGGCGGCGGCGCACGACGTTTTCCGCCCGCACGGCGCCCACCACCGCGCCGATTTCCATGCGCTTGGCGATGTACCCGGGGTGGTAGACCTCGTGGACGAGGCCTGTTGCGAGGCCAATCTGGTTGCCGTAGGACGAATAGCCCTGCGCGGCCGTCACGGTGAGCTTGCGCTGCGGGATTTTGCCCGGCAGCGTCGTCTCAATGGGCGCGCGCGGGTCGCCCGAGCCGGTCACGCGCATGGCCTGATAGACGTATGCGCGGCCGGCGAGCGGGTCCCGGATGGCGCCGCCGATGCAGGTGGCCGCGCCGCCGAAGGGCTCGATTTCCGTGGGGTGGTTGTGCGTCTCATTTTTAAACATAAGAAGCCACGGTTCGCGCCGGCCGTCCACATCGGCGTCGATGCGGATGGAGCAGGCGTTGACTTCTTCGGACTCGTCGAGGTTTTGGAGCTTGCCGCGCCGGCGCAGCACCTTGGGCGCGATTGTCGCCATGTCCATGAGCGTGACGGGGCGCTTTTCCGCCTCCTCGCCGTAGACCTCTTTCCGGACGGCGAGGTACTCATCGAACGCCTTTTTCGCCGCCTCGTGCTCAAACTCCACCGACTCAAGCCGCGTGAGGAACGTGGTGTGGCGGCAGTGGTCGGACCAGTATGTGTCGATGACGCGCAGCTCCGTTTCCGTGGGGTCGCGGCGCTCTTCGTCCCTGAAGTAGCGCTGCATGAAGCGCAGGTCGTCCATATCCATGGCAAGGCCGTAGCGCGCGTGGATTTCCTGGAGCTCTGCCTCTCCCGCGCCGGTAAAGCCGTCTATCACGGGGACGGGCTTTGGCGCCGGCACCGTCTGGACGAGCGTTTCCGGCTTGTCCATGGACGCGCGGCGCGTTTCGACGGGGTTTATCATGTATTCCTCAATCTTCCGCTTGTCCTCGTCCGTGAGGGCGCCGCAGAAGACGTACACCTTCGCCGTTTTGACGCGGGGCCGGTCGAGGCACGTCATCATCTGGATGCACTGCTCGCATGAGTCGGCGCGCTGGTCGTACTGGCCGGGCAGCGCCTCGATGGGCAATATCCAGTGGTTTGCCCGGATTTCCGGGAGAACTTCGTCGTAGCAGTCGTCAACCTGCGGCTCCGAAAAGACGAGGGTCCGCGCTTTTTCGTACGTTTGCCGCGAGATGCCCTGAACGTCGTACCGGTTAAAAAGGCGGACGGCCACGAGGTTTTTAATGCCGAGAAATTCGCGCAAGTCATTGAATACGGCGCGCGCCTCCACGTCAAAACCGGGCCGCTTTTCCGTAAAGCATCTGTAAACGTGCATAGACCAAAACCCTTTCATTATCTGCCGGAACTTTCCTCTATTGTATGGAAACAGACGCCGGAGTGCAAGCCCCGGCGGCCGATAAATAAGCGCGGCGCGTCCTGCCGGCTTTATCCGGACGCGCCGAGCGCAATCGTCCAGTTTGAGAGGTTGTAGAAAATGCTCGACTGCGTGGGCCTGACGCCCTTTGCAATGTTGCGGCCGATGTGCACGGCGTACTGCCGGTACAAAACGGGGATAATCGGGGCGTTTTGCTCAATCAGCGCGCACAGCTCCCGCGCCGCCGACGCCTCGTTTTCCTCACCCCGCGCGGCGAGGAAGGCCGCGATGGCCTCCCCGTATTCCTCGCTGCCCGCGCGGCCGTAGTCGAGCGCGCCGCCGGGGGCAAGGAGCGCCGTAAGGTCAAAATCGGCGGGGAGGTACACGTCGGCAAGGTACAGGTCAAACTGCCCCTTTTCAAGGGCTTTTAAGTAGCTCTCCCAGGGGAGCTTGACAAGCTCCACGTTGATGCCGATGGACATGAGCGCGTCCGTGATTTTTTCCGCGGCGGCGACTTTGTGCGCCTGGTCGTGCACCAGGAGGGAGAGGACGAAGGGCTGGCTTGCGCCGCCCGCGCCGGGGTATTCGAGGTACCCGTCGCTGTTGAAGTCCTCAAGGCCGATTTCGGCGAAAATCGCGGAGATTTCGGACGACACGTCCTTGACCGGCGTGACCCAGGCGCCGTCGTACAGCGGGTGTTTGGGGCTGAGCGCCAAAGGCGCGGCGATAGCATGGCCGCCGAGCACCTCCTCGACGATTTCCTCGCGGTTTACGGCAAGGCCGATGGCGCGGCGAAACGCCGTGTGGCTTAAGATATCGCTCCGCACGTTAAAGCCCACGTACTCGAGGATGCTCGTGTTGTAATACCACGCGTCGTGGTCCGGCGTCAGGCGCAGATTCTTATCCCCGCCGGGGTCGCTCCAGAACAGGTCGATCTCCTGCGCGAGGAAGCGGGCGGGAAGCTGCGCGTCGGAGCAGGAGCCGAGGTAAATAACGTCCACCGGCGCCGTGTCCGGGTCGCGGTAGAAGCGCGAGGCGACAAGGCGCGGCGCCTCCCCCGTCTCGTCGAGGGCGTACGGGCCCGTGCCGGGCGGGCAGGAGGAGGAGATGGTGCCGCTTTTGATGATTGGCACGTCCAGCAAAACGGGCAGGCGGCCGTGGGGTAAGCTGAGCGTGATGACGACGGTGCGCGTGTCGGGCGTTTCGATGCCGGCGACGCGCGCAAGGCGCCCCTTGAAGCGGCCCGACAGCTTTGCCTGCTCGAGGGAATACTTCACGTCCCGCGACGAAAGCTCCGTGCCGTCTGAAAAGAGGACGCCGCTTTTGATGATGAAGGTGTAGGTCAGCCCGTCGTCCGTTGAATAAGACTCGCAGAGGACCGGCTCGGCCTCAAAGCGTTCATTCAGCACAAAAAGCCCCTCGTAGAGGAGCGGCGTCAGGGCCATATTGTTGGCGCTTGTCCCTGTGATGGGGTTGAAGGACGCGTCCGGGTCGTACCGCACGGTAAACTGGGAGTCGACGACGCGGACGGGCGTTGCCGGCACCGGCGGGCTGTACTCGACGGGCGGGTCGAGCGGGTCCGACGCGTCAGGGCCTGCGCAGGAGGCGCACAGAAAAAGCGCCGCCGCCGCGAGAAGAAGAGATAAGGCGCGCTTGGACATGGGGGCCTATCCTTTCATCATGATCAAAGCGGCCTGGCCGCCGCGTTTTCCGCGTGTTTTCCGGTGGGACCAGAACGTGTCGCTCCGGCAGGCGGTGCACAGGTCAGACACGTCGATGTTCTCGGGCAGCACGCCGGCGTCCTCAAGCCGCCGGGCGTTGATACCCTTTAAGTCCACCATGTACTTGTCCCCGCGCTTGAGGATATACTCTTCCGCGCGCGCGCCCAGAAGGGCGTGGACGGCCTGCGCCACGTCCCCGCCCGTCTCGAAGCAGCAGATAGAAATGCACGGGCCGATGGCCGCGCGGATATCCTCGGGGCGGCAGCCGTACTCGCTCACGAGGCGGCGCACGGCCTTTGCCGCGATATCCTGCACCGTCCCGCGCCACCCGGCGTGCACCGCGCCGACGGCGCCGCGCACGGGGTCGCACAGCAATATAGGCACGCAGTCGGCGATGCTCACGACGAGGGGGACGTTTATCTCGTTTGTTATAAGCCCGTCGGCCTCGTACGGGACGTCGCCGTCCGGGGCGATCATGTCCGCCGCCGTGCAGGGGCGCACCGCGTCGCCGTGGACCTGGCGGGTGAAGACGAAGCGGTCTGTGCCGAGCCCTAAGGCGCGGGAGACGCGGGCGTAATTTTCTTTGAGGGCCTCAGGGTCGTCCCCCAGAGTGCGGCCGAGGTTGAGCGTGGCGAAGATCCCGCGGCTTATGCCCCCGTGGCGCGTCGTAAACGCGTGGGGCGCGGGGATGAGGGACGAGGCGAGGTAGACAAGGTCGCCGCAGTGGATTTCGCAAAAGGGCATGCTACTCGTTCCTTCCGCAGCAGTCTTTATACTTCATGGGCAGGCCGTTGGGGCGCAGCTTGCCGCAGGGGCACGGGTCGTTGCGCCCGATTTTCTTCTCCTTGCGCACAGGCTGGCGTTTGACGGAATCGTCCCCGCCGGCGCTCTGGGCGTTTGCGTTTTTGACAACGCTCCGGCGCTGGAGGGACTGGTCCGAGCGCACGCGGGCGATGAAGATGCGGCGCACGACCTCCTCGCGGATGCCGGCGACCATCGCCTCGAACATCTCGAAGCCTTCCCGCTTGTACTCGTCGACGGGGTTGACCTGCCCGTACGCGCGCAGGCGGACGCCTTCGCGCAGCTCCTCCATGGCGTCGATGTGCTCGACCCAGTATTCGTCCACGACGCGGAGCATGATGACGCGCTCAAGCTCCCGCATGAGCGGGATGTTCGTGCCCGGCATAAGGCCGAGTTCGGCCTCTTTCTTCTCGTAGACTTCCACGGCCTTGTTGTAGAGAAGCTCCTCAAGCTCCTCGCGCGTGATGGAGCCGCCGCGCTCTTTGAGCTTCGGGATATCGGATTTTTTCAGGAAGAGGGACTCGAAGGGCTTGACGAGGTCGATGAGCGTCTCCTGGTCGGAGAGCTTTCCGTGCTCGTCGAACCCGATGGCGATGGTCTTTTCGATGACCTCCCGGATCATGGAGAAGATGGTGGGCTTGAGGTTTTCGCCGTCGAGCACCTGGCGGCGCTGCTCGTAGATAATCTTGCGCTGGGTGTTCATCACGTCGTCGTACTCGAGGACGTGCTTGCGGATCTGGAAGTTGCGGCTTTCAATGCTCTTTTGCGCCCGCTCGATGGCGCCGGAGAGCATTTTCTGGTCGATGGGCGTGTCCTCGTCGATTTTCAGCGTCTCCATCATGCCCATGATGCGCTCGGAGCCGAACAGGCGCATCAGGTCGTCCGTGAGGGCGATGTAAAACCGCGACTCGCCGGGGTCGCCCTGGCGGCCGGCGCGGCCGCGCAGCTGGTTGTCGATGCGGCGCGACTCGTGCCGCTCGGTGCCGATGATAAACAATCCCCCCGCCGCGCGCACTTTTTCCGCCTCGGCCTCCGTCACCTTCCGGTGCTTTTCAAGGCACTCCTGATAGAGCCTGCGGGCGGCGAGGACTTCCTCGTCCGTCGTGTCGGCGTAGCCGGTGGCGTGCATGATGACCTCGTCGCTGTATCCGGCTTTTTTCAGGTCGTTTTTCGCGAGGAATTCGGCGTTGCCGCCGAGGACGATGTCCGTTCCGCGGCCGGCCATGTTCGTGGCGATGGTGACGGCGCCGAACTTGCCCGCCTGCGCGACGATTTCCGCTTCCTTCTCGTGGTGCTTGGCGTTGAGGACGTTGTGGGGGATGCCGATTCTCTTCAGCATCGCCGAGAGCTTTTCGCTCTTTTCGATGGACACGGTGCCGACGAGGACGGGCTGCCCCTTCTCGTGGCACTTTTTGATCTGCTCGATGATGGCGCGGTACTTGCCGTTTTCGTTTTTGTAGACCACGTCGGGGTGGTCGACGCGGATCATGGGCTTGTTCGTGGGGACCTCGATGATGTCGAGGTTGTAGATGGCGTTAAACTCCGCCTCCTCCGTCTTGGCCGTGCCGGTCATGCCGGAGAGCTTATCGTAAAGGCGGAAGTAGTTTTGGAACGTGATGGTGGCGAGGGTGACGCTCTCGCTGGCGACCTTGACGTGCTCCTTGGCCTCGATGGCCTGGTGCAGCCCTTCGTTGTACCGGCGGCCGAACATGAGCCGGCCGGTAAACTCGTCGACGATGATGACCTGCCCGTCCTTCACGACGTAGTCGACGTCCCTCTGCATGACGCCGTGGGCCTTGAGCGCCTGGTTGATGTGGTGCAGGAGGGTGTTGTTTTCAAGGTCGGCGAGGTTTTCGATGCCGAAATACGCCTCCGCCTTGGCGATGCCCCGGGCGGTGAGCGTGGCGGTGCGGGCCTTTTCGTCGACGACGTAGTCGGCGTCGATGTCCTCGTCCTCCTGGGACTTTTCGTCGATGGAGGCGTACACGGCCTTCTTCAGGCGCGAGACGAACTCGTTGACCTTCACGTACAGCTCCGTCGACTCCGTGCTCTGGCCGGAGATAATCAGCGGCGTGCGCGCTTCGTCGATGAGGATGGAGTCGACCTCGTCGACGATGGCGAAATGGTGCCCGCGCTGGACCATGTCGCCCTTGTACAGCGCCATGTTGTCACGCAGGTAGTCGAAGCCGAACTCGTTGTTCGTGCCGTAGGTGATGTCCGCGGCGTACGCCTCCCGCCGCTCGGCGGAGGTGAGCCCGTGGACGATGAGGCCGACCTTCAGGCCAAGGAACTGGTAGACCTTGCCCATCCACTCGCTGTCGCGCCGGGCGAGGTAGTCGTTGACCGTGACGATGTGCACGCCTTTCCCCTCGAGGGCGTTGAGGTACGCCGGCAGGACGGCGACGAGCGTCTTGCCTTCGCCCGTCTTCATCTCGGCGATGCGCCCCTGGTGGAGCACGACGCCGCCGATGAGCTGGACGTGATAGGGCCGCATGCCGAGGACGCGGTCGGCCGCCTCCCGGGCGCACGCGAACGCCTCCGGCAAAATGTCGTCGAGCGTTTCGCCGGCGGCAAGGCGCTTTTTAAACTCGTCGGTTTTGGCGCGCAGGGCTTCGTTTGAAAGCTTTTTGTACGGCTCCTCCAGCGCCTCGATTTTCGCGACAATGGCGGAGATGGCGCGGAGCTCGCGGTCGTTGTGCGTGCCGATAACCTTTGAAACCAGTTTCTTTAGCATTTTGAATGGCCTTTCGTTATGTGAAATTTCCCGCCCAAAACGGGCGCCGATATTGCTGTAATCTCGTTTAATCACTGCATTATAGCACAGGAATGTGAATAAAAAAAGAACATCTTGGCGTTTTGCGCGGCGAAAGGGGCTGGAAAGCGCCCGTTTTGGTTTCCCCCGCCCGTTTAGACGTGAAAAAACCGGCTTTGAGCCGGTTTTTGACGGTTTTTATGAGGTCGTGTAAAACCGGTCGATGTGGATGACGGTTTTGACCGGGTCGGGGGACGTCTCCTCCAGCGCGCGGGTGATTTTTTCCTTGAGCGCGTCGGCCGGCACCGTGCACTCGGGCGGGGCGGCCACGTCGAAGTAATACGTCACGCCGTCGGACAGCTCGATGTGCACGTCGTGCACGGTCAGGCGCTCGTCCACGGATTTCACGCACTGCTGGATGCGCGCGCGCACCTTGCCGAGCTCGGCGTCGGTGCTCACGGGGTCGTGGTGCAGCAGAAGGTGGACGCCCTCCTGCCGGAGCACTTCGCGCTCGACGGCGTCGATGACCGCGTGGGCCTCCTGAGCGCTCAGCGCCCCGGAGATTTCGACATGGGCGCTGGCAAACCGCCGCACGGGGCCGTAGTCGTGGACGATGAGGTCGTGCATGCTGATGATTTCCGGGCGGCTTTTGATGGTCTCCGCCATGCGGCGCACAAGCTCGGGGTCCGGCGGCTCGCCGAGCAGGGGAGAGAGCGCGTCGCGCACCAGGCGGATACCGCTCCAGACGATAAACGCCCCGACGGCAAGGCCCAGCCAGCCGTCGATATTCACGCCGGCAAAGCGGGAGAGGGCCGCGCCGATCAGGACGGCGCCCGTCGCGACCACGTCGCTGACGCTGTCGGCGCTCGAGGCGCGCAGGGGCGCGGCGTTGTATTTTTGCGCAAGCCCCCTGTAAAAAAGCGCGAGGGCGGCTTTCAGCAGCATGGAGAGAAAAAGCGAAATGAGCCCCGCCGCCGTAAACGTGACGGGCGCGGGGTCAATGAGCCTCGCGATAGAATCCCGCCCCAGCTCGACGCCCACCACGACGACGAAGACGGCGACGGTCAGGGCGGCGATGTACTCGTACCGCCCGTGCCCGAAGGGGTGCTCGCGGTCGGCCCGCCGGGCGGCGAGCTTAAAGCCGAGAAGGGAGACGAGGGAGCTTGCGATGTCGGAGAGGTTGTTCATCGCGTCGGCCACGACGGAGACGCTCCCCGCCGCAAGGCCCACGAGGAGCTTTGCCGCGACGAGCACCGCGTTGCAGACAACGCCCACCCATCCGGCGCACGTCACGACGGCCGCGCGCGCGCCGGCGGAAGAGGGGTCTGTGTTTTTCATGAGGCGCTCGAGAAGCCGGTGCGGCATTCAGGAAAGGCTCCTTTCGGCGGAAATTCGCGCGTTAATGAGAGAGTATGCTGCCGGCGCGGCGTTTATTCGCCCTATCCAAACAGGAGCAGGCCGAGCTGGACAAGGCCGAACAGAACCGGCTGGTGGACGAGGTAGATAATAAACGACCTGCGGCCGACGGCGGGGAAAAACGGCATGGTAAACTCATAAAACCACGCCGGCAGGCGCCCTTCGACGACGTACGCCCCCGCCCACGTCCCCAGCAGGAACACGAACAGCCACGGGAAGAGCGGGAAGTAATCGGCGCTGTAAAACCCCTCCTGAACCCAGCCGAAAATCCACAGCCCCGCTCCTTTCACGGGGTATGAGACGGCAATCGCCGTGCCCACAATGAGGGCGATGTAGAGTATGGGCGCGATTTTTCTGGGTATTGCGTCCCACAGCCGGCGGGTCAGGCCGTAAAAGAGCATGCAGAAGCTCAGCAGGTGCAAAATGCCGAAGATGATGGGCGCGTCGATAAACGGCAGGTGCGTCACGGCGGTAATCAGAAGCGCCGCGGCAAGGACGCGCAGCCCGCGCTTGATGTTGCTGCGGGAAAAGCGGGAGGAAACGCCGGACAGGAAGATGAACAGCCCGGCAAAGATGTAGTGGAAAAAGTCGATGACGGGGTTGGTGAACAGCCACACGGGCGCGCCGGCGTACACGACGAGGTCGTAGGCGAAGTGGTGCATCACCATGAGGACGACGGCAAGGCCGCGCAGCGCGTCGATGAGGTCGACGCGGCGGCGGGGAGGAGTCGCCGGATTCATACGTTAAACCGGAAGAGGACGACGTCGCCGTCCTGCATGACGTAATCCTTGCCTTCCGAGCGCACGAGCCCGCGCTCGCGCGCCGCCGCCATGGAGCCGGCGTTTTTCAGGTCCTCGAACGAGACCACTTCGGCGCGGATAAAGCCCCGCTCAAAGTCGGAATGGATTTTGCCGGCCGCCTGCGGCGCCTTCGTCCCTTTCTTGATAGTCCACGCGCGGCACTCGTCGGCCCCGGCGGTGAGGAAGGAGATGAGGCCGAGGAGGCTGTAGGAGCACTTGATGAGCCGGTCAAGGCCCGACTCGCGGATGCCCAGCTCCTCGAGGAAGAGCTGCCGCTCGTCTTCGTCAAGCTGCGCGATTTCCTGCTCCGTCTTGGCGCAAATCGGCAGGACCTGCGCCCCCTCCAGGGCGGCGCAGTCGCGGACGGCCTGATAGTACGGGTTTTTTTCATACCCCGCGGTAAAGCTCTGCTCGTCCATGTTCGCGGCGTAGATGACGGGTTTGAGCGTGAGCAGGTCGGAGGTGGCGATGACGGCCATTTCCTCCGGCGTGCACGCGAAGCTGCGCGCCGGCTTCGAGTCGTTGAGGTGGTCCCGCAGGCGCTCGAAGAGGGCGGCCTCCTGCTCGAATTTCCTGTCGCCCTTTGCGGCTTTTTTCGCCTTTTCGATGCGCCGCTCCACCATCTCAAGGTCGGCCATAATCAGCTCGATGTTGATGATGTCGATGTCCCGCAACGGGTCAGCGCCGCCTTCGACGTGGACGACGTCCGGGTCGTCGAAGCAGCGTACGACGTGGACGATGGCGTCCGTCATGCGGATGTTGCTGAGGAACTTGTTGCCCAGCCCTTCGCCGCGGGACGCGCCGCGCACGAGCCCAGCGATGTCGACAAATTCGATGACGGCGGGCGTCACCTTTTTCGGGTTGTACATGTCCCGCAGGAAAAGGAGGCGCTCGTCCGGCACGGCGACGACGCCGACGTTCGGGTCGATGGTGCAGAACGGGTAGTTGGCGCTTTCGGCGCCGGCGTTTGTGATGGCGTTAAACAGTGTGGACTTGCCGACGTTCGGCAGCCCCACGATACCGAGTTTCATGGCGTATGCTCTCCATTCCACCGCGCAAAGCGGTCTGTCGTTGTTTTATGCGCGCGCATAACGCGCCGCGGGGAGATGGCGCGTTTTCACTCTGCGCGCTGAATTCCCCGAAAATAAGCGTAATTTAATTTCATCATTATACGCTATTTTCTCCCCGCGGGCAATCGCTATTTGCGGGCGCGGCGCCCCGCCGCGCGCGGCCTTGTGAGGCTCATTGACGCGCCATGTGTGAAAAGCGGCGCGATATTTGGCGTGACGGGCGCATACCGCGTACGCAAAAACGCGGCCGCGCTCCGGCAAGATACCGGCGCGTGTTCGCATGCCCATGTGGCCGGGCGCTTGACGCATATAAAAAACGCGCCCGCGCTCCGGCGCGCGTGTTTGCCGCGCGCATGGCCGCGGCCATCTCCGGCGCGTGTTCATATCAGCGTTTCTCTGTGCGCGAAAAAACACGTGGCTACCTCAGGCAGCCGGCAGGCTCTTTCCGCGCCGCGAAAAACGGCGCGACCGCCGCCGGCAGGCTGCCAGCTTGACGCTCATAGCGCGCGGCCGCTTTATCAACGTTTCTCCGTGCGCACAAAGAACGCGCAGCCGTCCATATTAGCGTTTTGGCGCGTGCGCAAAAACGTGCAGCTCAAAAGGTAAGCGCAAGCACTTCGCGCCGCGAAAAACGGCGCGGCCGCCTCCGGCGGCTGCCAGCCCCGGCATTTGCCGCGCAGGGCGCGCTTTGAAAAAAGAGGCAGCGCAAAGCGCTGCAAACGGCTTGACAGGCCGCGCCGTTTCATCTATAATAACTGAGCTTGCTGGTTTTCGAGCAGGACAGCGAAGATGGAGAAGTCGCGTAGCCTGGTCGAGCGCGCACGATTGGAAATCGTGTATACCCCAAAAGGGTATCGAGGGTTCGAATCCCTCCTTCTCCGCCAAGGACTTATTACACTTTTGTGTAATAAGTCCTTTTTCTTTTTGCGGAGTTTATGTAGTCCAGTATTATTCGGTTGCAACAAACTTGCAGCAGATATCCACGCGCTGACGGAAGCCGTTTTCCGTTGTTGCAAGCCTCTACTCCGACTTGGACTTTTCACTTTGCTAGTTCGTCATCAAACTTGAAGCGTTTTATTGTCCTAATGCGGTTTTTCCAGTTTATTAAATGAAGCGGCGAGGTGGGGCAGAAGCCCCACCTCGCATAGTTTTACGCGGATATTTTTTATGTACGGAATGGACAATCACCGGCGCGTCTATTCTGTTTGCCGTATCGCCCCGGGATTAATACCGGCCGATGTCCCGTGCAACGGACATACCAGTGAGCGTGGCGTAGCCGATATTTTGCGGGGTCACGCAGTCTCCTATCGGGTAGAACCTGGGGGCGCAGTCATAGAGCGCAGCGGTTTCATCAGTCAGAGATTTCTGCCCGACGGCGTAGATGACGGTGTCAGCGTCGTAGCGGACGGTGCCATCGGGCGTCTCACAAACCACGCCTTTCTCATCAATCTTCACAGCCTTGCTGCTAAAGTGGATGGGGATGTTTTCCTCTTCCATCTTGAGCCTGACGGCTATACCGTGGAGATTATTGCCGGCGGTGTTGATCTTGTCGCCCATCTCGACAACGGTGACCTTCTTGCCGACAGAGTGCAGGTAGATGGCAAGCTCCGTGCCGACAAAGCCGGCGCCGAGTATCACGGCGCTCTCGCCGACCCTGTCGGGTTCGGCATACGCATCGTCAGCGAGCATGACGTTGGCGCCGTCGATACCGTCGATATTCGGCTTAACGGGTTTCGTGCCCAGTGCGGCAATGATTGCGTCCGCACCGACAGACCGGGCGTATTCAGGCGTGACTTCTGTATTAAGGCGCACCTCGATGGAGGACTCGGCGATAAGACGTTCACGCTGCGCGATGTATTCGCTCAGGTGCTTCTTGAAGGGGACCTTTTCCTCGCAGCGGATTCGTCCGCCGAGCCGGCCGCTCTTCTCGCAGAGAATAACCTTGTGGCCGTTCTCCGTCGCAGTGAGGGCCGCCTGCATACCGGCGATGCCGCCGCCGACAACGAGGACCTTCCTGGGATTGACCTTGTCGGAATCGTGAAGAAAATAGCGCTCACGGTTTGTCTGCGGGTTCAGAGCGCACCAGAACATGCCCTTGTCGTGGGCGTTGGAGAAACAGGAGAAGCAACGCATACATTTGACGATGTCTTCATCCCGGCCCTCTCTGGCTTTGTTGGGCAGATCGGGATCACAGATAAGACCGCGAGCCATCTCGACGATGTCCGCCTTGCCCGTTGCAATGATCTCCTCCATCAGCGCGGGATCGGAAAGGGCGCCGACGGCAGCCACCGGCGTGTTTTTAATGTGCTTTTTGACCTCGGCTGCGTATTTGACGTTCACACCGTCGTCCTTGAACATGCAGGGGTGCGTGATGCTGAAGGTGCGTGCGCTGTTGGGAAGGCCGATGCCGCAGCCGACAGAGCAGTGGATAATATCGGCGTGGCCCTCCAGGAGCTTGGCGATGGCGATGCCCTCGTCTATGCCATAGCCGCCTTCCAGAACCTCGGAGGCACTGATGCGGACCTCGACGGGAAAGCCTTTACCGCATTTTCTGTGGATTGCATCGCAGACCTCGATGGTGAAGCGGGCACGGTTTTCAACGCTGCCGCCCCATTTGTCCGTCCGCTTGTTGAGGCGCGGGGTGAGGAACTGGTTGAGGAGCCAGCCGTGACCGGCGTGGATCAGGACCATGCCGAAACCGCAGTTTTTAGCCATCAGGGCGGCGTCGGCAAACTTTTCGATGGCGCGCCAGATCTCCTCCTCAGGCATTGCGACGATTTTTTTGTTGCCGATGATGTCGTCGCTCGGGCCGTAGACGAAGTCAGCGCCAGTGCAGAAGCCGGGGGTCACGACACCCGGGGTGGCGTTCATGCCGGAGTGCTGCAGTTCAATATTGGGGATGGCGCCGTGCCGCCGGATCGCATCAGCCACACGGGAGAGGGAATGACGGGTGTTGGTGAAGTCCAGGCTGAGCTGGAAGGAATGGCGTTTGCCATACTTACTGTCTACGATTGCCTCGCCGAGCGTGACGGTGGCTGCGCCGCCCTGAGCCTTGCGCTCATAGTAGGAAATAACGTCGTCAGAAAAATCTCCGTCAACGGAAACGTCCGGGTGCCCTGTCGGGGCGCAGAAGATCTTGTTTTTAAAGAGCGTGTCTCCAATCAGAATGGGCTTGAAAAGGTTTTCGTACTTCATACTTTTACCTCCATAATCATGAGCGGCCTTCAAACCATGCGGTACCCCGCCTGCCGTTCGCGGTAAGCTCGGACGGGGCTGCCCGGCCGCCGAAGTCTGCTTCCCTCCAGCCTAATCGTACGGAAATGCTGACACGGAAATGCCGGAGACGCCTTATTAGACGTCCATGATATACGCATCATAGCCGCCGGTGACGTTAAAGACGTCATATCCATGCTGTGTGAGGAAACGGCAGGCGTCATAAGCGCGTTTTCCGACGCCGCAGTACACGGCGTACGTCTTTGATTTATCGAGCTGTTCAGGATTCTTCCTCAGCTCGTCGAGAGGGATCAGCCTTGCGCCCTCGATGTGCCCCGCGTTCCATTCGGGGATCTCCCGGACATCGATCAGCTCGGCATTCGTCTCTTTCAGGAACTGCTCCAGCTGATACGGCAGAACCAGGCGGATGTCGCCGCGCAGAACGTTCGAGGCCACCATGCCGGCCAGGATCTCCGGGCTTTTCGGCGAGGAGTAGGGGGGCGCATAGCAGAGATCAAGGTTTTCCAGGTCGTAGACGGTGAGACCGGCGTAGATGGACGCGGCTATCACATCAATCCGCTTGTCAACGCCCTTATCGCCTACAGCCTGCGCACCGATGATCTTGCCGCTGTCCTTCAGGGCAGTCAGCTTGAGAATCATCCAGCCGGCGTCCGGATAATATCTGACGCTGTTTGGCGCGGGTATAAAGACGCTGAAACAGTCAAGGCCGTTTGCCAGCGCCTCGCGTTCTGTGAGGCCGGTTCGGGCCGCAGTGAGATCGAAGATCTTCAGGATCGAGGTCGCCAGCGTGCCCTGATATCTGAGGCGGCCGCCGACGGCGTTGCTGCCCGCAATACGGCCCTGCTTGTTCGCATTTCCGGCCAAAGCGACGCTGACCGGCTTTCCGGTCACCATGTGGCGGGATTCCGCCGCGTCGCCCGCGGCATAGATGCAGGGATCGCTGGTCTGCATGTACTCATTGACGACGATGCCGCCGTATTTGCCGATCTCAAGTCCTGCCGCCGCCGCCAGCTGTGACCGCGGCCGAACGCCCGCGGATATGATGACCAGGTCAGCAGGGAGCGCGGTGCCGTCGGACAGTATGACCTCTTCCACTTTGTTCTCGCCGCGGAAAGCCTTGACGGACTGATTCAGACGGACCTCCAGTCCGGCATCCTTCATATGGGCTTCGATGGGCGGAGAAAACTCCGGGTCGAGAATGTTCAGAATCTGGCTTTTCATTTCGACGATTGTCGTGGGGATGCCGCGCTTTACAAGGTTTTCTGCTGTCTCAATCCCGATAAAGCCCGCGCCGACGATGACGGCGTGTTCAACGCCATTGTCAAGCTTGGACATAATCGCGTCCACGTCGTCGATGGTAAAGACAGTATGGATGTTTTCAAGCGCCGCCCCCTCAATGGCGGGGACGATTGGCTCGCTTCCCGTGGCGAGAATCAGCTTATCATAGCTCTCCTCGTAAACACCCTCCGGAGATGAGACAAGTACGGTCTTTTCCTTTCGGCGGATTTCCGTGACCTCGTTATTTAGCCGCACCTGAACGTGAAAGCGGTTCCGGAACAGCTCCGGGCGGACGAGGAGCAGGGAATCCCGGTTGGGGATTTCTCCGCCGAGATAGTAGGGAAGGCCGCAGTTTGCAAAGGAAACATAGCTGCCCTTTTCCAGGAGAATAATCTCCGCAGTATCATCCATTCTTCTTGCACGGGCGGCTGCCGACCCTCCGGCTGCGACGCCTCCTACGATGACAATCTTCATAAATATAAAAACCTCCCTATGTTTGATGGCAACACCAAAAGCCCCGCAGAATACTGAGGGGAAATAAGCGGTGGTGCCAAAGAAGCAAAGCATAGGGAGGGAAAAATTGCTTTATGTAGCGGATAACAATTTACTCGGATGGCCGGTTATTAAAAATGAGCGTCCGGTCATGAGATGCTGGCTTTACGCTCTTGCCTGAGATACTCGATGAAAGTCCTGCTGCATGCATTCGAGGACTTGTTGTTCCAGACAACTCCAAGCCTGAGAGAGCCTAAGTCGGGCAGGGGAATATAAACGGAGTCCCCGGAAAAGCGGAACATACTCATCTCGTCTGTGATTAAAATGCCCTTATGAAGCTCAAGCATCAGAGCCATCTTACTGCTGTCAGGAAC
>JAAYMC010000014.1 GCA_012521555.1 Clostridiales bacterium
AAAAACGTCGCGAAAATCCGCGAGAAAACGTCGTTTGAGCCCCGCGTGGCGCTCGTTCTGGGCTCCGGGCTCGGCGGGTACGCCGACGAGATCGACGTCGAGTGCACGGTGGGGTACGAGGAGCTCGACGGATTCCCCGTGAGCACCGTCCCGGGGCACAAGGGGCGCTTCGTGTTCGGGCGCATCCGCCACGTCCCCGTCGTCGTCATGCAGGGGCGCGTCCACTATTACGAGGGCTATTCCGTGACGGACGTCGTCATGCCCATCCGCATCATGGGGCTTCTCGGCGCGAAAACGCTGCTCCTGACGAACGCCGCGGGCGGCATCAACACGAGCTTTTCACCCGGCGACTTTATGCTCATCCGGGACCACATCCTCTGGAACGTCCCGTCGCCCCTCATCGGGGAGAATATCGACAAGCTCGGTCCGCGCTTTCCCGATATGAGCACGGTCTACCACCCGGAAGTTAAGGAGATTATCCGCTCCGCGGCGAGGGACCTGAAAATCCCGCTCAAGGAGGGCGTGTACATCCAGTGCTCGGGGCCGAACTTTGAGACGCCCGCCGAAATCCGGCTCTACGGCCTTCTGGGGGCCGACGCCGTCGGGATGAGCACGGCCGTCGAGGCCATCGCCGCAAACCACATGGGGCTGCGCGTCGGCGGCATCTCGTGCATATCGAACCTGGCCGCGGGGCTGTCCAAAGTCCCGCTGACGCACGAGGAAGTGCAGGAGACGGCAGACAAAGCCGCCGCGCAGTTTAAAAAGCTCATCGAAACCGTCGTCACACGCCTGCCGTACTAAAGCCTCAGGCAGCTGTCTCATTAATTATTTAAATATAGCGAGGCTTTCTTCGGCATGGAGAGCGCGCCGTGTCGAAAGGCCCGCTTTCGCTGCAACTGAAAACGCGCCATACCGCCGCCTTAAACGGGCGGCGGTTTTATTTTGCTGTGAGACTGAAAGGGCATAAGCCTGTACATAATAGAATATACTGGAAATGCCGGGGGGAGGTGTTTTGATGGAAGGATACAGGTCATACCGCGGGAGAAGGCGGCGCACGCGCTCTGCCTCTCCGTACGCGCGCCGCACCGACGAAATCGCGCGCAGGCAGGCGGTGCGGCTTGCGATTTGCTTTGCGCTGCTTATCATCGCCGTGCTCCTGAAGTTTGCGTTCCCGGAAACGCTCCAGGCAATCGGGAGGAAAATCACCGCGTCGGTCAACTACAAGGAGGCGCTCGCCACGCTTGGCGAGGGCCTGAGCGGGGAGCGGAAGTTTACGGAGGCGCTCGGCGAGGCGTTCACGCAGGCGTTTACGACAAGGGACGCCCCGGAGGAGGAAGCGACCCCCGTTGAAAACGAGGACAGCGCCGTCCCGGCGTTTGCCCAGGATGCGGCGGCAGAGGAAACGGGGGACGCGGTAACGAACGGGGAGCCGGAGGGCGCCGCGAACACGGATCTGGCGGACGCAATCATGGCCGCGTTTCTGCAAGGCCAGGAGGCGTACTCCGATTACGCCATCCCGGCGGGCGTGACGTACGAGATGCCGCGCATCCCTTTTGAGTATCAGATCCCCGTGGAAGGGACAGTCTCCTCCTCCTTCGGCTACCGCGAAAGTCCCGATGACAACGTGGTGCGCTTTCACTACGGGACGGACATCGCCGCGGAGGAGGGGACTGTCGTCCGCGCGTTTGCGGACGGGAAGGTCATCGCCGTCGGCGACAGCCCGACGATGGGCAGATTCGTCGTGGTCAGCCACGGCTCCGTCGAGACGCTCTACGGGCACCTGTCGGCCGTCCACGTCTCCGAGGGACAAGCCGTCGTCATGGGGCAGCGCGTCGGCGCCGTGGGAAAAACCGGCAACGCCACAAGCCCGTGCCTGCATTTTGAGCTGAAGGTCAGCGGTCTCAACGTCAACCCTGAGTTTTACCTGCGCTGGTCATGAAAATCGGAAAAGTACGCATCAGCGGTGGGGCGCTTTTGGCGCTCGCGGCCGTTTATTTTTTTGATACGGCGGAATTTGCGCTCTATGTGCTCATCGCGGCCGCCGCGCACGAGCTGGGGCACTTTCTGGCCTGCCGCGCGCTGGGGCTGCGCCTTGAGTGCTTTGAAATCGAGATGTGGGGCTTTAATCTCCGCGTGGAGGGCGTGATGCCGTACCGCGCCGACGTGCTCGCCGTGCTCGCGGGGCCGTTTGCCAGCCTGCTGCTCTCTCTTCTCGCGGCGGCCGCCGCGCGCATCGGCGTATTTCAGGGCGGGTACCTTCTCGCGGGCCTGAGTTTCCTCTTCTTTTTTATGAACATCCTGCCCATCTACCCGCTCGACGGCGGGCGCGCGCTCTACGCGCTTGTCGCTTCAAAATACGGGCAGGAGGCGGCCGACAGGGTCTCGGCCGTCGCCGGGTGCGCCCTGATTTTGATGGTGCTCAGCGCTGGCGCGTATGTTTTCATCCACACGCGCGTCAATTTCACCCTGCTTCTCGTCGGGGCGTGGCTGCTCCTTAGCTATTGTCAAACGGGCAGGCATGGTATAAAATCGATGAGAAAATGCATGACGGAAGTGTTCCATGAACCGAAAGCTAGAGAGAATACTGCAAAAAGTTCAAAAGCCGGCCCGCTATACGGGCGGCGAGTACGGCCAGACCGTTAAGGACATCGCGGGCGTGCACACCCGCGTCGCGCTGTGCTTCCCCGACACGTACGAAATCGGCATGTCCAACATCGGACTGCGCATCCTTTACGCCATCGCCAACGACATGCCCGGCGTGTGGTGCGAGCGCGTTTTCGCGCCCTGGGGCGACATGGAGGAGGAGATGCGCCGCGATGGCATCCCCCTTTACGCGCTGGAAAGCGGCGACCCCGTTTTCATGTTCGACATCATCGCCTTCTCCTTGGGCTACGAGATGGCGTACACGAGCGTGCTCAACATGCTCGACCTGGCCGGCGTGCCCATCCGCGCCTCGGACAGGACGGCGCTTCCGCCCCTTGTCGTCGCCGGCGGGACGTGCGCGTACAACCCCGAGCCGATGGCGGACTTTATCGACCTGTTCATCATCGGGGAAGGGGAGGAGGTCAACTCCGAGCTCATTACGGCGTACGCCGAAGCGCGGGACGCGGGGCTTACGAAAGAGGAATTCCTGCGCCGCGCCGCGAAAATCCCGGGGATTTACGTGCCGGGCCTGTACGATGTAAAGTACAACGAAGACGGCACGATTGCGTCGATCGAGCCGCGGGAGGGCGCGCCGTACCCCGTCGTCAAGCGCATCGCGGAGGACTTTGAAAGAGCGCCGTATCCGGTCAAAACGATTATCCCCACGACGGAAGTCGTCCACGACCGCACGGCGCTGGAGCTGTTTCGCGGCTGCGTGCGGGGCTGCCGGTTCTGCCAGGCGGGGTTTGCGTACCGCCCCGTCCGCGCCCGCTCGCCGGAACTCCTCGCCGAGCAGGCGAGAGAGGCGCTTGCGTTTTCCGGTTACGAGGAGCTGGCCCTCCTGTCCCTGAGCACGAGCGATTACAGGCACTTAGGTCCCCTGTGCGACGCGCTTTTGGATTACTGCACGCCGCGGAAGGTGAGCCTGTCGCTCCCGTCGCTTAGGGCGGACAATTTCTCCGTGGAGCTGATGGAGAAAGTGCAGGCCGTGCGCAAGACGGGGCTGACCTTCGCGCCCGAGGCGGGCAGCCAGAGGCTGCGGGACGTGATTAACAAAAACGTGACGGAGGAAGACCTCCTGAATACATGCCGGATCGCCTTTGAAGGCGGCTGGAGCGCCGTGAAGCTCTACTTCATGCTCGGCCTTCCCACGGAGACGGACGAGGACGTCCTCGCCATCGCCGAGCTGGCTGAAAAAGTGCTGCAGGTGTGGAAGAAGCACGCGAAGAACAAAAACCGCGGCGTGCGCATCACCGTGAGCACCTCCTGCTTCATCCCGAAGCCGCACACGCCGTTTCAGTGGGCCGCGCAGGTGCCGCGGGACGAGTACCGCCGCCGCGTGGAGCTGCTCCGCGGCGCGATTAAATCGCGCGCCATCACGTATAACTGGCACGACCCGGAAACAAGCTACATTGAAGCCGTCCTCTCCCGCGGGGACAGGCGGCTTGGCGCCGTTTTGGAGCGCGTGCAGAAAAACGGCGGCAAGCTCGAGGCGTGGGAGGAGTACTTCTCCTTTGACAGGTGGATGGAGGCTTTCAGGGCCTGCGGCCTCGACCCGGACTTTTACGCCCTGCGTGAGCGCTCTGAGGACGAGGTTTTCCCGTGGAACGTGACGAGCGTCGGCGTTTCCCGCGCGTTTTTCCGCAGGGAATGGGAGGCGGCGCTGGGGGGCGCCGTCACGCCGGACTGCCGCGTGCAGTGCACGGGGTGCGGCGCGGCCGCGCTTTTGAAAGGGGGACGGCGCTGCGATGAGTAGACACCGCTTGCTTTTTACCAAAACGGGCCGCGCGGTTTACATCTCGCACCTCGACCTCATGCGCACGTTCCAGCGCGCCTTCGCCCGCGCATCTCTTCCGCTGCGCCACACCGAGGGGTTTAACCCGCACCCGGTCATGAACTTCGCGCTGCCGCTTTCCGTAGGGACGGCGAGCGTGTGCGAGCTGATGGATTTTGACCTCCTTGCCGAGCCGCTGCCGGAGGACACGGAAAAACGCCTCAATGACGCCCTGCCCGAGGGCGTACGCGTCCTGAAGGCGTACGACTCGGAGCGCAGGTTTTCGGAGATAAAGTGGGTGTGCGTCTCGGTGCGCCTTGAGTACGATAAGGGTTTGCCGCGGGACCTGACGGCGCGGCTGCGGGCGCTTTACGAGAGGGAGGAAGTGCTTGTCCCGAAAAGGACGAAAAAAGGCACGGCGGACTTTAACATCACACCGCACATCGGCGCGCTTACGATCCTCTCGCAGAGCGACTGTGCGCTGATTTTTGAGGCGCGCCTGTCGGCCCAAAACCCGACGCTCAGCCCCGCGCTGCTCGTGCAGGCCATAGAGCTTTACGAGCCGGACCTTAAGCCTGATTTTGCCGCGTTTACGCGCCTTGAGCTGCTCGACGGCGCGCTTGAAACCTTCAGATAGAACCCGGGAGGGACGCATCATGGCGGACATAATGGCGGAGAAGATAAGGAGAATCGGCGTTCTCACCTCCGGCGGCGACGCGCCCGGCATGAACGCGGCCATTCGCGCCGTCGTCCTCACGGCCATTCACTTCGGCGTGGAGTGCGTGGGCATCCGGCGCGGCTTTAACGGCCTAATCAGCGGCGACATGATTCCGCTGACGGCAGGCCAGGTCGCCGGCATCAGCAAGCACGGCGGAACGGTGCTCTTTACCGCCCGCAGCGCCGAGTTTTTCACGCCCGAAGGGCAAAAGCGCGCCGCCGACAACTGCCGCTTCATGGGCCTTGACGGGCTTATCGTCATCGGCGGGGACGGGTCTTTCCACGGCGCGCAGAAGCTCGCGGAACTGGGCGTGCGCGTCATCGGCATCCCCGGCACCATCGACAACGACATCGGCTGCACGTCGTACACCATCGGGTTCGACACGGCCTGCAACACGGCCGTCGAGGCGGTGGACAGGCTCAACGACACGATGCAGTCCCATGAGCGCTGCTCCGTCGTCGAGGTTATGGGCCGCCATTCCGGCCATCTCGCGCTCAACGTCGGCATCGCCACGGGCGCGACGGTGACGCTGATCCCCGAGATGGAAATAGACTTTGAGACGGACGTGGCCGACCGCATCCGCGCGGCGAGGCTGTCCGGGAAGACGCATTTTACCGTCATCGTCGCGGAGGGCGCGTCGATGTCCGCCGAGGCGGTGGCGGCGAAGATTAAAGAGGCCACGGGTGTCGACACCCGCGTTACGACGCTGGGCCATCTCCAGCGGGGCGGTCCGCCGCTGGTGCGCGACCGCGTGACGGCCTCCCGCATGGGCTACAAGGCGGTGGAGCTGCTCCTTTCCGGCACGTACAACCGCATTATCTGCATGCGGGGAGACCAGATCGTCGATTACGACATAAACGAGGCCCTCGCAATGACGAAAGGCCTCGATGTCGACGCCTGCCTGATGCAGGACGCGCTGATGAGCGGTCAGGATTTAGGGTTTTAGGGATATGTTTTAATCTCCGTTTCGTACACGAAGACGGGGATGCCTTCGACGTACGGCCCGATGGCGTACTGGTCGTAGAAGATGGCCACGCCCTCGGGGACTATGTAGAATTTCGACCGGTTGAAATGCCGCCGTATGAGCTTGGGGTAATCGTCGTAGTAGGAGTGGGTCCCTTCGGCCTGCTGTTTCTGGGCGATGTAGATGGCGTTGTCCGTGAGAAGGCGCCTTACGTTTGTGCCGCGCGGGAAAAAGTCGGTCAGGCACAGAAACCAGCCCGTCGAGCTGCGCCAGGTGTCCCCGAAGCGCCTCGTGGAGCCGTGCGCGCCGCCCATATAGTCGTAGACGTCGTAGTAAAGGCTCAGGATATCCTGGTCGTTGTAGGATACGGTGAACTTCATCACCGTCTCGTACGGGCGGAACGGATAGCCGTTTTCCGTCGCGTACTTGTACTCGTCGATCGCAGCGGGCAGGAGCTCGCTGCGCGCGCGTTTCATAAGCGTGCTGGCGATTTGCTTGTAGTAACCGTTGATGCGCCGCGCCGCGCGGTTCGTCGTGCCGCTGACGATGGGGTAGTCGAATGTGGCCTTGAGCAATACGATGCCGTCGCACTCAAAGTCGTTTTTGAGCTGCCCTTGTATGACTGTCAACATTCATTCTCACGCCCCTTCGCCCTAGAATATGAAAATCTCTGCCGCAAGGTTAAAACTTTATTTTTTTTCTCTTTATTTTAACGCTTTAGTGTTGTAATATAGATAAGCGGAGAACTATATACCTGCACGGTGGAGGTTGCTTATGAACAAGAACCTTAAGAACGCGAAGAGAGAGCGCAACTTAGAGATGTATGAAGCCATACTGACGCTCGAGACGGTCGACGAGTGCATGCGGTTCTTCGACGACCTGTGCTCCGTCTCCGAGCTGCGCGCCATGGAGCAGAGGTATCAGGTCGCGCGGCTGCTTCACGAAGGCCACATCTACAACACCATCCTCGAGCTTACAGGCGCGTCGAGCGCCACCATCAGCCGCGTCAACAGGAGCCTGATGTACGGCGCGGACGGGTACGAAATCGCCTTTAAACGCCTCGACGAAAAGAAAAAGCAGAGCGAATCGAAAAACGAAACGAAATGAGCGCTTACACAGCCCTCGCGCGCTATTACGACGACCTTACGCCGGACGTGCCCTACGAGCGGTTCGCCGATTTCTATGAGGAAGTATTCGCCATGATGGGCGCTAAAGTGCGCACAGCTGCGGACCTTGCCTGCGGGACGGGGACGCTCACGCGCATCCTCGCCCGGCGCGGGTACGACGTCATCGGCGTCGACGCCTCGGAGGACATGCTCTCGGTGGCCATGGACAAACTGCAAGACCTTGACCCTATGCCGCTGCTCGTCTGCCAGCGGCTCGAAGCGCTGGACCTGTATGGAACGGTGGACGCCGCCGTGTGCGCCCTCGACGGGATGAATTATCTGCCGCCGGACGCGCTCATGACGGCGTTCCGCCGCATCCGGTTGTTTCTGGAGCCGGGCGGGGTGCTGGTGTTTGACGTCAACACGCCCTGCAAGCTTCGCTGGATGGACGGGCAGGTGTTCCTCGACGAAAACGAGGACGTTTTCTGCGTCTGGCGCGCGGAGTTTGACGAGAGGGAAAACGCGTGCCGCTACGGCATCGATTTATTCGCGCGGCGCGGAAAGCTCTGGGAAAGGCAGCGTGAGGAGCACGTCGAATACGCGCACGAGCCTGATTGGCTTGCCCGCCAGCTTGCCGAGGCGGGGTTTGTCGACGTCCGCCTTTTCGGGGAGCTGAAGCCGCAGCCGCCTGAGGAGGACGCGATGCGCGTGTTTCTCGCCGCGCGGAAACCGGAATAAGGTCTAAGGAGTACAAAGCATGGACGAGCTGATTCGCGCCGTCTCACAGGACGGCTTTATACAAATCATCGCGGTCTCCACCCGTGAAATCACGGAGCGCGCGCGCCAGATCCACAGGACGCTGCCCGTCGCCACGGCGGCGCTGGGAAGAACGCTTGCCGCCGCGGCCATGATCGGCAGCGAGATGAAGGTGGAGGAGGCGTCCGTCACCGTGCGCATCAACGGGGGCGGGCCGCTCGGCACCATCCTCGTCGTGTCGGACAGCCACGGCAACGTGCGCGGGTACGTGCAAAACCCGCACGTCGACCTGCCGCTGCGCGACGACGGGAAGCTCGACGTCGGCGCCGCCGTCGGGCGGGACGGGCTTCTCACCGTCATCAAGGACTTAGGGCTCAAGGAGCCGTACGTCGGCAGCGTCGCGCTCGTCTCCGGCGAAATCGCGGAGGACTTTTCCGTCTACTTCTTTGAAAGCGAGCAGACGCGCAGCGCCGTCGCCCTCGGCGTGCTGGTGGACCGCGACCAGTCCGTCGCCGCCGCCGGCGGCTATATCCTGCGCCTTCTTCCGGGCGCGGACGATAGCCTTCTGGACAAGCTCGAGCAGAACATCGCCGAGACGGGCGCCGTCACGGCGCGCCTTAAGGATGGCTCGCTTGAGTCGCTGATCTACCGCGTGCTCGACGGGTTTTCCCCGCATATCCTGGAGCGGCGGGAGATTGAATACAGGTGCTACTGCAGCGAAGAGCGCGTGCTTGCGGCCATCGCAAACGTCGAGGACGGCGAGCTTAAAGAGATGGCGGAAAAGGGCGAACCCGTCGAAGTGACATGCCAGTTTTGCGACAGGGTCTACCGCTTCGACCCGGCCGAGCTTCTCCAAAAGCGCGCGGCAAAATAGGCGTTTGTGGAATATATTGTATAGATAGGGCGAAACAGGCGCAACATATTGTGCAAATTGACTCCTGGGCGTGTCTCGAAAAAGTAGAAAAAAGCTGTTGACAAGGATATGGTGGATATGTATAATAGTCATTGTCGTCGGGACGGCAGCCGAAACGAGACACCGCTCGGGAGCATAGCTCAGCTGGTTAGAGCACATGCCTTACAAGCATGGGGTCACAGGTTCGAGCCCTGTTGTTCCCACCACGAAACATGGCCCAGTAGTTCAGTTGGTTAGAACGCCAGCCTGTCACGCTGGAGGTCGACGGTTCGAGCCCGTTCTGGGTCGCTTTACAGGGTGCTTAACGAAGCGCCCAACATGCCTCTGTAGCTCAGTTGGTAGAGCAGAGGACTGAAAATCCTCGTGTCGTTGGTTCGATTCCGACCGGAGGCACCACGCGCATTATAAAAATCATGCGCGATACGCGGGCGTAGCTCATCTGGCAGAGCGCCACCTTGCCAAGGTGGAGGTAGCGAGTTCGAGCCTCGTCGCCCGCTCCAAA